>NZ_CP012200.1:1634350-1961221 GCF_001484685.1 Thermococcus sp. 2319x1 | reverse complement strand
ATTCTTTCCAGACTGCCCCAAAGCCAATAAGGTGGTACTACATAGCAAACATGTTCCGTTATGAGGAGCCGCAGAGCGGAAGGTTAAGGGAGTTCTGGCAGGCTGGAGTTGAGCTCATTGGGTCTCCGAACATAGAGGCAGATGCCGAGGTTATTGCCCTTCTCATAGAGAGCTATCTCAACACTGGCTTGAGGGAATTCAAGGTTAACATAGGGGATAGAGTCCTTTTGGATGAATTTGCAAAAATGCTCGGCGTGAAAGATGACATTGGGCTTATGAGGCTAATCGACAAAAAGGACAAGATGAGCAGAGAGGAGTTTATAAAGAACCTCAAGGAATTCGGGCTCAGTGAAGAAGATATAGGAAAGGTCTTTGCCCTCATAGAGCTGAAGGGAAAGCCCGATGATGTTTTACCAAAAGCGTACGAACTTTTTGGAAGCGAGATAGCAGTAGAAGAACTGAAGAAGATCGAAGGGCTCTTTGAGCTGCTAAAAGCCTATGGCGTTGAGGATTATGCGCTGATAGACTTTGGGATAGCCAGAGGATTCGACTACTACACAAGCATAGTCTTTGAGGCAATAGCCCCCAATGACCTTGGTATAGGCTCAATAGGCGGCGGAGGAAGATATGACAACTTAATTGAGGTTTTTGGAGGAAAACCAACTCCAGCAACGGGTTTTGCAATCGGAATAGAGAGGCTAATCCCAATACTGGAGAGCAAGGGGCTTTTGCCCGAGTTTAAAGTCGGAAGCGATGTCTTTGTTGCATACATAGGAAATGAACTTGAGATAAAGAAGAAGGCCATAGAGGTAACGCAGATGCTGAGGAAAGCAAAGATAAGGGCAGAGTACGATATCCAGGGAAGAAAATTGAGCAAAGCACTTGACTACGCCAACAGCATAGGGGCAAAAGCCGTGATAATCCTCGGGAAGAGAGACCTAGCTGAAGGAAAAGTTACAATAAGGGACATGAAAAGCGGAGAACAGAGAACAATCTCCATAGAAAAGGTCGTAGAAGAAGTGAAAAAGATGCTGTGATGAGCAAACCCGTCGCTGAAGGGTGATGAAAGGATCGACTAGCTGACCCTTTTCCTTACTTCAAATTTGTTTTTCCTCCTCTCAAGGCGCCATTTTTCTATTGCCCTAATAAAGGGGCATTTTGCTTTCCATTGATTGAAGAGTTTCCTCAGCATCTTGACCCACCAATAAAATTACCCGGAAAAGGTTTAAAAGGGATTTTATGAAAGAAAATTCAAAAATCTTTTTCGAGCACCTCTTTTATCAGCTCGATCTCTCTTCTCAGCTCTTCAAGGACCTCTTTCCCCGTTTGAGTTATCTCATAATACTTCCTTGCCCTTCCCCCGACTTCTATCCATCCCCCCTGTATAAGCCTATACTTCTCAAGGGTTTTGAGGATTCCATAGAGAGTGCTCTCACCCGGCACAAACTTCCCATCGCTTAGATCTTCAAGGGCTTTTTTCAGGGCATAACCGTGAGTTTTCTCTTTTTTTAAGAGAGAAAGCACCAAATAAGCATATATTCCAGTTCTGATTTCTTTCCTGAATTTTTCTAAAGCCTTTTTCTTGGGATCACCAAACAATCCTGTCTTCCTCCCTCTCCTCCATTACTTTCGGCAAACCATACCGGAGCAGGAAAAGTGAAACTCCTAAGAGGAGCACATAGGTTATAGCCAAAACTACTGTTGAGGGCTTAAACTGATAGTAGGCAGCAAAGGTGTCGATTATGCCGTGAGCAGTGCTCAAACTCAACAAGGCCTTCTTCCCAAAGCCGCTCTTGTATGAATAAGCCAAAACCACAGTTGTCCCGGCATGGAAGAGGGTAGCCAAGTAGCGTTCAAGCATGGAAGCAAGAGCTGTTGTGAGGTTTGGAGTAACTCCTACTGTAGCGAGCTGAATAGCCTGTAAAGCGGGAACTAATATTGCCTCACCAAGCCCAAAGCCAATTCCAATGAAAAGGGCTTCATTAAGATACTTCCCCTTCGAAAACCCATACTTTAGGCTCTCCTGGAAAAATCCGGCAATAAATCCCAGCCATATTGATGCAAAAACCACGAAGATCGTTCCTTTAGCAACTACTTCCGAGTTCGACTTTATGCCAGCTGCCAAAAATGGAGCATTCTGTATCAGAGGTTGAATGACAAGGGTTATTGCGACCAATACGATGCCCAGAATAATCTCCGCAACACCTACTCTCCTAAAGCCCAGCATGTAAAATGTGAATAAGGCTAAAAATCCTCCCAAAACTGGGAAGAATAATGCAACCCCCAAAGGAATACCAGCTTCCTTTGAATTCACTCCATCAATCCATATGCCAGAGAGGAGGTATTCGCCATTCACCTCCCTGAACACCAACCTCAGGGTAACGTTTGCCCTCTCAAATTCAAAGCTGTAGTAGCCGAGAATAAAGCCCGAAATTTTGCCTTCTTTAACAAAGCTGTAACTCTTAAGCTCCCCATATTTTGAGATTAGATCATCCCTAAACGCTCTGAACTTTCCCTCATCAAAAGCGACTTTCATTGCATCATCGAGATAAGGTTGCAAGATGGAGTAGTCACCACGTTTTAATGCTTCAAAAGTTGCCTCCGCGGCTTCATCATAAGGTCTCCCGGCTGAGACAAGAGAAGTGCCAACAATAAGGAATACCAAGAGTGCTATTGTTTTTCTCATCTTCACCACCATACCTCGAACTTCGAGGTATTGTTGGTGCTAAATCTTTAAAAGAATTTCGTTTTGAAGGTGATTGGTGAGCCTATGCACGAGCTTCACGAGCGAGAAGTTTTGGAAAAGCTGAGAGAATTGGATGCGAAGAGGGTTTTAATCCAAACTCCAGAAGGTCTAAAGAGAGAGGCACAGTTTTTAGCAGAGTTTCTTGAAGAAAACGGTATAGAGAGCTTAATAAGTGGAGATATTAACTACGGTGCCTGTGATCCAGCCGATAGAGAGGCGAAGATGCTCGGATGTGATGCATTAATCCATCTCGGCCATTCGTACATGGTGCTTAATCTCGAAGTCCCAACGATTTTTATTCCCGCCTTTGCAAAAGTAGATGTAATCAAAGCGTTATCTAAAAATCTGCATGAGATAGAAAAGCTCGGAAAAAGAATAGCATTGGTTACGACCGTTCAGCACGTAAAGGACTTAAACAGAGCAAAGGAATTCCTTGAAGATGAGGGATTTGAGGTAAGAATCGGCAGGGGAGATGGAAGGGTCTCCTTCCCCGGCCAAGTTTTGGGATGCAACTTTTCGGCGGCAAAAGTGGAGGCAGAGGGCATTCTCTTTATTGGGGCTGGCTACTTCCACCCCATTGGCGTTGCTTTAGCCACAAAAAAGCCAACCCTTGCAATAAACCCATACAGCGGCGATGCAATATGGATGGACAAAGAGGCGGAGAGATGGATAAGAAAACGCTGGGCGCAGATAGCTAAAGCCTACGATGCAGAGAAGTTTGGAGTAATAACAAGCACCAAAAAGGGCCAACTGAGACTTGGGGAAGCCAGAAGAATTGTAAAACTTCTAAAAGAGCATGGAAAAAAGGCCCAGCTGATAGTGATGAACCATATAAGCTACCAAGCTTTGGAAGGCTTTGACTTTGACGCCTACGTAGTTGTGGCATGTCCGCGTGTCCCTATAGACGATGTTGAGAATTGGAGAAAGCCGGTGCTTACGCCTAGGGAGGTGGAAATTTTACTCGGGTTAAGGGAGGAGTACGAGTTCGATGAAATCCCGGGGGGCAAGAGAGAGAAGGATGAACCTATGGGAATAAGCCTCAGGCTTCCAAAGTCTTTATAAATCCCATTCCCAATTTTCTCTCATGCAACTTGTAGATGTCATCATCTATACCATCTTTGTAGTCCTTTACTACCTCTTCCTGAAAACGGCTCTAGAGGTTTTCACATACAGAGAATTGAAAAGCTATTCGATCTTGGCAATATCCATTCTGGGCGTTGGAGTTTCCCTGGGAATAAATCTTTTTCTCGGGGTTTTGGTGCTTTTTGCAGTTTTAAAGCTGCTTAGGCTAACCTTGAAGGAGGCACTTGTTGTAACGTTTGCGGCAGAGTTTGGATTTCTCTTAGGGGTAGTCGTGGTAATGTTTATATTAACCACGGCGGGGACAATTTTTGGGATAAAAGGCCTCGAGTTCAACATGACGTGGGAGGAACTCTTCCACTACATTGCAAGCTCATAGGTGATAGAATGAAGAAAAAGCACCTCGCAATTATCCTGTCAAATCTGAGGGGCTTTGATTACCCATCGCTTAACCCTCCCCTTCGAAATTCCGGCCCAGTTTTTCTTCCATAGGAAAAAACTTGAACGGATTTTAGTTGACATCTACCGGTTTGAGAGGGATTGAGATGGGAAAGCTAAAGTTAAGTGACAGACAGCTCTACGCCTTAGTAGAGGCCGTCAAGCTCGGAGAAGAAGTAAAACCCAGCCAGCAGGCGAAGAGGAAGGCCTTTGCAAAGTACAAAATAGAAGACTGGGAAAATTCGAAGCTCACCGGTATTTTCTACTCAATCCAGAGGCGCCTCGGCTTGATAGACGAGATTGTAGAAGAGCTAGTCGGCGTTTCTCCCCTCATCCTCGACCCCTGGTTAAGGGCCACTTTAAGGGTAGCCATTGAGGTTGCAGTTTTCAGAAATCCAAATGAGAAAACTATCCAGCATCTTAAAGGCTTGGCCAAGTTCCTCTCGAAAAGAACTCACCCATACGTGGGATATTACTACTACGACCTCCTGCCGAGGGTGATAAATTACATCCCCAAGCTCAACACCGAGGAAAAGCGACTCAAGTGGGAGTACCTCTTTCCCGAGTGGTTCATAGCAAGGATGAAAGCGTTGCTTGGAGAGGAAGCTGAAGAACTCCTAAAGGCCCTCAACGAAACCCTTCCGACGAGCATAAGGGTTAATCAGCTTAAAGCAAGTGTTGAAGAAGTTGAGGACTACCTCAAGAAAAAGCATGTCCTCTTCGAGAGGAGCAATAGAGTCGGGACCATAATTAGAATCATCGACCCCTTCAATCCCGAATGGCTCTTTAACAGAGGATGGGCGATAGCGCAGGAGGAAGCTTCCGCCGTTGCCTCGCTGGTTCTTGCCCCGAAGCCGGGGGAAACGGTGGTGGACTTAGCGGCGGCACCGGGAGGAAAGACGAGCCATATGGCGGAGCTGATGGAAAACAAAGGTAAAATCTATGCTTTCGATGTTGATAAAGCTAGAATAAAGCGCATGGAAGAAGTACTCAAGAGGACGGGGGTTGAGATTGCAGAGGTTATCAAAGCCGATGGGAGAAAGGCACCAGAACTCCTCGGCGAGGAAATTGCCGATAAAGTAATGCTTGATGCTCCCTGCACGAGCGATGGGACAATAGCGAAAAACCCCGAGCTGAGATGGAGGTTGAAGGAGAAGAACATCCCCAAAGTGGTAACCCTTCAGAAGGAGCTCATAGAGAGCGCCTGGAAGCTTTTAAAGCCCGGAGGGAGGCTACTCTATTCTACCTGCTCAATGCTTCCCGAGGAGAACGAGGAAGTGATCAAGTGGTTCCTTGAGAGACACCCCGATGCAAAGCTCGTGCCCCTAAGCTGGCCCTATGACCCGGGCTTTTTGGAGGGAACGATGAGGGCATGGCCCCACAGGCACAGAACCATAGGCTTTTTCTACGCACTGATAGAAAAGAGAAGGGGTTAAGAGCTCTCCTCTTCTGGCTCCTCTATCCTCACCCTCAGCTCCTCCGCGAACCAGTTGACCCTCTGCGGGAAGGGTATCTCTATGCCTTCCCTGTCGAGGGCCTCCTTTATTTTCTGAACTATCTGCCACCTCACGTCGAACCACTTCTCGCTCGGTGCCCATGCCCTTACCGCTATGTTGACGCTGCTGTCCCCGAGGTTATCAACGAATATAATTGGCTCCGGCTCCGCTAAAACATAGGGCATCTCGTCGAGGGTCTTCTTTATCACATCTATCGCTTTCTGGGCATCTTCCTTGTAGGCTATGCCCACTGTTATGTCAACTCTCCTCGCTGGATACTTCTGAAGGTTCTTTATCTCGCTGTTGAAGAGCTTTTCGTTTGGAATCCTCACGAGGAGACCGTCCCACGTCCTTATTCTGGTGGAGAGTATCCTTATGTCGTGGACAACGCCCGAATAGCCCGCAACCTCAACGGGATCACCTATCTTAAGCGGCTTGTCGAAGTACATGAATATGCCAGAGATGAAGTTGGCCACAACGGTTTGGGAGGCAAAACCGAGAACGATACCCGTTATCCCGGCCGCTGCCAGTAGAGTGGTAAGCTTACCAGTGAAACCGGCAATATTGAGGGCGAGGAAGAAAGCAAGGGTGACTATAATATAATAGAAGAGCTTCGCCTTGACTTGAACCTCCGGGAGCCTCTGCTTTGAAGAACGCATTATCATATAGTCCTTTGACTTCTTGGCAAGTACGTAGGAGAAGTAGAAGACGAAAAACGCCGTAAGGACGTTGCTTATCTCCACCCCTCCGATGGAGAAGGAGAGGCCCAGGGCTCTTACAGAGTATATGAGAGAGATGAGGAGTATCAGGTTGTGCAGCGTTGATGCAGTGTCTTCATTGATTATCCACACGTACTTGGTGCTTCTTGATAGGTTAAGAAGGTATTTCCGGAGGAGTTTTGCTATCAGGAGGCCCACCACTATTATTATGGTGGCTTTTAAGACATCCCCTATCGTTAACCTGAATATGAGCTCTCGTCCGAGGCTTTCCTGCCCCCATAAAGAGGTGGTATCTGAGGTAACGTTCACGCTCACCACCTCATCAGGAAGTTAGGTAGAGATAATCCCTCTCCAACGGCTCTCAACCCATCCTTTGGCGGCCTACCGGTGTTGTTGACCTCAGGAATGCCATTCTTGAGCGTAACAACGAGAAGTGGATAGTAGGCCTTTGTGCCCGCGTAATACATGGACGTCCCCCTTATTGGGATCACAACCCTCTCAAGGGATTTCCACTCGGGTGATGGGTTGGAAACTATGAGCTTCGCCACCCCTATAGAGTTGGGCTCCTCCATGTAAAAGGGACTGACGTGATAGCGACATATTACCCCCGCCTCCAACGTGCCGTAGAGGGCGTACTTCTCTTTTCCAGCTATGAAGTGGTCTATGGTTAAACCGCCAACCTTGACATCAATCTCCACGGGGGCCTCAACAAAGCCAGTTATTGAATCCCGGGGAGGTATCACAACGAGCTCTTTGAACTTCACCATAAGAAGCCTCACACCATAACCCAAGGCTGGAGAGGGGAGAACCTTAAGCTTCTCTCCGCTGTTTTTGATAAGCTTTTCTACATTCTCCCGCCTGTACCTGATTATGTCTCCTTTCTCTTCAAGAAGGTGAATCTTTTTGTCAGCAATCCTTATGAACTGAGTCTTTAGCTCGTGCTCTCCGAACATATGAGAAGATAGGGAAGAAAGGATATAAACCTTACTTTGTTAAAACCTTCTCAAAGATGATATTGTCACTGAGCTTCACGAGACCATTTTTCCTCCGGTGTTTCGATTCTAAAGGCCTCGTAAAAGTTCTTCAGGGAGTGGCAGCGTAATGTACCCTTCTCTCAGTGGACAGGAGTATCCAGCGGAGGACCGTCTGTTTAATAGTTTCCCAACAATTTAAACGAAATTGCAACATTCGAAAAATACCTAAAAGCTAAAATTCCAACAGCTCCGGGGTTTTTAAAACCTCAGCGAGGTATAAGTACTTCAATCCCCTCTTCTTGGCTATCATCTGGGGTAAATCCACTACAAAAGGGACCTTTTCGATTATGCCTATATCTGAACTGGCCACAACCTCAAAAGCTTTCAAATCATGATCCGGGGCCTTAGATAACTTGACCTTTCCAGAGACACCATATCTATTTAAAAGCTCTCCTGTGAGCTCGGCAACCTTACCGCTTTTACTCACTGGCGCATCATATAAAAACAAAACTTCCTTTAAGTTCAGCGTTTTTAAAAAGTCAATTAGAAGACTCAACGTTTGCAAAGTTCTTGGGCTTATCTTATACCCTCCCTGATGTTTGAGATCCCTCAAAAGCCCATCCTCGCAGAGAATTACCATCCCATCAAGGAGAGATTCAAGGGTTATCAACACGTTGAAGCCGTCAATCCCAAGGACTTTCTCTTTTAAGTTCCCAGGCTGGAGAAGCTTAACTTTTCTTTCTTCAATTTCCCTATCAGAAAAGACGCATCTGAATAAAAAATGCCTCTCTTTCTGGGAAAGCCTGTAATGGTTTGCAACAAACTCGAGGGCATACTTCTTTCTGTATCCCCTGTTCAGGAGGTATTTCAAATCCTCATAAGCTAAAAGGAGAGAAGACATCAAACCACCTTTTCCAAAGTTTCTTCTCCTGCGTGTATCCTAATTTTAACTTTCCCGCTCAAGAGGGAGCTCTTAACTTTCTTTGTGAGTATCTCATCAACCTGAAAAATTCCAGCCAAGTGTTTCATCCACACCTCCACAAGAATTGGGATGTCTTTGTCGCCTTCTTTTATTTCAACCTTATCTATGGCTAAAGCTGAAACCGCATGGATGTCAACTTTATCTTTTTTATATGCAAGTCTGCTCCTCCCTTCTTCCATATCACAGCCATCAGCTATTGTTATGCAGCTTCCCTCAACAGTTGTACATGGAACAGCCTCGTCGTGAGTGTAAATAGCATTCAAAGTCAATGCCTTCAAAAGCAGCCAATCTTTTTTCTCAAACCTTCTGGCAAGTTCATCTATTATGGGCTCGGCAAGAAGAACGCTGAACTGGTAGTGGTTGTCCCTGTGAATCATATTTCCGACATCATGGAAGAGGGCTCCAAAAGAGACTATGAACTTGCTCCACTCAAAGGGTTTGCCAAGTTTTTCAGCTGTTGTTTCAATTCCGAATTTTTTAAGGATTTTCAGAACTTCAAGGGCTCGCCTTGTGGTCAGGAGAACGTGTATCGCTCCGTGGTCGTTAAACTGATAAACGTTAAGAACTATGTAGTTCGTTGTGTCGAAATAGTACTTATACTCCCGGTAAGTGCTCTCATAGAGGGTGTAAAGTTCATCATTTTCCAAAAGCTCTTTTATTTCACTTAAAAGTTGCTCTTCAGTGTACATTTTTCCACCTCCCGATATAGAAGGGGCTTGTTGAATTTAAAGGTTTTAAAAAAGATTTGGTCTGGAGCCCTGGATTTGGTAGCCCCGCGGGGATTCGAACCCCGGTCGCGGGATCCAGAGTCCCGCATGCTTGGCCGCTACACCACGGGGCTGCACCCGATGTTAAATTAAGCAGGGTGTTTATAAATCTTACCCACTTAATAACTTTTCAGAACCAGTCTATTGCCATTTATATGTAAATTTCTCATAGAAATATTTTTATTTTTGCCATTTAAATGTACATGGGTGATAAAGTGAAAGTCGTATGTCCTTATTGCGGTTTTGGATGCAAGCTCGTCATCGATCCTCAAACGTTGACAGTCCAGCCTTACAAGGGAGAACCAAATAGGGGAAAAATATGCCCCAAAGGCCTCTACGCTATGGAATTTGCTCTCTCAAAAGACAGACTCAAGAGACCATTGAAGCGGGAAAGAAATACTCTAAAACCCATAACTTGGGGACAAGCGATTGATGAAATTTCTCATAAACTCCTTGAGATAAGGGAGTTTTATGGCCCCGATGCCGTTGCCTTTATAGCCTCCTCAAAAATAAGCAACGAAGAAAACTATCTTCTACAAAAGATAGCGAGGCTCTTTGGAACCAATAACATAGACAACTGTGCCCGGCTTTGCCATGAAGCCAGTGTTCATGCACTTAAAATGACACTCGGAACAGGAGCCCAAACAAACCCGTATGAAGACCTGGAAAAATTTGGGGTCATAGTTATCTGGGGTTACAATCCTGCAGAGACACATCCAGTCGTTGTTGACTACATAAGAAGGGCAAAAGAGAGGGGTGCAAAGATAATTGTCATCGATGTCCGAGAAACAGTTACAATGCGTTTTGCGGATTACAAACTTATAATAAAGCCCGGAACCGATGTGGTTCTTGCCAATTCCATTATGCACGTTATAATTAAAGAAGAGCTCTACAACGCAGATTTCATTAAAAAAAGAACAACAGGATTTTCAGAGATTAGAATGGCCACTATGAAATACACTCCCGAATACGCAGAAAAGGTTACTGGAATCCCAGCCTCACTTATAAGAGAAGTCGCAAGGGAATTTGCTTTAGCTGGAAGTGGGGCAATTATGTGGGGGATGGGAGTAACACAACATGTCTCCGGGGTTGAAAACGTTCTAGCGATAGTAGACCTTGCCCTCCTCTTAGGCTACATAGGTGAGAGAGGTGGCCTATATCCAATGCGCGGACAAAACAACGTTCAAGGAGCAGCGTATATGGGCGCCCTTAGCGAGTTCTTGCCCGGCTATATCCCACTCGATGATGAAAAGTTCAGAAAAAGGGTTGCTTCTCTTTGGGGGGTAGAGGATATTCCAACAGAAAGAGGATTATACCTCACGGAACTCTGGGATGCAATTGAGCGGGGAGATTTAATGGCTCTTTACATTGTCGGAGAAAACCCAGCCGTTAGTGAAGCCAACTTCGCTCGGGTCAGAAAAGCTCTTAAAAAACTGGATCTCCTAGTTGTGCAGGATTTGTTTATGACACAAACAGCCCGCTATGCTCACTATCTCCTCCCCGCCTCAAGTTTCTGTGAAAAGGAAGGCTCATATATGAACAGTGAACGTAGAATTCAATGGAGTGAAAAAGTCATTGAACCCCTGGGAGACTCCAAACCAGATTGGGAGATATTAACAATGCTTGGAAAGGCTTTGGGCTTGCCCGGGTTCAACTATTCCTCAGTGGAGGAAATAACAGAAGAATACTTTCGTTTGTTTCCTGAACTTGAGGAAAGAGATATAAAAGAACTTAAAGAGAGCGATGGAATATTCCTCCCGAAGAAAAGACTTCACACATGGGAATTCGCAATGCCAGATGGGAAGGCCCGGTTCGTTGCTGTGGAACGGATTTTTCCATGGGAAAGTACCAACAACGATTATCCCTTTGCCTTGACCACGGTTAGACTTATGAGTAACTACAACACCGGAGAAATGGCACTGAGAAGTCCTTCACTGGTCAAACTTATGGGAGAACCAAAAGCCGTGATAAGCGAAAATGACGCACGAAGACTGGGAATAAAAACAGGTGATTTAATAGAAATTGCAACAAGGCGTGGGAAAATTAGAATAAAGGCTGAAATTGGAAAAATTGGGGAAGGAGTCATAGCAATCCCTTTTCACTTTAAAGCAAACAAACTAACCAGCAGTGCCCTTAACAAAGCAGGAACTCCGGAATTTAAATTTTCAGCTGCAAGAATAAGAAAACTCAAAACCGAAAGGCCCACTCAGGATAATTACCCGTAAGGCATGCTAGGCAGAGATCTCTTTTTCCTACAGCTTTTTTTAGACCCTCAACAGTAAGATAAGACAAACTATCCGCCCCGATTGCTTTTCTAACCTTCTCTATGCCTCCAAAAGCTGCTATCAACTCATGTCTGGTTGGAATGTCTATTCCCATATAGCAAGGATGTTTTATTGGGGGAGAGGCTATTCTTACATGCACTTCTTTTGCACCGGCATTCCGTAACATCGCTACTATCCGTTTCATTGTAGTGCCCCTCACTATGGAATCATCTACAAGAACAACACGCTTTCCATCAATAATATCTCTAACAGGGGAAAGTTTGAGCTTTACTTTTAACTCCCTGTAGAATTGGCCAGGCATTATAAAGGTCCTCCCAATATAACGGTTCTTTATCAAACCTTCAGCATACGGAATCCCGCTCACCTGAGAAAAGCCCAATGCAGCCGCTCTACCAGAATCCGGCACTGGAACGACAACGTCAGCACTTGCAGGGCTCTCACGTGCAAGTTCCTGCCCCATCTTGACCCTCGCTTTATAAACACTCACTCCATCAAGAACACTATCCGGCCTCGCGAAATAGATGTACTCAAAAACACAATGATAATGGTCTTCATTAACCAAAACTTTACTCTCGACATCTTCAGAAATCAAAAACACCTCCCCAGGCTTTACATCCCTAGTCTCATCTACAAAAAGCCTCAACGCAGAATCTTCAGAAGCAAAGTAGTGACCATTCCCTATGCCATAGCTGAGGGGTCTAAAGCCGAGGGGATCTCTAGCAACCAATATTTTGCCATCGAAGAGAAAAGCCACAGAGTAGGCCCCTTTAACCTCATTAAAAACCGCTTTCATGGCTTCGAATTCGTCACCAGTTTCCTTCAGGTGCCAGAGAAAAGATATCCCCAAAAGCTCTGAATCAACAGAATGTCTAAACTTTACTCCCCTCTTTTCATATTCCTCCTTCAAAGGTATGAAATTTGTGAGAGTCCCATTGTGTGCCACAGCGATTTCTTTTCCACAACAAGAAGTTTGTAAGGGCTGGGTCTCATTAAGGGAACCCGAGGTTGAGTAGCGAACATGGGCTATGGCCATGTTTGACCTAAGCCTTGCAAGCTCACTGCCCCGAAAAACTTCTGAAACCAACCCCCTACCGGATAGGGTTCTTATTTTATGTTTCCATACACTTATTCCAGCACTCTCCTGCCCCCTATGCTGAAGAGCCATGAGAGCATAATACGCTTTTTTAGAGGCGTTCTCTGCCTTGGCTGCAAAGATTCCGCATTTTTCCCTCATTGTTTTCACCCGAGAATTCTTGACTTTTAAATGTTAATTGATTACAATTATTTCAGTGTAACTTACCACTTTTAACTTAAAAACTTTGCCCAAATATTGACACAAAAATTGTAAAATAAAACTTAAATACTCTAAAATTTTACATGAATATGGTGATAAAAATGCAAGTTTATGAAGGGAAAGCGAAGAAGATGATACCTATAGACGATGGAAAGATAATAATGGAGTTCAAGGACGATGCCACGGCTTTTAATGGAGAGAAGAGGGCACAATTCAAAGGCAAAGGACGGCTTAACGCTCAGATAAGTGCCCTCCTTTTCAAGCTCTTGGAAGAGAAGGGCATAAAAACTCATTTCATAGGTGTTGCTGGCGACAACAGGCTTATCGTAGAAAAGCTTCAAATGTTTCCCGTCGAAGTTGTTGTTAGGAACGTAGTTGCTGGGAGTTTGAAAAGGAGACTTCCCCTAGAAGAGGGCTCCGAACTTCCGGAGCCAATAATAGAGCTCTACTACAAAAACGATGCCCTTGGAGATCCAATGATAAACTATTATCACGCAAAAATTCTCGGTATAGATGAAAAAGAAATCAAAGAGATGGAAAAGATAGCGCTCAAAGTTAATGAGATTTTACAAGAATATTTCAAAGAAAAAGGAATTTTACTTGTCGACTTTAAGCTTGAGTTTGGTAAAAACAAGAAAGGTGAGATAATCCTCGGAGATGAGATAAGCCCAGATACCTGCCGCTTCTGGGATGCAAAGACAAAAGAAAGTTTGGACAAAGATGTGTTCCGTTTTGACAAAGGGAATTTGATTTCGGCCTATGAGGAAATTTACAAGCGTCTCACATCCTGAAGTTTTTTGTTTACTTTTTATTTTAGCTGAAATCAAAGTCTAATCCCATAATTCTCCACGACAATTCCCGGCCTTTCTGTCACAACCCCCAAGTCAAAGCTCTCAAAGTATTTGTTTAGGATATCCAACGCGGCATCCCTCTCCGATTGAGGAACGACCACCACCATGCCTATTCCCATATTAAAAACTCTAAACATCTCACCTAACGGAACGCCATTGTCATGAATTAACCTAAAAATTCCACCAAGTGGAGGCATCTTTAGAGAAAATCCATAATTCGTAAGACGCTTGAGGTTTAACAGACCACCTCCGGTAATATGGGCCAATCCATGAACCTCTACCTTTTTGAGAAGCTCAAGAATTGGTTTAACATAGATCCTCGTAGGTTCAAGTAAATGCTCCCACAGCTTTTTGCCCTCAAATTCATAGTCAAGTCCATATTTGGGAATTAAAAGTTTTCTTGCAAGGGTTAAGCCATTAGAATGAATCCCTGAGCTCGAGATCCCTATTACTGCGTCTCCAGGCTGTATCTCCTTTCCAGTTATCACCTTATTTTTCTCAACAACCCCAATGGCCGTTCCAGCAAGGTCAAAGCCATTCACAAGCTCTGGTAAGACCGCGGTTTCGCCACCAACTATAGCTACTCCCGCCTGCATTGCCCCCTCATAGAGACCTCTCGCTATCTCCTTAAAAATTTCCTCATTTGGTTCCTTAACTGCGAGATAGTCCACCAAAGCCACTGGCTCCGCCCCGACACATATCAAATCATTCACATTCATTGCTATCATGTCGATTCCAATGGTATCATATTTCCCAACTGCCTCTGCAACCAAGGTTTTGGTTCCAACCCCATCCGTTGTCATCGCAAGGTAAAAGTCTCTACAGTCTATCAACGCAGCATAATGGCCTATATCAATCTTTGGTTCCCCTATTTTTCCTTTCCTAAACTCAAAAGTGGCTTTTGCAAGAGAGATTATTCCCTTTAGAGCTTGCTGGGTCTTTTCATCATCAACACCAGCTTGTGCATAAGTTAACATGATCATCACCGGAATGTATTTGGGGAGAGGCTTTAAAAATTTTATCATTTTTATGTTAAAAAACTCTTAAATATTTAAAGATTTTAACATATAAACGTCAATAAATTTAGGTGATGCCCATGATAAGCATTAGAGATGAGATTGGGACACCCTTAACTGATTCTGCCGTTAAAATTCTCCTTCTTGGGAGTGGCGAACTTGGAAAAGAGATAGCCATAGAGGCTCAAAGATTGGGAGTTGAGGTTATAGCGGTCGATCGGTATCCAAACGCCCCGGCTATGCAGGTTGCCCATAAAAGTTACGTCGGCAATATGAGAGACAAAGATTTTCTGTGGAGCATAGTTGAGAGGGAAAAACCCGACGCCATAATACCAGAAATCGAGGCCATAAACCTCGATGCACTCTTTGAGATCGAAAAAGAAGGTTATTTTGTAGTGCCAAATGCCAGGGCCACCTGGATAGCCATGCATAGAGAAAGAACCCGCGAGACCCTTGCAAAAGAGGCAAAAGTTCCGACCTCTCGTTACGCATATGCTTCAACCATAGACGAGCTCTACGATGCATGTGAAAAGATAGGCTACCCCTGCCATACTAAGGCCATAATGAGCTCCAGTGGAAAGGGTTCCTACTTCGTTAAAGGGCCCGAAGATGTTCCCAAAGCGTGGGAAGAGGCGAAGAAAAAGGCAAGGGGAAGTGCCGATAAGATAATCGTTGAGGAGCATATAGACTTTGACATCGAGATTACCGAATTAGCGGTTAGGCACTTCGATGAGAACGGGGAAATCGTAACGACCTTCCCAAAGCCTGTTGGCCATTACCAAATTGAAGGAGATTACCACTCAAGCTGGCAGCCTGCAGAGATAAGTGAAAAGGCCGAGCGCGAGGTGTATAGAATAGCCAAGCGCATAACCGATGTTCTCGGCGGTCTTGGGATATTTGGTGTCGAAATGTTTGTTAAAGGGGACAGAGTATGGGCCAACGAAGTTTCTCCAAGACCCCACGACACCGGAATGGTAACCATGGCCTCCCATCCAACCGGCTTTTCTGAATTTGGGCTCCACGTCAGGGCTGTGTTAGGCCTTCCGATTCCAGCTGTTGAGGAAAACGGCATCAGAAAGTTCCCGATTTTAACTCCCGCAGCAACCCACGTAATCCTTTCAAACCAAGAGGGATATGCCCCAAAGTTTAGAGGGCTGTTCAAAGCTCTATCAATACCAAACACAACGATAAGGCTCTTCGGGAAGCCTGAAGCATACAAAGGAAGACGTCTTGGTGTTGTATTAGCGTGGGATAGAGACGTGGGAGAAGCTAAGAGGAAAGCGGAAATGGTTGCCCATATGATTGAGCTGAAAACGAGAAGCGGTGAATGGCAGAGTCAGGAGTTTATAAAGGAGAAGCACCTGCTTTGATCCTCCGTGTTTTATTCCCTACACTAACATCAAGTTTAGTTAAGTACTGTTGTTTTACTGTTCATTTTTCGCTTACTTCTTTTTATAGTATGCAAAATATGTATAGAAAATACTTATAATAAAAATGAAACTTATATTAGTGTAAAATGAAAAATAACTAATGAGGGTGATAATATGGCAACTTTTGGACTTTGGTATTTTAAGTGGAATGGGCAATTCCACGAGTCGCTACTATCCTACGATGATCAAAACGCTACAGAGAGCGATTTCAGAAACAGAGGTTTTGACTATGCAGTAATTGTTGGGTTAGCTGGAAAAGACATCCAATACACTGGAGATGGTCGGTTAGATGGAGAGACTTTTGCTGAAGATGTGTTTAGGATAGTGTCAAGTATTCCAGTATATATAACAATCCCATACTACCAATATAAAAGCTCAGAACCGAGAGAAGATCCAATAGGGGGCAATAAGTATTGGCTTGAATGGGTTGATGGAGTATTGAGATTTGCAGGTTCTAACTTGAAGGGCTTTTACTGGTCATTAGAAAGTGCATGGATGTTCGTAAACTATTACAAAGACGTTCTTTGTAACCAAGGAGAAATGCCCTATATAAATCCACAAACGATAGAACTTTTAACAGATAAAATACATTCTCATGGATTAAAGTTTATTTGGATCCCCACTGCTCATACATTGTCACTTGAGTATACTGACATATGGCCAAGGAATCATGATGTTTGTGGATATAGTAATTATTCACTTCCAGGTGGGTCAGAATTTTTCGATTATGTGTTTGTTCAATCTAATTATTACCAGCGTAATGAATTTTCTCTCAAAGACTGGGCCAATAAGTTAGAGTCCTTAAACAACGAACATAATGCCTATAATGTCTTCATGGAGCTGGAATGTGATAATGCAGTGATCACAAACAGCATATATAGGGAGAGAGCTTGTGAATATGTAAAATATGCAAAAAAATATCCACATAGAGCATATTACTTTGGTACGGATTTAAAAGCTATTGATTTCATGAATGAGTACTGCCTAAATACTCTTGGTGAAAGATATGTCTAAGAAGCTTTCAGTTTCTCTTATATTATTTTTATTTTTTGGAGTATTTCCATTAGTTGGAGCAGATTATCTTGCAGATGAACAGAGATATGGGCTTCGTGTATCTTCTGTTAGCTGTTCTGGAACTGAATATGATGCTGTCTGCACTGTTGATATTTATACTCTATTCTTCCCTACAATGTGCTTTAGGTTTAACTCTTCCCCAACAGTGTTTTCATGCCCTCTTGAAGGTGATTATTCAGTTGAAACGGTTTACAAATTCTATGTAAATGGAAGTGGTGCATTCTTTTTACCAAAAGAGTTTGGGCGTTGGTACTACATAAACGATACTTGGCACTATCTGTTTTATGAAGGCAACAAAACCTACTTCTACCGTTTTGAAAGAGAGAAAAACTGTGTGATTAAGCTGAAGAGACCGAGCTATCTTTCAGCTCGCTGGATTCCAAATAAAGTGCCTGTGAGGGGAAAGGTTAAAGGAGATGTCATTATATTCTCCGATGGAAACACTACTTATAAAATTCCGCTAAAAGCTATTGAGCCATATCTCTGGTCTCCTCAGGAAGCCAATTATCTTGAGGCTGTTATATGGAAATCAGGAGCACTAATTTATCCGGCATACAAGCGAGATTTAATTCCAGTAAAAGATGGAGGATATTTACTCTGGGAAGACTATGGCAATGAGAGGTTCTTTGAGAAATATTACAACAACTCGGAAGTTGAAAGGTTGATAAAGCCAGAATACGTATTCATCTATGATGGAGAAGATGTTCAAGCCGTGCCAATTGTTGCTTTTAGATACAATCCTAATGTTACTATGTGGAATGGAACTTTCATTTGGAAGCTAGCACTAAAGGAGAAATTTTCACCAAAAGAATGCCCTAACAGAACAAACACTTTGAACTCAGGGAATAATAAAACAAAATCCAAAGGAGTCTGTGGTGTTGGTTTGCTATTATTCCTGAGCTTGATTCCTTTAATAGGACAAAAAGCAAGCACAAAAGTACTATTAGGTGAACGGCATGTTTAAGAAAATTCTTCTCTTTGTTATTCTTATTTTTTTGTTCTCTCCTTTTGTCTCAGCTAATAAATGGTCTGGCTCTGGTGTTAGGATATGGTTATCTGTCAGTGGAGGCAAAAATGATGCATTTATCACAATACATGTTGAACCGTTAGACTATACCCATTGTCCAGAAATGAACAAAAGTAAGATATGGCATATCAGTGTTCAGTCGTTCCCAGTTTTCATGAAGATTATGTACTTTACTTAAACGAGAGTGGAATTTTTCTGGGTGGTAGATATCTCGACAGAACCCCTGTGTTCTTTTATCAGAATGATTCCTGGATTATGGCAGAAACTAAAGATTATGTCAATTATCGGCTTTATATTTTTAATAAAACAACCAAGTGTTTTTATCCACTCTACAAAAACATAACTGGCCAGCGAAGATTCCTGGAAATCGTAGAAAACAGCACCTTAAGGGTCAGAGGTGTCTTAGAAAATAACACAATAGTGTTTTCTTCTGAGAAAAATACGTGGAAACTTCCAATAAAGGAAATTAATCCTTATTTATGGCTTAATGAGGAATCTAAACATTTAGTAGGAGTGCCTCTAAATGACAGACTTTTAATTTACTCCCCTCTTAAACATCAAGCACTCGCTCTGAAGAATGGTAGCTTCTTAATTAATCTTTATTCTTTCAATGAACAAGTAAGTGGTATAAGTGAGGCAATCAAACCAGTTTCGATTTTTATATTCGACGGTAAAAAGTTAAGACATGTTTCTCTTCTTTATTTAATTTACGATGTCAATGTCAAAAAACAGAGCATAGGGTACGTAGAGGAACTCTGCATTAAAGGGGGCTTTAACATCACAAAATGCGAAGATCTACTACTCGAACATTAACTCCTCAAAAAGAAAAAGGTATCTGTGGAACCTCTACAATTATGGGCCTCATATTAGTACCACTGCTATTAAAAAGGAGAAAATAACTACTCTCGCATCCTTTCTCTGTACTCCTCAAGCTTTTTCTTTAATCTTTCATCCTTCAATGCCAAAATTTCCACAGCTAATAGGGCCGCATTTTTTCCATTATCGATTCCAACTGAGGCAACTGGAACACCAGGAGGCATTTGAGCAATACTCAAGAGGGCATCCAACCCACCAAGCTTTGCAGAAACGGGAACTCCTATAACTGGTTTGGTTGTATGGGCGCAATCACCCCTGGTAACGCAGCACTTAAGCCAGCTATGGCAATGAAGACCTCATAGTCTTTCTTTGCAAGCTCCTCAACTTTTTTAGGGTTCCTGTGAGCTGAAGCGACCTCGACCTCATACTCAATCTCAAACTCATCAAACACCTTAGTGACTTTTTCCGCTATGTGTGAGTCACTTTTGCTACCCATTACAACAAGCACTTTCATTGCATTCACCATTAAGCAAAAATAAGTTAAGATTAATAAAGTTTTTGAACAGAATTCGACATATAAATGTTAATCCACTGGCCAAAATTCAACCCCTTCTTTTGTAAATGAATATCTAAACCGCTTAACTTCACCTAATTTGGGAGTCTTAAGAACTATCAGTTCTCTTTTAACGCCATCCTTCGTTATTTCACTTCTTGTCCTCAATACATATTGAGCCCTTCGATAAATTGAGGGAAGAACTTTCTCACTGTTCCCCGAATACACCCATATATTAGTTCCTTTTGGAAACTTTGTATATGCTTCATCCCTCCTCCTAACTTCCCCCGAAACTTCGAAATATCTGATTGTTTCATCTTCGCTAAAAATTTTCTCATACTCAGAAATATCCATTACAACTCCCCAAATCTCTTTTTCATTAATTAATCCTATTTGTGTCCATTTTTCCTTTATTCTTCTCACTATCCGAGCTGTTTTAGGAGATAATAATTCCATTGATACCGATCCCTCAATGTACCATACATTCTTAAGATTGTATTTTAAATCGTAGATACTGCCAAATGTGTCTATTATTGCAAATCTCTCGCTTTCTAAGAACTTCTCCGCATCAATCCCATGCTTTTTGAGAATCATAAGTAAAATTGGGAGAGGATAACTTATATTGAAGAATCCAACCAAGTGCTCTTTTTCGAGTTTTCTTCTTAGAAATTCAAGAACAATTTCTCGTCCTCGGGATCTGGCATCCATCTCATGAAGGAGCATGTATGAGGTTGGTTTTATTTTCCCTATCTCCTTATCAAGAATATCAAATTCCCAAGAATACATTATTAGACACCCCAAACAACTTAAAACTGATCTCTTCAAGTCCTTTTGTTATTATTCCAACCTCCTTCCCTTCTCTAAAGACTGTTTCCAGAACAATATCAGACCATGGATATGCTATCCCCTCTATCCCTCTACACTCACAGCTGTTATATACCGATATTATCTTTAATGTTTCTATAAACTGTTTGAAATGGCATTTTGTAAGCAACATTCGCTTATATACGATGATGGGATCCGAGAAAAGCTTGCAGACGCTGGAGGATAAGTATGTAAAGAACCATACCTCTCTTGGCTTTTTGTGGAGTAATGTTCGAGTGAGCAGTTCTCGAAACTTTTCTGTAAATACCATGTCGTCAATATACCCTTTTATTTGATAAATTCCTTCAAAGTTCCGCTCTATTTTATGAATGCTTCCAAAGACATCGAAAATAAACAGGCTTCTACCTACAACATCGTCAAAATTAATCCCAATTTCTTCTAAATTTTCCTTAAAAACGAGCAAAGGATCATACACTATAGCAAATACTGTTTTTTCATGTTCTAAAAGATGTTTCACGAGCAAAAGGCCAAACAAATCTCCATCAGATTCATAGTCCCTCTCAATTATGCTCAAAACTCCATTGTCTGGGACTGAATCAAGCAGTTTTTCTATATTCATAGCTCCTCCCTATGTATATTGGTCTGCCGCTCCTTAAATACCTTATTACCTTAGGAATAACCCATCAAGGAGATTTATTGATATATAAATGTCAAAATAAAACTTAAAAACACTAAATTTTAACAAATTCATGGTGAAGAGTATGCGTGTTTTACTCGTTGGTGCCGGAGGAAGGGAAAGTGCAATTGCCGAGGCTCTTTCAAAGGATGCAGAGCTTTATGTTGTGGCAAAACACAAGAATCCCGGAGTTATGAAACTAGCAAAGGATTATGGGCTTGCAAAAGAGACTGACGTTCAAAAAGTTCTTGAGTTTGCTTTGAAGTGGAGTGTTGATCTGGCTTTTATTGGACCAGAAGCACCTTTGGAGAGAGGAATTGTCAATGTTTTGGAAGAAAATGGAATTCCAGCAGTTGGGCCAACAAAAGAAGCTGCCATGCTTGAGACAAATAAGGCCTTTGCAAGACAAATAATGGAGAAATACAAAATCCCCGGAAGAAAGCTATTCAGGGTTTTTGATGACATAGCTGAAATGAAGGCGTGGATTGATGAGTTTGGAAAGCCAGTTGTTGTTAAACCCCTCGGACTCACCGGGGGTAAAGGAGTCAAAGTCGTCGGATACCAATTGAAGGACAACGAAGAGGCAAAAGAGTATGCAAAGGCCATTATAGAAAAAGATGGAAAGGCCCTCATCGAGGAGCGCACAGATGGAGTTGAATTCACATTTCAGGTTTTTACTGATGGAAAGAAAGTCGTTCCAATGCCTCTGGCCCAGGATTACCCCCATGCCTATGAAGGCGATGTAGGCCCAATAACCGGTGGCATGGGTTCTTATTCCTGTGAAAACCATTTGCTCCCCTTTGTCTCAGAGGAAGATTATGAAAAGGCTTTTGAGACTTTAAAAAAGACCGTAGAAGCTATGAGAAAGAACGGAACCCCCTACAAGGGAATTCTCTACGGGCAGTTCATGCTCGCTAAGGACGAGCCAAAGATAATAGAGTTCAATGCCCGCTTTGGGGATCCCGAGGCAATGAACGTCCTGCCGATTATGAAGACCTCTCTCGTGGAAATTGGTGAAGATATTATCGATGGTAACCTAAAGAAAGCTGAATTCGAGCAAAAAGCAACAGTTGTGAAGTATGTTGCCCCCAAAGGATACCCCACCAATCCAATAAAAGGAGTTAAACTTCAAATCAACGAAGATAAAATCAGAGAAGAGGGAGCCAAAGTTTACTATGCATCAATTGACGAGAACTTCACAATGCTCGGCTCAAGGGCCCTGGCCATTGTTGGAGTAGCTGATTCTTTAGAGGAAGCTGAAAAGATGGCCTCCCGTGGAATAAAGCACGTTAATGGAGATATCTTCTATCGCAGAGATGTGGGAACTAAGGAAAGTATTGCAAAAAGAATCGAAATCATGAAGAAAATTAGAGGTGAGTGAAATGATCGAAAGAGAGCAGATTCTGGAGGTTTTAAAAAACTATGATAAAGAAAAAATAGCTATCGGAGCAATTGGGAGTCATTCTGCCTTAGATATAGCAGATGGCGCCAAAGCAGAAGGATTTAAAACAGTTATAGTATCCCAAAGGGGAAGGCACAGGACATATGCTGAGTACTTTAAGCAAAAAACAACAAAAGATGGCCTCACAAAAGGCTTTATTGACGAAGTCATTGTGTTGGAAAAGTTCGGTAAAATTATCGATATCCAAGAGGAACTGAGAAAGAGGAATGTTATCTTTGTCCCCAACCGTTCATTTGTGGTCTATACGGGAATTGATAGGGTGGAGAATGAGTTCAGGGTTCCTCTCTTCGGAAGCAGAAATCTATTAAGGAGCGAAGAGAGAAGTGAAGAGAAGAGCTACTACTGGCTCTTAGAGAAAGCTGGCTTACCCTATCCTGAGCCAGTGAAACCGGAAGAGATTGACGACGTTGGTCTCGTGATAGTCAAACTCCCTCATGCAAAGAAGAGACTTGAAAGGGGATTTTTTACGGCAGCATCTTACAAAGAATTTAGAGAAAAAGCCGAGAAGCTCATGAAGCTTGGCGTAATTACCGAGGGAGACCTCGCTAAGGCGAGGATTGAGCGCTACATCATTGGCCCAGTATTCAACTTCGACTTCTTCTACTCCCCAATTGATGAGGAAGTTGAGCTCCTTGGAATAGACTGGCGCTTTGAGACAAGTTTGGATGGACATGTTAGATTACCTGCCCCCCAGCAGATGACCTTACCCGAGCATCAGTTTGAACCAGAGTACACCGTCTGCGGTCATGCATCCTCAACACTAAGGGAGTCGCTTTTGGAGAAGGTCTTCGATATGGCCGAGCGCTATGTTGAGGCCACCAAGAAATATTACCCACCCGGCATCATTGGGCCTTTCACACTCCAAACGGCTGTTGATAAAGACCTCAACTTCTACATCTACGATGTCGCCCCAAGAACCGGTGGCGGAACAAACATCCACATGGCGATGGGCCATCCATATGGAAACGCTCTCTGGAGAAAGGAGATGAGCACCGGAAGGAGAATTGCGCTTGAGATAAAGCGTGCCATTGAGCTGGACGAGCTTGAGAATGTGGTTACATGATTTACAATTTCTTGATTACTTTTCAAGAGTTTACTTATTTACAGACTTCGAATTTGGAGAAAGAATCTTTTTGCTAGTTACTTTTTTTAGAAATTTATTAACTTTAAATTATAAACCACAAGTTTACGAAAGTTTTAAAATATGTTATATGTTATGTCTTTAGAATACTTCTTTGGGACATTATACAAACAACCAAGAGTTCAATGAACAATAAAAGGTGCTTAATATATGTCAGTAAATATAAGAGATGTCCTTGAGGAATCTATAAAAGTCTCAAAAAATCTAAAAGGAGACATAGTCATAACAATAATTCTTTTCCTTATTCTTTCTATTTTCGGATACGCCCAAGCAATGCTCATGAAGAATTTTATAGATTCTCTTGTATCATTACAGGAATTTTCAACAATCTCAAAAATTGGATTAGCTCTGCTGGTTCTCACATTTTTAAGCTACTTAGGAAGTTTTTATGGGGAGTTCATGCTCCAGAGATTGGGAATCAAAGCTTTAAAAATATTTTCTCAAGATTTGGTTTTCTCTATTCATAGGGCAAAACTAGGAAAAATAAGCAGTGGAGATGTAATAGCGAGATTCGTTTCGGACTTACCAGAGCTCAGTCTGGGATTAGCAGGTTTAATCCCTGGATTAAGTGTTCAGTTGATTAATATTGCAGTAGCAACGTTTACCCTATATTCATTATCTCCAACAATGCTTCTTGTAGCTGTCTTAATAATCCCAATAAACTATGCTATCTATAAGAAAGCATCAGGAAAATCCATTGAGTATTCAAAACGAGAAAGAGAATCATTGTCAAAAGTAGTTGCTGTTACCAAAACAAGCATTGATAATCTTTTCTTTATTAAACGTTTGGATAAGTACGAATATTTTGAAGAGAGATTCTCCATGAGTCTTTCAGAGTGGTTAAAGAATATGACAAGATTCCTGCGGGTAAGGATATTCTTCCAGAAATCGTACTATTACACAAGCAGTATAGCTCGACTGATAATGTTGCTTGTTGGTGGTTGGCTGGCAACAAAAGGACTCGCCTCAGTGGGAGCAATCGTAGCTTTCACGAACTATTTACCGCAATTCTATGAACCTCTTACTAATCTGGCTAATTCATTCACATATCTCAATGCACTTATCCCTTACGTAGAGCGCTATAAGGAGATAGTAAACATTGAAAAAGAAGACCTTGATAAGGGGCATGAGTTAAAATCGGTCAAAAGCATTGAATGTAAAAATGTAAGTGTTGGCATTTTAAGTAATGTGACTCTAGAACTCAAAAAGAACGAAACAATTGGAATCGTTGGACCCATAGGTTCTGGAAAAACAACCCTGGCATTAACTTTAATCAGGTTACGTGAGCCAGAGACTGGCCACATTTTAATAAATGGGAAAGATTACCGGGTTTATAGTCTTAGGTCTTTAAGAAAGAGGATATATTACCTACCATCTAAAGACTGGATTTTTGATGGAACTTTAAAGGAGAATTTGATGCTTGACGAAGTGTATCAAGAGGACGAAGTTATTCATGTTCTCAAGATTGTAGGAATAGATTTTGCCGAACTTGATGATTATATAACTAGTAAAGCTCTTTCTGAAGGACAAAAACAAAAAATAGCACTGGCAAGGGCACTTTTAAGAAAACCGGAGGTTTTGATACTTGATGAGGCCACAAACAGTCTTGATGTTCAAAATGAAGCTCAAGTCCTCGAAAAGATTCGAGAGTTTTTAAAGGACTCGACTTTAATTATAATATCGCATCGTTTAACCGCTCTAAAAAATGCTGATAAGATATTTGTTTTAAATAAGGGGAAGATCCTTGACTCTGGCAAACATGAGGAACTCTACGAAAGATGCTCCCTGTATAGAACGCTCGTTGAGAACTCAAGAGTATCTTAGGGGATATAAATCAAAGCATGTCTTTGGGCTAGTTTTTAAAATTATGGGAGTCTAGGCATTTAACACAACAGTTTAAGTCATATTCTTGGCAATGACATATTATGTCCTAGATACGGGATTGATATCTTAGTGAAGATTGATCTATTGTTGCGATTTCATGGCTTTACTACAATCACTTTTTATGAGAGTGGTGAAAAAAGTTTTAATTAACATTTTTATGCATAAATAAACCTTAAAAACCCTAAATTTTTACATTTTTTTGATAAGGTGATGCTCATGAAGTGGAAAGCTAAGGTTGTAATCCGCTTAAAAGAAGGGCTTAACGATCCCGAGGGGAGAGTCATTGGAAAGGCCCTCAAAAACTTAGGCTATAAAGTTGAAGAGCTGAAGGTTCCAAAATATTTCGAGCTCATTTTTGAAAGCGAAGCTCCAGAGAAAGATGTCGAGGAGATGTGCAAACGCCTGCTTGCAAACCCGGTTATCCACACTTACGAGTACCAAATCGAGCCCTTAGGTGAGTGAAATGCCAAAGTTTGCCGTTATAGTATTCCCAGGGACAAACTGTGATTTTGAGACTGTTGAAGCAATTAGAAAAGCTGGAGGAGAAGCGGAGAGAGTTTGGTACAAGGAAAGCCTTAAGGACTTTGATGGAGTCGTTTTGCCCGGAGGCTTCAGCTATGCCGACTACCTGAGGGCGGGAGCAATAAGTGCAAGGGCAGAGGTGATGGATGAAGTGAAGGAGTTCGCCCGTGAGGGAAGGCCAGTTTTGGGTATATGCAACGGCTTTCAAATCTTAACGGAGTCAGCTCTTCTGCCGGGAGCATTGAGACCAAATAAGATTCCAAGCTTCCTATGCAAGTGGGTACACCTTCGCGTTGCCGACACCGAAACACCGTTCACAGGGCTCTACGAACCGGGAGAAGTTATTAGAATGCCCATAGCCCACGCGGAGGGCAACTACTACGTTGAAGACCCCCCGAAGGTTAGAGTCGTTTTCCAGTACAGCGACGAGAAGGGCAACGTAACGGAAGAGGCGAACCCAAACGGCTCGCTCCTTAACATAGCCGGTATAAGCAATGAGAAGGGCAACGTTCTCGGCATGATGCCCCATCCGGAGAGGGCGAGCGACCGCTTTCTGGGGAGCGAGGATGGATTGAGGCTCTTCAGGAGCATGGTGGATTACGCCAGAAGGTGAATTTTTGATTTTTTATACCCTAGTTCCCACCACCTGTGAAGTTGTATAATCTGTCCAGATTCACAGCCAGAATCGCCCCTAAAATCCTAACAGCCAAACCCCTCAAACTAACACTCCTGCTCGGTATCAGAAGAAACTCAGAAAACTTCGAAAACAAAGTCTCAATCCTCCTCCGAAAATCAGACAGGTACTTGTAAAACTTCCTCTCCCCCAGACTACCAATCTGACTCTCCCGCTTTACCGGCGTGTAAACAACGCCAAACTTCAGGAATTCCTCTTCAAACTCCCTGCTAACATACCCCTTATCCAAAAACAGAAAACAACCAGTGAACTTTTCAACAATCACCCAGAATTTCTCCCTGACAACGCTCACATCATAAAAGCAGGGATCAACGGACAGCAAAGCCAGCAAATTCCCATCAGAGTAACAGGGCAGCTTGTACCCATAGTAGAACTTTTTTTAGATGGAACAAACTCAACCGCGGGCTTTCAGAGATGACTTCTGAAGAATCTACCTTCCCTTTCCTGCTTTTTCTGGCCAACTCCTTGGTCTCAACTGGTTTTGAGTCGATTATTCTGACGTGTCCTCTGGCGTATTCGTAGGATTCTTCCTGAGTTATGATGGAGTTTTTCGTGCCCCTTCAAGCGTTCTGTCAGTTTGTTGTACCTGATTTTTGGGAAGAGTTTCATTTCCTCGATTAAAACCCTGTAAGCGTGTTTGTAAACTCCGTTAAAGTGTAAGTGTGTCAGTATTGCGCGTTACGCGTAGAGGCTGATTACTTCCCTGCGGGTGTTTTTCGGGTAGTGTTTGCTGACTATCGGGTAAATCTCGGATTTTATGATCAGGATTTCCTTCTGGAAGTCCATAACAATCCCCAATCAACCAAAAAAGTTAAATGCATATAAATCTAACGACCCGACGGGAACTAGGGTACAAATTTTAAAAATACTATCGAGTATTGTTATAATGGTGAATATAAATGAGCAAGATATCAAAAATGCTTGGAGTACTAATTATAATACTATTCTTAGTAGTAATAACAGTATCCGCGGAATGGATATCCCCAAAGGACGGGGTGAGAGTCGTCCTGACCGATGAGGACGGAAAGATGCTGAGGGGCTTCTCCAGGGACTACGAAATCCAGGTTCAGATTGACGTGGCAACTCCCTCTGGAATCAAGACCCTCGGCCACTACAGGATCAAGCGCTCTGGGCTGTGGAAGTTCGACATGACGAGGAGTGTCGTGAGAGTTGATAACATCAGGAGGTTCTTACCGAGCATAAGCGAGGAGAGACGCTACGGAATCAGGGTCTCCGTATGGGTGATAGACAGGGAAAACGGTCAGCTCTATAGGGGAATTGGCTCAGACTTCATCTCAGCAGAAGACCTGAGTGGCACCACCAAGAGGGTATCAGTCGGACTCCTCGAGAAAGAACCCCTTCCAAAGCCCGCCCACGAAGGCTGGTACAAATACGAATGGAGACCCGCGGACGATTCATGGGAGGCAAGTAGATACGTAAAGGTTCCCATCCTCATTATTGACAACAGGAATGGAAAGGGTGAACTCCAGGGCTCGGTCTCTCTGGAGGCGTCGTACAAAACGGAGTTCTCTGCGACACTCGCCTATGGAACTGACCTCGAGAAGAAGTTCAGAAGTGGAGATCCAGTAAAGGTACTATCATCTTCAGTGGACATCTACGGAAAGAAGTGGGTTCCTGTTGAAGGCAACTATTATTTCGGGGATATAATAGATGTTCCCAAGGGAAGGATGGGCTACATCTACATCTGGGCCAAACCCTACTACAGACACGAAAAGGAGTATATCTGCGCCTGGGGAATGGGGGCCTACGGCTGCAGTGAAACTGGCAGGGAGAGAATAGACGTCGGTATCTACGACGTGAAAGCGAGTAAAGGAGTTCATGGATACATAATAGATGGTGGTGCATCTATTGGAAGTCCTGGTTTCGATTGGACATTCTTCAAATTTACCAAGGAGGGCATGTTATATCCACTTGAGGAGAACAAAGGAATAACTCTAAAATACCTGTTGAAGGGGACCAGTGGGGACTGCGGCGTCAAATTTGGAATAGGAATTCCTGTTGGGGCCATTGCCGTTGCGTTCGGAGCACCAGCCCCCGTCGCTGGACTCACAGCATCACTCCAGTACGAAAAGGCAGGAAGTATCTCCATAGACGGCACAATAAAAGAAGATGGGCCTACAATAACGATCAACGCCACAAAAAGCTCCCAGAAATACAAGTTCAAGACCGGGAGGTTCAGTTCCTGTTCAGCGGAAATTCCGATGGGATTCTACATAAAGAGCGGCTAAAATCTTGCAAGTTTTTCTTTTTCACTGACATACAGAAAAAAAGGATGAGAACAAAGCACTCAACCCTTTCACGGGCAACGTGATGTTCTGGCCGGGCTCTTACACGAGACTCCTTCTTGAGCGCTTCGGGCTTATGAACTTCGTGGACAAAACTTTCTTCGCGGACGAGGTTGGAACCTTTAAGCCCTTGCCTGAGATGTTTATGAGGCCCCTTCAGGCCTTTGGAGTAAAGCCCGAGGAAGCGCTCCATGTTGGAGACACTTACGCTGAGGACTTTGAAGGTGCCGTAAAGGTTGGAATGTGGGGTGTCTGGATAAACCCGGGGGCGGAGGGCGTAAGGAAAATCCATGAAAGGGGATTTGAAGTCCCGGAGGTTGATTACGTCCTCGAGGTCCTTGAGGGGCTGGATTAGCAGGTTTACCATCCATTTTACCTTCTTGACTTAGCTCTGTGGGCTTCTCCCCTTTCTTTTTTGAGCCTCGCCTCGAAGATGTGCCTCAGCTCCCCCAAAAGCTCCCAGTTCACCGCATCTCTGATTAAAGCAGCGGTCATTATCGCTGCCAGCGGAACGAGCGGTGTTGCGTAGAAAGAGTACTGGTTTTTTCCTCCTAGGAGATAGTGGATCACGTAAAACAGTACTCCGGCCCAGAATGAAGCGTAAACGATCCCCAGGTTCCCTCCAGACCTTCTCTCCTCAAGAACTGGGAAAAATGCCGAGCTCACAAGTGCTCCCTGGAATAGGTGCTCGCTTATTTCTGCACTTAAATTAGGCCCGTAGTGGAGTGGGAAAGCCTTGGCAGAGTAGAACCAGGTCCACACTGGAGATATTGCCGGGTGGTTCTCCTTGGTGCTCAAATGCCATCCAAAACTGGAGATGAGCTGTTTTATGGTCTCTGCAGGACCGATAGCCACCATCAGGGGGACGTGAGCGGCTATGAAAGCTGCCAAAGCAAGGACAATCATAATCAGCAGCTCCCTATAATTCCTCCTCTTAAGCAGTATGGGGGCGAAAACCAGGGGCAGAAATGCCAGGTTCATCTTTGTTGCCACCCCGAGCCCCAAAAAGATCCCCGTGAGCCTGTAGCGGTTCTCCAAAAACATGACCAGTGCGAGCACCGCAAAGAAAGCGACATGTATGTCCAGCATAGCTGTAACCGACATCGAGAGCAGGAGTTTGTCAAAGGCAGCTATGGTAGCGGCGATGGCGGACGTCAGGTGATCCTCCGTAAGAACGTAAGCAACGTAAGAAACGAGGAAAATAAGCAGAATTCTCTCTAAGAATCCAGGCAGCCTCCAGAAGAATGGGGAATCCTCCACGAGCATGGAGAGTCCAATGAGACCCTTCCCGAAGAATGGGTGCTCCGTGTTTAGGTACGACACTATGTTTTTCTTGTCGGGGTATTTGTATCCAGTGATAGTGGTTATGCCATAATCGAGATTCAAAACGGATTCTAGGCAGTCCTCTCTCACCTCATAATAGAAGCCGTTGATGTTCCGATACTCTACCTGGGTTCTCGCCGGCGGTCTGGCGTGGCTGGGGTTCTGGTTCTGGCAGGAGGAGAAGCTGCTCCATATCCTGACCTTCAGGCTTAGGTTGTTTCTGTCGACGTTCTCCGGAAGGATCACGTTAACACCGTAGTAGCCGCCCTCTTCATATTTTGGGGAGAAACCGAGTTTGTGGAGTACGTTTCTCGACGCTGATACGTACCAAACCTCATCGCCTATGTAGTCGCTTACTTCAAGAAATTTGGCGTAGCTATATGTGCTTATCAGCGAGATAAGAACAACGTAAGCTATGAGTACGACTTTCCTGTCCATAATACCTCCTCCCTGCCAAGATTAAGAAAAAAGGAGAAGGGATTAAAGGATTTCGACTCCAAGGAGCTCGGGGTACACGTAGGCCCCCTGCTTGCTGGCAACGAAGCCAATCTCGATCGTGGTTCCTGGGTTTATGACGGCGTTGCTCCCCGTAGGCACTATTGTTACAACGTCCCCGCTGACAGTGTACGTGCCGCCCCAGATGCCCGAGATAAGGCTTGTCATTCTGAGCTTTATCTGCCAGTTTGAGACGGGGGCGTTGCCGTTGTTGGTTACGTATATCTTGACCACGAACCCTGAGTCCCACTCGCTGTCAATCTTAATAGTGACGTTCAGGTCCGAGGCCGAGGCCGTCGGTGCAGTCCACATGGCGAGCACCTTGTCACCCGAGAGCAGGACTGCCTCCTCCACCAGCGGAGCATTTCCCGAGGTCACAAAACCGACTGTAGCCGATGCCGCTGGGGAACTCGGCTGAACCACTACGTAGTCTCCCTGAGTTCCCACAATGGTGGCACCCCATATGTCCGAGATCTTGCCGTCCTTGATTTTAATGAGGAGTTTCCAAGTGCTTGAGGTGTCCAAGTTGACTGCTACCTCATACTGTGCACCGGTGCCCCAAGAGTTCACAAGCTTTGCGTCAAGTGTTCCTGTCGTGGCTCCTCCTTCTGAGGGTGTCTGTCCGCCTTCTGATGGAGCAGACCCTTCCGCAGGTGGCTGTGAGAGCAGTGGCTCTCCAGGCCTGTACTCGAGCGAGACGTTGTAGAACCACCACTCGAGGTGTGCGCTAGTGGTTGAGGGCGTTCCGTATTCGGTTCCAACCTCAACGTCTTCCAGGTACAGCTCGGTGTAGTTAGCTAGGCTCGTTACGTTTGCGGCGGCGCTGATGAAGGCTCCGTACGGTATAGTGACGGTTCCCTCCTTTATTGGGGTCTTTATCCTGAAGGCTATGTACTCCCAGCCGATGTTCGCCTTCCAGACTTCGAAGGTAGCGTTCACTGGGGTGCCGTTCACCACTATCGGGACAATGATTTCCTTGACCTTTGAGCCAGCCGGCTGGAGTCCGTCGTAATACAGCCATATCATGAGCTCCTGCTCGTCGCTGTTTATTCCGCTGTTCCTCCAGGGCTCCCTCGTGAGCCACGACTCGATTGCAAAGTTGATAGGAAGGCCGTTCTTTGGCAGCAGCTTGTAGCTTACGCTCAGGTAGAAGTTGCTCAGGTTCGAGACTTTTCCTGGAAGTGGAACCTCCCCATCGGTAGCGTAGTTGTTGTTCCAGGGCTTGTTGCCGTAGAATATCTCGGGATATCCGTGCACCCACGAGCCGCCGTTTTTAAGGGTTATATCGTCTAAGGCTTGGACGTAGTGGAGGACGCCTGTGCTAAGGTTGTAGGTCATCTCGGCGTAGCCTTCAGCGCTCTGTATATTCCACGGGTTTATTTCGATGTAGAACTCTGGGTTCCCGTCCCCGTCCCCGTCGATTGGGGCCTCCGGCCACTGCCCATCGTCCGGGTACCTTATCTTAATGACATCCTGAGCTGGTGGCGTGGTAGTTGGCGGTGCGGTGGTTGTTGTAGTGGGTGTGGGGGTTGAAGTTGTCGTCTGCGATGTTGTGGTGGAAGCGGGAGGCTGGACCTCTCCGATGAGAACGCTCATGGCCTCCTCAGTGGTCATTGTATTGGGGGCCAGAATGAACCTGTACTTGTCAAGGGTCCACCTTACGTCCACGGTGCAGGGGAACGAGCTGCACCCGTTGGTGTATACCTCGGTACCGAATTCCAGGGACATTAGGTAGTGGTTCGTGAGGTTGCCACCGCTGAGGTAGCCGTCAACTATCTCTATGAACTTGGTGTAGTCGAATACGACCTCTGAACCGTTATAGTTCTTGGTTGACTTGAAGGTTAAGAACCTCCACCCAGCATCCGCTACGACGTCGTATAGCTCAAAAGTCTGGTTTACAAGCTTTCCATCGACGATTATTGGAACATCAACGGTGAGGACGGGTCCCTTGTCGTAGCCTGCTGGATAGCCGCCTTCGATGTAGAGCTGTACCATTATCTCGTAGTCCCCCTGGCCGGGGGCCCTCATGTTGTCGGTGTCTTTGAAGAGCCACGCTTCAAAGGCGAAGTTGTTTCCTGGGAAGCTCTTTTCGAGTGTGTACTTTGTGTCAACGAGTATCCTTGGAAGCTGGGAGACCTGTATCGGGAGCACGAAGTTCTGGGCATTTATTGGCTGGTTGCCCCACGGCTTGGCACCGTATATGACCTCATGGTATGCCATTGTGTTGTATTTGGGATGCATGTTAATGTTCCAAAGGCTCGTGACTTTGAGCACCCCGTTCCCTATCTCCATCTTTGTGCTGCCGGTTCCAATGTCCTGAGGTGCAGTCCTGTAAACATCCTCCCAGCCCCAAACGTTGGGATCCATTGTGGCGTTTCCGATTTTAACGACTCCCCAGAGGTTCGGTGCTCCCCAAACGCTGGAGGCACACTGGGTTCCGTCACATACGACCTCCACGCTGGTTCCCTCGTACTGGGAGCTCGTGGGGAGAATGTTCACGGTTTCAAAGGGAATGCTCCCTGGAGGAGTAGTAGTCGTTGTGGTAGTCGTGGTGGTTGTTGTAGTCGGAGTAGAGGTGGTTGGGGTCTGGGTTGTAGTTGTGGTTGTGGTCGAAGTCGTTGTCGTGGGGACGGGCGGGGCAATGGCGTTTCCAGAACAGCTGTCCATGAGCCTCTTCAGGTTGTTGTACTTGTCTTCCCATATTGTTGTCCAGTCATCCTGTAGAATTCCACCGGTGTCACCGCTGTTGGGGTTCCAGCTCCAGTAGAAGAAGTCGCAGAATTTGTTCTGGATCATCCAGTCTATTATCTTGTTCTGCCAAGTGACGTCCCTCGCGTCTCCTCCGTGGCCGTACTTGCCTCCGAACTCACCTATAACAACGGGGTAACCGAGATCGAGCTTGACGTAGCCGAAGTGGTGGTACCAGATGTCGGGTAGGTTGTCAGGGAAGCCCTCTGCGGGGTCAAAGTAGGGCTGGTCGTAAACGTCCGGGCCATAAACGTGGGGGCTGTAGACGAGCTTGTTCCTGGGCAGGTTGACCGGGTATTCCCTAACGCCCATGAGGTTTCCGCCCCACCAGGCGTTGTGGCCCCACTCGTAGCTGCCGTCTATCTCGGGGGTAGTGAACTGGGTCCCCTCGACGAATATCAGCCAGTGGGGTGCAACCTCCAAGATTGCCTTTCCTATCCTCTCAGCCGCCAAGTTCCAGTCGGTAGCGTTGTTACCCATTCCCCAGGTGGCCCCACTCCCATCAGTGTAGGCGGCAGGTGCCGGGCTTGAGCTGTGGGGTTCGTTCTTTAGATCAGCTCCTATAACGTTCCAGTACTTGCCGAACCTCTGGGCGACTTCAACCCAGGTGTTTATGTAGTCCTGCTCCGAGAAGCTGTCTGTGTACCAGAGGGGCTCTATGAAGTTGCATCCTATCCTGTGGTAGTCGAGGAGCACGAATATGCCTAGGTCTCCGGCTTTCTTGATTATTTTCTCCATTATCTGAACGCTGTCAAGACCTTGGAGGTCGGGGTTCTTGGCGTAGTCAATCCCCGTTGGCATCGTCCCCGGTTTGACGGACTGGGTACAGAAGGGAAGCCTTATCGCATTGAAACCAAGGCTCTTGATCTGGAGGAGCATATCCTCCCAGTTCCTGCTCCATAGGCCGTGAACGACGTAGTTCGGGGTCTCAAAGCCGAACCAGTTGACGCCAAAGAGGTGTATGGGAACTTCCTCCCCGCTGCTGGGGTTGATCATGTAGATTGTGTCCCCTCTGACCTCATAGTATATCCCTGTGGGCGTCGTGTACGTGCTTGTGTCAGTCGTTGCGTGGCTTGCTGGGATGCTTCCAATTACTCCAACTAAAACAAAAAACAAAACAAACATTGCCAGAGCCTTTTGCCTGTTCATTACATAACTCCCTCCATTTTTTATATGTTGGAGGATGGCAATTATAAGATGTTGGACAAAATATATAAACTTATCGGATTATTTAGCAATGTCAGTAGAATTTTATAAAATGGGTTGGTAGATTTATAATTTATAACTTGGTCCGAGAACTTGGATAGAGCCCATGGTTGGGGAATTCCTTTGATCAAACAGGGAGGTGCTAGGTATTTGGGTTCGGGGCCTATCATTTTTGCAGGACCATTGAGAGGTGGGATAGCGCCCGTTTACCCTAGTTCCCATTTCCCATCGGGTCGTTAGATTTATATGCATTTAAATTTTTTGATTGATTGGGGATTGTTATGGACTTCCAGAAGGAAATCCTGATCATAAAATCCGAGATTTACCCGATAGTCAGCAAACACTACCCGAAAAACACCCGCAGGGAAGTAATCAGCCTCTACGCGTAACGCGCAATACTGACACACTTGCACTTTAACGGAGTTTACAAACACGCTTACAGGGTTTTAATTGAGGAAATGAAGCTCTTCCCAAAAATCAGGTACAACAAACTGACAGAACGCTTGAACAGGCACGAAAAACCTCATCATAACTCAGGAAGAATTATTCAGAAAACACGCTAGGGAATACGTTAGGATACTGGACTCGAAACCCATTCAGACCAAGGAGTTGGCCAGAAAAAACAGGAAAGGGAAGGTAGGTTCTTCAGAAGTCATCTCTGAAAGCCCGCGGTTGAGTTTGTTCCATCTAAAAAAAGTTCTACTATGGGTACAAGCTGCCCTGTTACTCTGATGGAAATTTGCTGGCTTTATTGTCCATTGATCCGGCGAGCAAGCATGATGTGAGCGTTGTCAGGGAGAAATTCTGGGTGATTGTTGAAAAGTTCACTGGTTGTTTTCTGTTTTTGGATAAGGGGTATGTTAGCAGGGAGTTTGAAGAGGAATTCCTGAAGTTTGGCGTTGTTTACACGCCGGTAAAGCGGGAGAGTCAGATTGGTAGTCTGGGGGAGAGGAAGTTTTACAAGTACCTGTCTGATTTTCGGAGGAGGATTGAGACTTTGTTTTCGAAGTTTTCTGAGTTTCTTCTGATACCGAGCAGGAGTGTTAGTTTGAGGGGTTTGGCTGTTAGGATTTTAGGGGCGATTCTGGCTGTGAATCTGGACAGATTATACAACTTCACAGGTGGTGGGAACTAGGGTGACATAGTCAGGTTCAAGACGATTTCGGGAGGGAGTGAAATGGGAAGGCTCTTCGGAACCTTTGGCGTCAGGGGGATAGCGAACGAGAAGATAACCCCGGAGTTCGCCCTCAAAATCGGCATGGCCTTCGGGACGCTCCTCAAAAGGGAAGGGGTGGGGAGGCCGCTCGTCGTTGTTGGCAGGGACACGAGGGTGAGCGGTGAGATGCTAAAAAATGCCCTCATCAGCGGACTTTTGAGTACCGGTTGCGACGTCATAGACGTTGGGATAGCCCCAACCCCTGCAATCCAGTGGGCCACCAATCACTTCAAGGCCGACGGTGGAGCCGTCATAACTGCCTCCCACAACCCGCCGGAGTACAACGGCATAAAGCTCCTCGAACCAAACGGCATGGGCCTGAAGAAGGAGAGGGAAGAGATCGTTGAGGAGCTGTTCTTCAAGGAGGACTTCCACAGAGCAAAGTGGTACGAGATAGGCGAACTGAGGAAGGAGGAGATAATCAAGTCCTACATCGAGGCGATAAAGAGCAGGGTAGATGTGGAGGCTATAAGAAAGAGGAAGCCCTTTGTCGTGGTCGATACTTCCAACGGCGCCGGCAGCTTGACCCTGCCGTACCTCTTGAGGGAGCTCGGCTGTAAAGTTGTTTCGGTAAACGCTCACCCGGACGGCCACTTCCCTGCCAGGAATCCTGAACCTAATGAGGAGAACCTCAAGGGCTTCATGGAGATCGTCAGGGTCCTCGGAGCGGACTTTGGCGTTGCCCAGGATGGGGACGCTGACAGGGCGGTTTTCATAGATGAGAACGGCCGCTTCATCCAGGGAGACAAGACCTTCGCCCTCGTTGCCGATGCAGTCCTCAGGGAGAAAGGCGGGGGACTGCTCGTCACTACAATAGCGACTTCCAACCTCCTCGACGATATAGCGAAGAGGAACAATGCGAGGGTCATGAGAACGAAGGTGGGTGATTTAATCGTCGCAAGGGCGCTCCTCGAAAACAACGGCACCATAGGTGGGGAAGAGAACGGCGGCGTTATCTTCCCTGACTTCGTTCTCGGCAGGGATGGGGCGATGACGACTGCAAAGATAGTCGAGATATTCGCGAAATCCGGTAAAAAGTTCAGCGAGCTCATAGACGGACTTCCAAAGTATTACCAGTTCAAGACGAAGAGGCACGTTGAGGGCGCCAGGAAGGCGATCGTTGATAAAGTGGCCAAACTCGCAGAGAAGAGGGGATACAAAATAGACACCACCGACGGGACTAAGATAATCTTCGATGACGGCTGGGTTCTCGTGAGGGCGAGCGGAACCGAGCCGATAATCAGGATCTTCAGCGAGGCCAAGAGCGAAGAGAAAGCGAAGGAGTACCTTGAGTTAGGAATCAGTCTCTTGGAGGAAGCGCTTAAGGGCTGAAGCTCCCATCCTCTATATTTTCCTTCCGTCAGCAAAAAAGAAAATTAAAACTTTCATCGGCTCTTTATGTAGAATCCCATCGGGATTTCCGCTGAACATGAGCTAAACCATCCAGTCTTGAACTTATACTTCTGGGGGCTTTTGAAAGTGTAAAGGGTTATTGTGGGTCCGTAATTCTGGACTCCGCCGTCTACCGAGATGCTACCCGCTTTCTTATACTGAAGTGAAGCTGTGAGTCCCGCGACGGGGGCTGGTGCTCCGAAAGCAACGGCAATGGCCCCGACAGGGATTCCTATTCCAAATTTGACGCCACAATCCCCACTGGTGCCTTGGAAAAGGTATTTGAGGCTTCTCCCATCATCTTTGGGAAGAGCGAGCTGAAGACCTTCTTTTGTGAAGCTGTAAAACCATGGATCAAGCTCTGGGGATCTAACTTCATAGCCACCATCTATTATGTATCCATGAACTCCTTTACTAGCTTTCACATCGTAGATGCCGACGTCTATCCTCTCCCTACCGGTTTCACTGCAGCCGTAAGACCCCATTCCTCCAGCACATATGTACTCCTTTTCGTGTCTGTAGTAGGGTTTGGCCCAGATGTAGATATAGCCCACCCTTCCCTTAGGAACATCTACAGCCCTGTAAAAGTAGTATGAGCCCTCAACAGGAACCCACCTCTTTCCGTATATGTCCACTGAAGATAATAGCACATTTACCGGATCACCACTTCTGAACTTTTTCTCAAGGTCAATCCCGTAGGCGATGGTCGCTGAGAACTCCGTCTTGTAGGAGGCTTCCAGAGACACGGACCCCTGGAGTTCACCCTTTCCGTTCCTGTTGTCAATGATGAGGATGGGAACCTTTACGTATTCTTTTGCCTCCCAGGAGTCATCTGCAGTCCCCCATACGTAGTGATAACCTCCTTCGCGAGCAGGTTTTGGGAGGGGCTCCTTCTCCAGTAGTGTAACTGCAACCCTTTTGGTAGCTCCCCTTAGATCTTCCGCCGAGATAAAGTCCGAGCCGATCCCCCTGTAAAGCTGGCCTTTTTCCCTGTCTATCACCCATACTGAGACCCTGATTCCGTAGCGCCTCTCCTCGCTTATGCTGGGTAGGAACCTCTTAATGCCCTCAACTTTCACGACACTCCTCGTCATGTCAAACTTCCAAAACCCAGAGCGCTTGATCCGGTAGTGACCGAGGGTCTTAATACCAGAGGGCGTGGCAACGTCAATCTGAAGCTGGATTTCGTAGTCTCCTGAAAAGCCCCTCAGCATCTTTCCGTTCTCGTCCGTCAATACTACTCTCATTCCCCCTTCGGGTGGCATCCATTCAGCTGATACGCCTGTTCCTATTAGGAGTGCTGTCAATATTAGTATGCCGAGCATTTTTAAAATCCTTCTCATTAAGGGTCACCAAAATAACTAAAGTTAAGAGTATTTTTAAAGTTTCTGGCTACCATGAGGGTGATATGGTGGTCTATTTACATAAAAATGTCAACATCTTGCAGTGTTAAGAGGCCCAGTTCTTCCGGCAACTTAGGAACGTTCTTTGTCAATGGGGAGGTAAAGTTCTCAAAGAGAAAACAATAACCCTAGTTCCCATCGGGTCGTTAGATTTATATGCATTTAACTTTTTTGATTGATTGGGGATTGTTATGGGCTTCCAGAAGGAAATTCTGATCATAAAATCCGAAATCTACCCGATAGTCAGCAAACACTACCCGAAAAACACCCGCAGGGAAGTAATCATCCTCACATGTAACGCGCAACACCGGCTTGCACTTTAACCGAATCAAAGCACGCTTGCAGAATCCTAGATCGAGGAAATCCTTCCCAAAAATCAGATACAACAAACTGACAGAACGCTTGAACAGGCACGAAAAACTCCATCATAACTCAGGAAGAATTATTCAGAAAACACGCCAGGGAATACGTCAGAATAATCGACTCAAAGCCATTTGAGACTAAAGAGCTGGCCAGAAAAAACAGGAAAGGGAAGGTAGGTTCTTCAGAAGTCATCTCTGAAAAGCCCGCGGTTGAGTTTGTTCCCTCTAAAAAAAGTTCTACTATGGGTACAAGCTGACTTGTTACTCTGATGGAAATTTGCTGGCTTTGCTGTCTGTTGATCCCTGCTTTTATGATGTGAGCGTTGTCAGGGGGAAATTCTGGGTAATTGTTGAGAAGTTTACTGGCTGTTTTCTGTTTCTGGATAAGGGGTATGTCAGCAGGGAGTTGGAAGAGGAATTCCTGAAGTTTGGCGTTGTTTACACGCCGGTAAAGCGGGAGAATCAGATTAGTAGTCTGGGGGCGAGGAAGTTTTACAAGTACCTGTCTGATTTTCGCAGGCGGATTGAGACTCTGTTTTCGAAGTTTTCTGAGTTTCTTCTGAAGCCGGGCAGGAGTGTTAGTTTGAGGGGTTTGGCTGTCAGGATTTTAGGGGCGATTCTGGCCGTGAATCTGGATAGATTATACAACTTCACGGGTGGTGGGAACTAGGGTCATCTACTAGAAATATAAAATAACATTATTGCAAAGGTTAATGGTAGTGTCAGAATAAGGAATCCTAACTTAATGCCGTAACTTGCTGCTATGAATCCTGAGAAACTACTTCCAACTGCTGCAACTATTGAAGCTAATGAACTGTTTAGGGATAACACTGAGCTTCTGGCGTCATCTGGGATAATTTCATTAAGCCAGATACTGAATGCAGGGCCGTATGTACCAAATCCAACATTGTATGTGAAAACGCAGAGAATCGCAAGCAATAGTGACTGAGAAAGTGCAAAACCAATATACGATGCGAGTATCAATGATTGGCTAAGGATACTGACTTTAAAGTTGTTGCTCTTCTTCAATAAAAATCCTGAAAGGAGATTTCCAAAGAGTGATCCAAAAATCCCAATTATATACAAAATCCCAAGCATTCTGGCAGGTATCTTAAGCTCATCAATAAAAAGTAATTGCCAAGAGTATATATAATAGATTAGTGCAAAAGAGAATATTGCATCACCGAGGAGTAAATAGCGGATGTTTTTCCTATGAATTGAAATCCTGAGGGCATTTTTCATAATACGATAAAAAGATGTATTCCCCTCGTTATTCCCATGATTCTCCTCCATTACCACTAAGCCCAAACCAGTGGCTACAAACATAATTATCCCACCAATAAGGAATGGATACGCTATATCAAATGACACCAGTGGGTACGCAAGTAATCCTGCTAGAACTCCACAAATAGTCCTGCTTGCATTAACCAGTCCGAATATGCTTTTAGCTTCTTCTGTTAATCCATGTTTTTCAAGAGAGGAATAGTACCAAGCAATTAAAGAGCCACTCATAAATGCGGAACCCAGTGCTAACAGAATTTCGGAAATTGCAAATAATTCAAATTTTGTCGACGTGCCGTATAGAACTAATCCACTTCCATACATTCCAACACCTGAGAGATAAGTCCTCTTTCTTCCCCATTTATCTGCGATGGCACCAGTAGGGAAGTCGAATATTGAAAGGCAAACAAAATAAATTGTCAAGAGCAATCCAATCTGCTCTTTGGAGATTGCTCTTGATGCTAAGAATGCTATATAAACGGGATCAATTATACTTTTACCGAGTGATACTATTGTTGCTAACAACAATGTTATCTTGGAGTATTTTGAGAGGTTCACTAAATCTCTAATGGACATAGTGGATCACTTCCCCAGATGTTTCCTGAATAAATTAAGGCTCTTGCTCTACAACCCCCGCATGCGTACTTGTATACACATCTGCCACATTTTCCGACTAGTCGGTCTCGTTTCTTAGCGATACCCTTGTTTGTAATTTCCTCAATATTTTGGACCATTATATTCCCTACGCTATTGTTCAAAAAAGGACAGGGCTTTATATTTCCAGAGATATCTATATAGACTTGAAATACTCCAGCGCTACATCCATTAAGGACGTTTTTAGGAGGTTTTCGCCCTTTGAGATAAACCAAAGTATACAAAACAGGATCAACTATTCTTATTGCTGGCTTGTTCTTGTTTCTTTTTATGAACAGTTTTAACTGCTGTGCCACATCAACTAACTCATCTTTGTTTAGGAGGATATCCTTATTATTTTCTGCTTTTCCTACGGGCAAAACTGGGCGTATTCTTATAGTCGCTATGTTTAGAGTACTAAGTAACTCTAACAGTTCATAAATGGTACGAAAATTTCTTTTATGGATGGTGACATTAATGCCAACCTCGAAATCCCTCTGCACAAGCTTTTTCACGGACTCTAGTGTTTTGTTGAATGCTCCTCTTTTATTTCGATACCAATCATGAACCTCTTGAAATCCATCAATACTGGTGCCTATGCAAACTTCCCCATACCATTTATATTTCTCCAGTTTGTTTAATATATTATCATTTAGTAATATAGCATTTGTCATAATACCTACTTGCTCTATATCATTCTTAAAACAGATATCTAAAAATTGAAACAAATTTGGATGTAAAAGTGGTTCGCCACCACTTAGTGTTAAATATGGAATATCCATCTTCACAAGATTCTGGACAATTTTTTTGAATAGACTAAGACTCATAAAATTGGAGGATGTTATAGGTACCCTACAATGCCTACATTGGAGATTGCATGCCGTTGTTATTTCTATTTCAGGGAAGAGATATGTCCCCATTTAACACCCACCTATTCTTTGAATTCAATGTATCCCCTCTTCGCCAGCAAGTATAAGAATCTGCAAACATCTTCTTTCACTTTTTTGATATTTGAACAATTGAAGTCCCGTACAACTAGTTTCCATATATCCTCCACAGTTTTCTCTCCATCACATAATTGAAATATGTACTTTCCAGTAGTGTTCAATACGTGCTTTTTGCCGGTTGTAGGGTTGAACAATTTCATTTTCCCCTCTTCCTCAATCGCTATAATTCCCTCTACCACTTTGGGTTTTTTACTATATATCCACTCCAAATTCCATACCCCCTGGCTGTTTTAAAGTTGCACTGGTCTCATACAATATGGATCCGAAGCCATTGGATCACCAGTTAAACAGAAGGTTCTTCCTCTACATCCCCCACAAATGCTCTTTAGTGCGCATTCTCCGCATTCCCCATGTAATTCTCTTTTTCTTAGTGAGTTGAGTAAAGGGTGTTCTTCCCATAGCATAGATATGGTAGTTTCTTTTATGGATCCCAAGTTGTATGGGAAGTATGCACAAGTCTAACAGAGCCATCAGAACTTATATATAGGGAAGAAATACCTGCTGTGCACCCAGCAATAATTTTTATACCTTTAGGCAGTATCTTGGTTTTAATGTACTGATAAGTTCTTTGTCAAATCTCCCCCACAGGGGGTCTGCAAATTCTATCTCAATGTTTCTTTTTTCTTTTTCATTGACTAATTTCGATAAAATATTGAACCATTCATCTGTACTCAATAAGATGTTTTTACTTATGGTTGCTCTCCCAATTGGGTTTGGAGTTCTAACTTTGAATACATTTGCCTTCATGTTTTCTGCCATATTTAAGTAATCAAAAACATATCTTATGTTTTCCCCAGTTATTGTGAAGTTCACTGTCGTTATTATTCCATGTTCAATGCAAAGCTCAAGAGATTTAATAGCTTTATTGTATGCCCCTTGCACATCACAGAACTTCATCATGATATCTCTCTGGACCGTAAATGCTTACAGCAACTCTAAGAAGCTCTGGATTTTCCACATTGTCTATTAAAGCCTGCAAAGTGCTATGGAAATATCCGTTGGTAGTTACATGCGCTTCACTACCATTAGAGACTATGTAATTCACAAATTCGATAATTTTTGGATAAAGTAATGGTTCTCCTCCTGCAAGGACTATTGTTGGGACATCCATGTCTATTAGTTCATCAATAGTTTTGAGTAACAAATTATACTCCAATTCGTGATACTCTTTATTTTTGGCATTAGCACGACAATGACGACACATGAAATTACATTTATTTGTTAAGTCTATCTCCACGATATCAAGTGATGGTATGTCTTTCCGCATAGGGGCTTCCCTCAGTTACTTTTTCAATTGACTTCCAAAGATATAGCGACGAGAGGGGAGATATAGTTAAAAACAAAAACTAAGATAGGTAGTCAATTAATTCCTCCTGACTTCCAATGGGCCTCTGGAGCGCATATAGGTCCAATTCTATCGGGTTCCCTTGTTATTGTGGGGGTATGTATTCATTCGTAAAAGTGCCACTTTTCCAATGGGCTTCTGGGGCACAAATAGGTCCAATTCTGTCGATATCTCTACTAATTACTGGAGGGATATACCTCCTTTCTTCAATCTCTAATCACCTTCTTTATCTGCTTCATTGTTACCTCAGCAAATTTACTTAAGTTTTGATTATATTTAATTTTTTCGTAAACTTGTAGTTAATAATTATAAGTTGTATCCTAATTCCCACCACCTGTGAAGTTGTATAATCTATCCAGATTCACGGCCAGAATTGCTCCTAAAATCCTGACAGTCAAACCCCTCAAACTAACACTCGTTCGCTGATTATTGGGTAAATCTCGGATTTTATGAGCAAGATTTCCTCCTGAAAATTCACAACAACCACCAATCCATACTGTTAGGATAACTTGGGTATCCCCTCCTGAACCCATTCAGCGATGTTTCCAGGCGGAGCATTAAACCGAGAATGAATCCTGACAAAATTATACCAGAAGGCAAACAGAAAAACAAACCTCTGAACCCCCCTCCAATCGCTACTCCTAAATTATTCCAGAAACGCTTTGTCCGCTCCTTCACAGTCCTAAACCAGCGCTCAATACTATTCCTTGGCCCGAAAGTTACGTGAACATAAGCCAGCCCAAGGGATTTAAAAGCAGACTTGTACCCTAGCATTATCAACCAGAAAAACAGGCCGCCCTTCACAGGACTTTAAAACAACCAGAATAAACTCCCTAGCAACCCACCAGTTTCTGGTGGCTGTAATCCAGACTGCGAGGATTTCTTCGCTTTCAACATCAATCGCAGCCCAGAGAAATCTTTTCTGTCCATTGATTTTTATTACAGTCTCATCAACTGCGATAAAATTCCTCTGTTTCCTCACTGTGAGGATTTTTGGCTTGTAAATTGCTTCCGCTAGTTTTTGAACTGTTTCGGCTCTTGTGTGGCTGATTTCTAGTATCTTGGAGACTTGCCGGTAACTGAGGCCCTGCAATAATTCTACTGCCCTGATTTTCTTTTCCGCTGGAATTTTGTTGTGACGAAAGGGTTTTAAGGCTGAAAACAAGCAGTAAATAATGGTTTCAGCCTTCACGTTCCCCTTCTTTTCCTGAAGTATTGCTGATAACTTAAATCTGACGCCCCACAGCTTATCCTAACAGTATCACTTTTTTGTTCAAAATATTTTTATACTGTCATGAGTAGCAAATATTAGCGATGCCAAATGGCAACACTTGGCCTTTGGTGGATTAGATGGAATGGTTTGAAGTATGAATCGAGAATGATAAATGGAAGGGACAAGAATTGGCAGGGTATTTCTGCAACTGTTGATGATTTCAAAAAGTTAGGATTTGATTATGCAGTGATACTTGATAACGGAGAAGGTCGGAATACTCCTCAGAGAGGATATTCATATGATGATGGGTATTACGATGGAAACAAATTTGGAAGCTGGTTAAACAGACACTTTGAAGGTTTTATTGACTACTTCGCTTCTATCCCTGTATTGAATAACACAAACGTTTCCAGCAAGGGTGTCAGGGGGTGTCCTACTGGAAAGGGTGGATTGATGGAGTTTTAAACTCGACTGGAGGAAATTTAAAGGGCTTTTACTGGAGCCTAGAGGATGTATGGCAAGTGAGCGATGGGACAGTATATGAGGAAGACATTGAAGAGATATCGACTTATGCGAGAAACTTAAACAAGAAGTTTATATGGATACCTTCCGCCTGCACATTGGTACTGGAAAAAACTAATATTTTCAGTCTGTCAAGGCTCTTTGACTACATTTTTGTACAACCAAATTACTACCAAAGAGGTGCTATTGCAAGGGGAACTAACGACTACATACCTTACACATATGAGATTTTTAAGGAGTGGCTGACAAAACTTGAAAATCTAAAGAATGAGAACGATGCGTTCAACATCTACATAGAAATGGAAGTCGATCAGAGTTTGCTCTTTTACTATATCAATCATACGCACCTAGAAGAAAACTTTAGAATATCTCTTATTGAATATTGTGCCCCAACATTTAGTCCAGAATGCTTAAGCCAGTACACAACTGAAGCTAAAATCATAGCATACCACTACACCAAAGTGCAGAAGGATATCTTGGGAAGTTTATATCCGAACAGAGCATACTATTTCAGCATTGACCTGAATGTCATTAGTGAAATGGAGGGATTTACTAGAAGATTGGGGGATAATTATGTATAACTCTTTTAAAATCTCGTTTTTAGTTTTGCTACTTATTTTTCCATTAGTTTCTGGTGAGACTTGTGAGCCTTATGAAACCTATTCAATAACCTCAATCCTACCCAGCAATGGATATGCATTTATTATTGTGCACCATTCTGAATGGATATGCGAGAGGGTTGCGGGGGAAGAAACACTTAGGCGTAACATGCCCGATGGGGAGTACGACCTTTACTATCTTTTCAATGGAAGCGACTTGCTGTTTTTAGGAAAAAGTAATCCTCTACTCGGCGAACCATCAGTAGTGGCCGAGATTAACGGGACTTTTTACATTCTCCAGCGCAAGCAGATGGTAGTTCCCTACAAAAACGTCACCATGACGATCAACGGGGAGACAAAGAACCTTACACTCACCGCCAAAAAAACCGAAATGAGAGTTTATCGCTTCGATGGTTGTGCCTCTCTCATATGGAACTGCACAAGACTTGAATTTCAGAACGGGACAGAGCGCACAAAATGTAATAGAACCGAGATTCTGAGCTACTTCGCCAACACCCCACAGAAAAGTCCCTCAGGTGTCAAGGGAGTCATTGAGAACGGTTTCATAGTCTTTAGACTTGCAAATTTAACTTATGGGATTCCGGTGACTGAATTTGACGGATATGTATCAGGCTTCTTTGGGAACAAAACGCTCAATGTACTCTCAACCCTTTATGCACTACCTGTCGGTAAGGGAATTCTCATCTATTACCCCGGAGATGTTAAAGTTAATGGGAGAGACCCCGCTTCAGAGTTACCGCTTCTGTTCTTTTATGACGGGAAGAACCTAACTCACCTAAAAATGCATGTGGGTAGCGTACATTTTCCCGGAGATTAACCCTCCCCAAGTCTTTAGTTATCCTTACTGGAGCCATCCTAATGTTTATACTGGTTTACTGGGGGATTAGGAGGCATGTCTAGATCAATTTAAGCAGAATTGAAAAGGGAGGGGTCCCATATGTGTAAATGCATGTGGAAGGTAGGACTTGTTCTTTTTCTATTGTCGCTTTCGTTCCTACCCTTCGTCTCGGCCACCAGATCCCTCTGCGGCCCGAATCCGGTTCTTGCTCCCACCGAGTACTGCAGTTTCTATCCCTTCATCAAGGCCGGGGAAGACGACGCGATAATAACGCTTTCCTGGGACGCGCTGGGCCCCGGAATGCAGGGGGTACCCACCCCGAGCATGGTTGGAGAAGTACTACTTCTACTTCAAGGACGGGAGGATCTATTATCTCGGAAACACGATCGGGGGCGACGAGCTTCGCTACGTCTTCCATAATGGCCTGTGGTATATCAGTAATGGAATGGTCATCAATCCGGAGGGGCCATGTATTAGAAGGGCGATGAAGCTCCCCTCGCAGATCGTCAGTGCAATGCGCTCCGAGAACTACTCGATATCGAGTAATGATTATCCAGCCTACATCAATGGTTCTAAAATCTACACCTCAAATGGAAGCGTTTCCTATGTTATTGAAATTCCAGGCAATCTGAGCATAAACATTCCTGATAACGTGACCCTAAGCTCCGTGTTTCTGAGAGGAGGTGTTTTACTGTTCTTTCGTCCAGAGAACCCCTTCGTTCCGTTTGGTTGGGAGAACCTCACCGTGCTTTATTATGACGGGAGCTTCCTTTGGAGGTTGAATTTTACGAAGGGCATCGAGAACAGCCTGCCAACGTGTCAAGAAGAGTCCCTGAAATTCTACGGGGTTCTTCTCACGGGGATTATTTTAGTGCTCGTACTGGTGTACTGGAAGGCGAAGATGGGGTGAGCTTTTGTTTCAGCAATTTCTATTAATTGCCGAATGTTCGCTCCTCGCGCTCCTGCTTACGGTGGCACTCCTTATTGGGATTCACTTGTATAACGTCAAGCTTGAAGAACCCTATTTAGAGCGTATATTCGGAGAGGAATACAGGAGGTATAAAGAGAGCACTCCGAGGTATTTTGGAATGCCCAAAAGAAGGAATAAATGAACACAAATGCGTGAGACAAGTTATAAATAATTTAAAATACAAACTACAAAAGGCGAACAAAATGAATTCAAAAAATCGCAAGGTATTACGGGTATATAGAACCAAGGCTCAGGCAAAAAAAGGCTTACGATAAGATCAGCCGATTTTACGATTGTTTTGCATTTTTTGAGAAAAATATGGGGACAGGGCAGTTCACTGGTTTTTTCTTGTTTTTGGATAAGGGGTATGTCAGCAGGGAGTTGGAAGGGGAATTCCTGAAGTTTGACGTTGTTTACACGCCGGTAAAGCGGGAGAATCAGATTGGTAGTCTGGGGGAGAGGAAGTTTTACAAGTACCTGTCTGATTTTCGGAGGAGGATTGAGACTTTGTTTTCGAAGTTTTCTGAGTTTCTTCTGAAACCGGGCAGGAGTGTTAGTTTGAGGGGGTTGGCTGTTAGGATTTTAGGGGCGATTCTGGCTGTGAATCTGGAGGGATTATACAACTTTACAGGTGGTGGGAACTAGGGTAAGAAAAGTGTCAAACTTACATAGTAGCGCTTAACAGTACCACGAAATGAGCGTTTTTTCTTTTTTCTGTGGTACCACTCTTAAAATCAGAAAACTTCTCGCAGAGAGTACTAAGTTTTTGAACATTTTTTCGTCAAAATAAACCTTAAAAATAGAACTTTTTTACATTAACACGTCAATAAAAGGAGGTGTCATGATGTTCCCTCACGAGGAAAAATTCATCCGCGAAAGGCTCGGAAGGGAGCCAAATGAACTTGAGCGGGCGATGCTCGAAGTAATGTGGAGCGAGCACGTCTCTTACAAGTCGAGCAGACCCTTTTTGAAGCTCCTTCCAACGGAGAACGAGCACGTGGTTTTGGGCCCTGGTGAAGATGCCGGAATAGTGAGGTTCGACAATGAAACTTGGATAGTGGTGGGGATAGAAAGCCACAACCATCCGAGCGCCGTTGAACCCTATGGGGGAGCAGCTACCGGCGTTGGGGGAATAGTTAGGGACGTACTCTGCATGGGGGCCCGTCCGATAGCTCTGCTCGATTGCATACGCTTCGGGCCGCTTGAGAAGGAGCGCAACCGCTATCTGTTCGAGTACGTGGTAAAGGGAATAGCCGATTATGGCAATAGAATAGGCGTTCCTACTGTTGGCGGTGAGACAGAGTTCGATGAGAGCCTCAATAATTACACCCTTGTCAACGTTGCTTGTATTGGTTTAATGAGGCCGGAGCACCTCGTTCACAGCTACGTGGAGGAGAGCGGTCTTCTGCTGGTTTTAGTTGGCAACAAAACGGGAAGGGATGGAATCCATGGAGTTACCTTCGCGAGCGAAGAGCTGAGCGAGAACGCGGAGGAGGAAGACCGCTCCGCGGTGCAGATTCCCGACCCATTCACCGAGAAGCTTTTGATTGAGGCGACGCTTGAAGCTGTTTACACCGGGAAAGTCAGGGCCCTTAAAGACCTCGGGGGAGGAGGTTTAACCTGCGCCTCCTCCGAGATGGCCGGGAAGAAAGGGTTTGGGGCGATAATCTACGCGGACAGAGTGCCCCAAAGGGAGCCAAACATGAATCCAATGGAAGTCATGATTTCCGAGAGCCAGGAGAGGATGCTCTTCGCCATTAGGAAAGAAGATCTGGAAGAGATAACAAAGATTTTTGAGAAGTACGAGCTTGAGTGGGCTGTTGTCGGTGAGATTATAGAAGAGCCCAGGTATGTCGTCTACTGGAACGAAGAAAAAGTGGCCGATTTACCCATAGAACTCCTCACGGAAGTGCCGACAATAGAGTGGGAAGCAAAGCCCTACAACGTTGAAAGAGAAATTGAGACACCTGAAATAGGGCTCGAGGAGGCTTTCTTCAAAGTGCTCTCAAGCCCAAACATAGTAAGCAAGGAGTGGATATGGCAGCAGTATGATCATGAGGTTCAAGGAAGAACAGTTGTAAAGCCCGGAAAGGATGCGGCGGTGCTAAAAATAAACGAAAAATACGGCTTGGCTTTTGTTAGCGATGGAAATCCCTCTCACAGCCACCTCAACCCCTACCACGGAGCGATGGGTGCCGTTGCCGAAGTCGTTAGGAACTTAGCGAGCGTAGGGGCAAGACCTTTGGCCTTGGTTGATAACCTCAACTTCGCTTCACCTGAAAGGCCCGAGGTTTACTGGAGCTTCATCGAGACCATTAAAGGGCTCGCCGATGCGGCAAGGGCCTTTGGATTAGCATACGTAAGCGGGAACGTGAGTTTTTACAATGAGGTGGGAAGTAAGTCTATAAAACCGACCCCAGTGGTTGCGGGATTGGGAAAAGTGAGGCTCGAAAACATTACAACAATGGATTTCAAGGATGAGGGAGACCTTATAGCTGTTGTTGGGGTTACAAAGAAAGAGCTTGGAGGGAGCGAGCTCTACAGGGTTTTAAACATTAACGGAGGGCTTGCCCCCAGGGTTGAGCTGGAGAGAGAAAAAAGAAATGTTGAGGGGATTTTAAAAGCAATAGAGCTTGGAGTAGTAAAGGCCGTTCACGACGTTAGCAAGGGGGGAATAGCTATAGCACTTGCCGAGATGGCCTTAAGCGGGAACATTGGATTTGAGGTTGACATAGGCAAGGTTCCAGCCGAAGAAAAACTCAATCCCATAGAGGTTATGTTTTCGGAGAGCCATGGTCGATTTATAATAAGCTTTGAAGAAAAAAACCTCGAAAAGGTCAAAGCTCTCTTCGATGAATTTGCAGTAATTGGAAGGGCTGGAGGAAAGAGGCTTGTCTTCAGATGCGGAGAAGAACACGTCTCTATTGATTTAGAAAAAGTAAGAGGACTTTACAACTCACTTCCAAAGCTCCTTGGGGAATAGAAATTTTCCCTGGATTTTTAATATTTTAGGGGCGTGTTGGTGGGTTATCGGAGCCTTCCGGATTCTGGCAGGATTTTTGTTACTGCATCGGACTTTTATGCCTTTGGGTTTGAGTTTAAATTCCATCCAAGAACATGATCATAGAAAAATTCAGCAAAAACCCAAAACGCGCCCGATATTTTAGCAAACTTTTAAAACCCGACCACCGAATAAATGTTCGGGTAGACATATGACAAAAATAGGAATCATGGGGAATGGGATAGCAGGGTTAACTGCGGCAATAGCGTTGGCCAAAAAAGGCTTTGAAGTGACTCTTATCGGAAAAGGGATAAAGAAAACAAATTCTTATTTAGCCCAGGCAGGAATAGCCTTCCCCATTCTTGAGGGAGATTCTGTGAGGTCACATGTTCTGGATACAATCCGAGCTGGAAGGTATCTAAACGATGAGGAGGCCGTTTGGAACGTTATTTCAAAATCCAGTGAGGCTTATGATTTTTTGCTCTCCCTGGGCCTGAGCTTTGAAGGAAATGAGATCGAAGGGGGGCACAGTTTTCCAAGGGTCTTCACAATTAAAAATGAAACAGGAAAGCATATAACAAAGCTTCTTTATCTAAGAGCTAAAGAGCTTGGTGTCCAGTTCATAGAGGGTTATGCCTCCTCAATGGCCATAGAAAATAGAAAATGTTATGGAGTATTCGTTAATGGGGAGTTCCTAAGATTCGATGCTACCATACTGGCAACTGGTGGGTACACTGCTTTGTTCAAATATACTGCCGGTTCTTCACTTAACCTGGGCGTTCTAATTGGGGACGCAATTATGAAAGGGGCTTTGGCGAGTAACTTGGAGTTCGTTCAATTTCACCCAACTGGATTTATCGGAAGGAATGGAGTAAAGCTTGTAAGCGAAGCTGTGAGGGGAGCCGGGGCAAAGCTTGTCAATGAGGATGGCGAGCGATTTGTTAACGAACTTGAACCGAGAGACGTGGTTGCAAGGGCAATTTATAGCCAGATGCAAAAGGGCAAAAGGGTGTATTTAGACGCCACGAAGATTGAGGATTTTAAAGAAAGGTTCCCTCAAATTTATGCTTTTCTGGCTAATGAAGGCATAAATCCTAAGAGGGAGCCCATCCCAGTAACTCCAATTGCTCACTACTCCATAGGCGGCCTAAAGGTGGATCTTTATTACAGAACCACTGTCAAAAATCTCTATGCCATTGGAGAAACTGCAGATAACGGCTTTCATGGGGCGAACAGACTGGCAAGCAACTCCCTTTTGGAGTGCATAGTTAGTGGATTAGAAGTTGCAAGGACCATAATGAGGGATAACCCTAAGGGAGGGCCAGTAGAAGTTAGAGACACCAGTCAAGAACTTGGAGATGTTGAAAGCGTTAAAGAAATCCTCTGGAACTATGCCGGGATAGTGAGGAATGAGGATGGCCTTAGGAAAGGGCTAAAAGAGCTGGAAGACATCACAGCCGATGAGAGGATTAAACTCTTAGCAAGGGGAATTTTAGAGTGTGCCTTGGCAAGGAGGGAGAGCCGGGGCGTTCACTACAGGGAAGATTATCCCCTTACGAAAAAAGAGTTTGAAAGGTTCAGTCTTTTTAACGGGAGGTGTATGCTGTGAATTTGGTGGATGAAATTATAAGGCTCAAAGAAGAAAAAAACGCAATAATCTTGGCTCACAACTACCAGCTTCCGGAGATTCAAGACATAGCTGACTTCCTTGGAGATAGCCTTGAACTGGCAAGAAAAGCTGTAAATGTTGACGCTGATATCATAGTCTTTGCCGGTGTTGATTTTATGGCAGAGACTGCAAAAATCCTAAACCCCGAAAAGAAAGTTCTCCTCCCAACCAGGAGGGCTACATGTGCAATGGCGAACATGCTTAAGGTTGAACACATTCTCGAAGCCAAAAGGAGGTACCCAGACGCTCCCGTTGTGCTTTATGTAAACACAACCGCTGAAACTAAGGCATATGCCGATGTAACCGTAACTTCAGCAAACGCCGAGAAGATTATCTCAAAACTTGATGCCGACACAATAATTTTTGGGCCCGACAATAACCTCGCATATTACGTTGCAGAGCGCACTGGAAAGAACATTATCCCAATTCCGAGGGGAGGGCACTGCTACGTCCATAAAAAATTCACACCTGAAGACGTTGAGAGAACCAAAAAGCTCTATCCCAATGCAAAGTTGATGGTTCACCCTGAATGCATACCAGAAGTTCAGAAAAGGGCAGATCTAATAGTCTCAACGGGTGGGATGATCAAAAACGCATGCCAGCATGATGAATGGGTCGTGTTTACTGAGAAAGAGATGTGCTATAGGCTGCAAAAGGCCTATCCCAACAAGAAGTTCTATCCCGCCAGAGAAGATGCCTTTTGCACTGGAATGAAAGCGATAACCCTCAAACACATTTATGAATCTCTGAGAGATGAAAAATACGAAATCACCATCCCTGAAGAAATAGCAAAGAGGGCGAGAAGGGCAATTGAAAGGATGCTCAAACTCAGTGATTAGGGGGCGATTTCGTGATTTCCCTTTCATATCTCCTCCGTTTTTTAGAGGAGGATGCTCCTTTTGGAGACATAACAAGCGAGGCCATTATTCCAAAAACTTTGGATGCTAAGGCAGTTATCATAGCAAAGCAGAGTGGTGTGGTAGCTGGCCTTGAAGAGGCAAAGATGTTGTTCGAACATTGCGGTGTCAAGGTTAAGCAGAGAGTCCAAGACGGTCAAGAGGTTAAGAAAGGACAGATTTTGATGGAGCTTGAGGGCAACGCAAGGAAAATATTACTCGTCGAGAGAACGGCATTGAACATTATAGGGAGAATGAGTGGGGTAGCAACTCAAACAAGAAAGCTTGTCGAGAGGATCAGGGGTGTTAATCCAAAGGTCAGAGTGGCGGGTACCAGAAAAAGCCTTCTAAAACCTTTAGATAAAAAAGCAATTCTATTAGGTGGTGGGGAGCCCCATAGATTTTCCCTAAGTGACGCTATTCTCATAAAGGACAACCACCTTGCTTTGGTACCTCTGGAGGAGGCCATCAAAAGGGCGAGAGCGTTCAGTGTTTACAAGGTTGTTGAGGTTGAGGTAGAAAGCCTTGAAGATGCTTTAAAAGCCGCCAGAGCAGGTGCAGACGTCATAATGCTTGACAACATGACACCGAAGCAAATCGAAGATGTTCTTGAGGCTTTAAAGAGCGAAGGACTGAGAGAAAAAGTAAAAATAGAAGTGAGCGGTGGCATAAGCGAGGAGAATATTGAAAGCTATGCGAAGCTTGATGTTGACATCATAAGCCTCGGCGCTTTAACGCACAGTGTGAAAAACTTCGACGTGAGCTTGGAGATCGTGAGAGATTAAATGTTCCATTTTTGAAACAAAATTTTTTAAATTTGGAACATCTGTTGAATTACCGATGGCCATGAATGATGAGTACTTCATGAGCTTAGCTTTGGAGTTAGCCAAAAAAGGGGAGGGAAGAGTAAACCCAAACCCGATGGTCGGTGCAGTTATAGTCAAGGAGAACAAAATAATCGGCAAGGGTTACCACCAATACTTTGGAGGAAAACATGCGGAGGTTAACGCCATAGAAGAGGCAAAGAGCAGGGGGTATTCCCTCAAAGGAGCAACAATGTACGTTACTCTGGAGCCCTGCTCTCACTGGGGAAAGCAGCCACCCTGTGTAGATAGAATAATAGAAGAGGGCATCTCGAGAGTTGTAGTGGCTATGAAAGACCCCAATCCAATGGTTAATGGAAAAGGCATTGAAAAGCTCGAAAAAGCAGGCATCGAGGTTAAAGTTGGTGTCCTTGAAGAGGACGCAAGAAAGCTAAACGAAGTGTTTCTTAAGTACATATCCACGAAAATGCCTTTTGTAGCAATAAAACTTGCTTTGACCTTAGATGGCTTTATAGCAACAGAAAGCTTTTCCTCAAAGTGGATTACCGGAGAAAAAGCAAGGAGGAAAGTGCAGGAGCTTAGGAAAAAGTATATGGCGATAATGGTCGGGGCCAATACGATCCTCAAGGACAATCCAAGGCTGACTTGCAGAATAGAAGGGTGTAGTGAAAAGGTGAAAATAATCCTCGACAGGCATGGGTTAACTGCTGACGGAAATTTCAAGGCTTTTAAGGATGGGAGAGTCATAGTCTTCACTGAGAGCGAAAAAGAGTGGAAGAATGGAGAAGTTATTAGGGAAACGAATCCAGAGAAAATACTAAAAATTCTTGGCGAAAAAGGAATAGACAGCGTTTTGATTGAGGGAGGAAGAATAGCATGCCAGTTCTTGACCTTTGCGGATAAACTACACTTATTTTATGGGAACAAGCTCTTTGGAAAAGGAATTTCCCCGTTTGAGTGCTTAAACGTTGACAAAGTTAGTGATGCCTTTAAAGTCGAGTTTCTTAAGTTTGAAAGCTTTGGGGACAGCTTTTACGTGGAGGCAAGGCCATGTTCTCGGGGATAATAGAGAAGGTTGCAAAGGCACGCTACTCAGGGGGAAAGCTCTACGTGGAGAAGGTCATAGATGTGAATTCAGGAGACAGCGTTGCCGTTAATGGAGCATGCTTAACGGTGAGTGAAATTAGAGATCAAATAATCTTTGACGTTGGTGAGGAAACGCTAAAGAGGACTAACTTGGCGAAAGCAAAGCTCGTTAACCTTGAAAGAGCCCTAAAGTTTGGGGACAGAATTGATGGACATTTGGTTACCGGGCATGTCGATGGGACCCTAAAGCTGAGGAGAGTCCTAAGGAGGGGAAATACTTACTGGCTGGCCTTTGAAATGCCCAAGGAAAGGTTTGGCATAGTGGAAAAAGGGAGCATAGCTCTAAACGGGGTAAGCCTAACGATTGCTAGAGTTGAGAAGAGCCAATTCTGGGTTCAGACAATCCCCTACACTTGGGAAAACACCAACTTGAAGTTCCTAAAGGTTGGAGAGGAAGTAAACTATGAGATAGACATTGTTGCAAGATATTTGAAGGGTATTTTGGGTGATAGATATGGACCTGGAAAAGCTTAGGAAAAGCCTTCTTGAGGGTAAACCAATAGTTCTAATTGACGAAGACAGGGAAATCGAGGCAGATCTGGTCTATCCCGCTGAAAAAATAACTCCCCAAACATTAAACTTCATGCTCCAAGCTAAAGGGATGCTCTGTCTGGCCATGGATGAAGAGGAAGCTCTAAGGAGAGGCTTCTTTAAGCTTCCCTCAAAAGACAACGAGACGAACTTTTTAATAAGCGTTGATTATAAGGAGACGCTTACAGGGATTAGCGCGGAGGAGAGGGCTTTAACCGCTAAAAAGATTGCCGAAGGACTAAGCGTAGGACACTTTCGCTATCCAGGCCATTTACACCTCTTAGGGGCTGTGGGCATAAATAAAAGGAAAGGCCACACGGAAGCCTCTCTTGAACTCATGGAAATGCTCGGATTTAAGAGATATGCATTAATAATTGAGCTCCTGGATGAAGAAGGAAATTCCCACAACTTTGAGTTTATACGGAGCTTTGCAGAGAAGCATGACCTCCCAATAGTAACAATTAGAGAAGTCTGGAAAGAGGTTGTCAAAAGAAAAAACTTCGTTAGAATTCATGCCAGGGCGAAGATTCCCTCGCATCACGGTAATTTTGAGATAATAGCCTTTGACAACGAGCTGGATTTTAGGGATCACATAGCGATAGTTAAGGAGCCTCTGGGGGAAGCCCCTCTTGTTAGGCTTCACTCTGAGTGCTTAACAGGCGATACCTTGGCTTCTCTAAAGTGCGACTGCGGAAGTCAATTGACCAATGCGTTAAAGATGATTGCCCAAGAGGGAGGAGTTTTACTTTATTTAAGGCAGGAAGGGAGGGGAATAGGACTAAAAAACAAAATCAAAGCCTATGAACTCCAGGACAAAGGCCTTGACACCGTTGAAGCGAACAAAATGCTGGGCTTTAAAGAGGATGAAAGGGATTTCAGCGTTGCCTATCAACTGCTCAAAGCTTTAGGAGTCTCGAAAGTTAAGCTTTTGACGAACAATCCAAGGAAGGTTAAAGCGTTGGAGGAGTTTGGGATAGAGGTTGTTGAGGTTATTCCGATTTTTGGAGAGGTTAACGAGGTTAACAGGCCTTATTTAGAGACCAAGATGCTCAAGCTTGGACACAATTTAAAACCGCTTTTGGAGGGAGGAGGATGATTTACGAAGGGAATTATAAAGGCGAAGGCTTAAAAATTGGGATAGTTGTGAGTAGATTTAACGATTTATTCACTAAGGAGCTTTTAGACGGTGCATTAGACTGTTTTAAACGACATGGTGTCGAGAACATAGATATCTTCAAAGTTCCGGGGGCATTTGAGATACCATTCGTCGCAAAAGAGCTGGCCAAGACTGAACGCTACGATGCGATTTTAGTCCTGGGAGCCGTTGTCAGAGGGGAAACATATCATTTTGAGCTCGTTGCCAACGAGGTCGCAAGGGGAATAGCACATGTAAACTTAACCTACAAAACGCCCGTGATATTTGGCGTTATAACAGTTGATAATGAACTTCAAGGACTTGATAGGGCAGGAATAAAGTCAAACAAAGGCTTCGAATACGCTCTGGCCACATTGGAAATGGCAAATTTGAATAAAGAGATGAAAAAGATTTCTTAAGGCCACTTCACTTCTTTTACTCCAATTTTGAATTTATCTCCCAAATCAACAATTCCAACCGCCAGAACCGGGTTGGCAAACTCCAGTCCAAGCACTCTCTCTACAAGGTCATTTTCATCTTTAAAATCCAAGCTCAGCGTTTCAATACCGTAAATATTGTAGGTCGCTGTGAAAAATGCCCCTCCTTCTTCGAGCTTAACTCTTTTGACCCAGAACTCATCTCTTCCCGCGAAGCCCAAAAATGCCCAATCTTTGTCCCTCTGGATTATCCCGGCAATCCTTGGCGTGCTGTACTGATCTCTCTCATAGTCCATAGCGTCCAAAACATGAATCAGAGCCTTTTTTGGGCTTTCCCACTCAAGTGCTTGGGCTATAAAGGTTGTGTGCGAGCCATTGCCAACAACTGCATAGTCTGAAAGAATTTTTACCGCCGGATAGCTCACGTAGGGGTTTTCAGTCTCAGTTAAATTCACTATGTACACCCCATCTTCTTTTATCACGGCTTTTCTATCCGGAAATGAGCGAGAGTTAAGGCGATAAAAGGCAAAAGGCCTACCGTCCTTCAGTCCAACCCCCAACATTCTTCCAACGTACCTCAAGTTATCACCTCCTCTAAGCGGTCTTCATCCAATGCCAGGCGAAGTTCTTTGGCAATCCTCTGACCCATCATGACTTCTTCACCCCAGTAAAGCGATGAGTACCAGTGTTTGGCATTGCTTCCACCGTCTATGCGCGAGGCAAAGCCCACGCACCTAAACTCGCCATCGTAAGCAAAGTGCAGGGCAAAGGGCCCTATAACCCCCGGAGGCTCAAGCTCTTTCATGGATTCAACAAACGCCAGACCATACTCGTAGAGCTCCGGGAGAAGGGATTCCCTCAAGGCTATGCCCTTGTTGCCCAATATTGTGTAGGGCAGAGGTTTGAAGGGTCTTCTCTTGTTTGCATCCGCTATCACCAACCGCTCATCAACGCCAAGGAGCTCAAGTCTCTCCAAAATAGGGGAGTAGAAGAAGTGGACATAAACAAAGACACCATCAACAAAACGTTCAATTCTGTATGGTTCTTTAACCCCGCTAAGCCTTTCTTCAAGCTCTCTTCCATAGGCAATAAAATGATCACTTCCCCCCTTAGGGCCCTCAACCCTGACGAAGTAGAGCTCATCTTCCCTAACCTCGCTCAAATCAACTGCTTCTACCTGCGGTATTTTTGCTTTCTTTAGGGCTTTATTCACCAAGTCGAACTTTGTCTCCCACTTTAGGAACCTCTTGTTCCCGAAGAACTTCCCTTTGCTTTTTTCAATTGCCTCAATGCCGAGATAAGCAACAAAAGACCCGTGTGGGACTATTATCCCATCGTCCTCAAGTATCGCCTTCATATCCGGAGTTAGGATGAGCTCATCAATTATCGGGAGCGAGGAATAGAAGTTCTTCCTCTTTGGGGAGACATATAAGCGAGTTTTAAAGCCTTCTTTCCTTGCACCCTGGAGTATTTGAAGCGAGGAATGAGAGGCTATCGTCGAGACGATCATCCAATCACCCCCAGAAGTTCTTCCTGCTTCAAAACCTGTCCGTCTTTCATTACCCTCATCGTATCGCCGCTTATTTCATCGATTACCAAGAGCCCCCCGTTCCTCCTTCCAAACTCAAGCTTGAAGTCGACTATTTCAAGCCCCCTGTTTCTGAAGAATTCCCCCAAAATTTGGGCGACTTTTCTTGTCGTTTTCTTCATTTCCTCGATCTCCTTCCCCGAGGCTATACCAAGCTTTTCTACCGCTTCATCGCAGATCAAAGGGTCGCCAAGGGCATCGCTTTTCAGTGTGAACTCAACAATGTCAAGCTTCTGAAGGGGTTCGACAACCTCTCCGTAGCGCCTCAGGAAACTGCCATAGGCTTTGAAGCGATAGATAACTTCAATGGGGATTCTTTCTGTCTTCAGGAACTTTGCTCTCCTTTCGTCGATCCGCTCGACGAAGTGAGTCTTTATGCCGTTCTTTTCCAGCAGCTTGAAGAAAAATTCCGCTTGTTTTAAAACAGCGCTTCCCTTGCCTTCTCTTTCTCCCACTACCTCGTTCCCACCCGTGTCTTCTTCTCCATTGGAACCCAAGAGACTATCCTTGAAGTAAAAAATTAGGAAGTCACCGTCTTCATAGACGTCCTTGGTCTTTCCCCTGTAAATCAAACGCATGCATCTCACCTTTTGAGCATGCCGTTTATGAGCTTTATCGCACAGAGGTCACCACACATGCTGCAAGTCCCGCTCGAGGTCGGCCGTTTTTTCCTGATTTCCAAAAAGCGCTCCTTGTCCATAGCTAGTTCAAACTGCCTACTCCAGTCCAGAGAACTCCTTGCAAGGCTCATGAGGTAATCTTTCATGTAATCTTCGCTAAAGCGGGTTAAGTTTACGGCATGGGCTGCCAGCTTTGTGGCTATCACTCCAAGGCGAACGTGCTCCTTATCCGGTAACCCCAAGTGCTCCGCGGGGGTTACATAGCAGAGGAAGTCAGCTCCATTTAAAGCAGCTATAGCACCTCCTATTGCAGCGGCAATGTGGTCATAGCCCGGAAAGATGTCCGTGACGATTGGACCAAGAACGTAGAAGGGAGCGTTGTCGGTGGCGATTTTTGCAATCTTTACGTGCATTGGAATCTGGTCTATCGGCACATGACCCGGCCCCTCAACCATGGTTTGAACTCCAAAATCCCTTGCCCTCTTCACAAGCTTTCCTATGGTATAGAGCTCGGTTATTTGAAGCTCATCCCCGGCATCCGGTAAACCACCGGGTCTTAGGCCATCTCCCAAGCTGAGAACAACATCGTATTCTTTGGCAAGTTCCAGAAGGTAGTCGTAATTCTTGTAGAACGGGTTTTCCTCTCCCCAGTGGAGTATCCACGCCGCCAAAAACGTTCCACCGCGAGAGACCATTCCGACTACCCTATTGGTGCGCTTCATTTTTTCAACGAGTTCTCTGGTCACGCCCACATGTACAGTGACATAGTCGACCCCGTCCCTAAAGTGCTTCTCCACGGCATTCCACATATCATCCTCGCTCATCTCCACAATTGCCTTCCCTTTTGCGAGCATCTCTTCAGCCGCTTGGTAAATCGGAACCGTTCCAACAGGAACATCAACGGCCCTCATAATCCTCTTTCTTATGGCATCGAGGTCCCCCCCAGTGGAGAGGTCCATTATTGTGTCAGCGCCATACTTCACTGCTATTTTTGCCTTTTCTATTTCCTCCTCAACGTCCACTATATCCCTAGAAGTCCCTATGTTGGCGTTTACTTTCACCCTCACTCCCATGCCCACAGCAACGGGCTTCACCCAATCATGACGCACATTGCGGAAGATGACAGTATAGCCTTTTGCAACACTTCTTCTAAGCTTTTCTGGATCAACACCTTCCCTTTCACCCACAAACTTCATCTCCTCAGTAATTACGCCTTTTCTTGCCTCCTCCATCTGGGTCATGTTAATCACCACAACCCGGTTATAACAAAGTTTTTAAATACCAAAACTAAGTTTTTACCGGAGTTTTAAAAATTTACGGGTGAGGGGAAATGATAAGAGACGTTGAGATAACCCGGGCAATAGTGGAAACTTACACAAAGGAGCTCCTGGACAGCCTAACCCTCGATGTTGCCATAGTAGGGGCCGGACCTTCTGGAATGGTGGCTGGCTACTACCTCGCCAAAGGAGGAGCAAAGGTGGCGATTTTTGAAAAGAAGCTCTCAATTGGCGGGGGAATTTGGGGCGGGGGAATGGGATTCAATAAGATAGTGGTACAGGAAGAGGCAAGAGAAATCCTGGATGAGCTTGGAATAAGTTACAAACTATTCAGAAAAGGCCTTTATATTGCAGACGCAGTAGAAGCGGCCGCAACTTTAGCAAGCAAGACCGTTAAAGAAGGTGTCAAGATATTCAACATGGTAGAGGTGGAAGACCTCGTAATAAAGGAAGGGCGCGTCTGCGGGGTGGTTATCAACTGGACGCCAGTGAAAATGACGAATCTCCACGTTGACCCGCTAACAATAGAGGCAAAATATGTTATCGACTCCACCGGGCATGGGGCACAGATAACACAACACCTCTTAAAAAGAGGACTGATAGAGAAAATACCGGGCGAAGGTGCAATGTGGGCCGAAATGGGAGAGAAGCTGACTGTAGAAAACACAAGAGAAATATACCCCGGGCTATACGTCACCGGAATGGCAGCTAACGCAGTAAGTGGAGCCCCGAGAATGGGGCCAATATTCGGCGGAATGTTCTTAAGTGGAAGAAAAGCCGCCATGGAGATCCTTAAGAAGCTTAAGGAGTGACTTTCATCCTTTCTCTTTCAAGGTCCCCCCATTCCCTTTTTGCCTCCCTTCACAAAGCTTGGCCGCAAAGCTTATATCAAGTTTTAACTTGAATATAACTGAAAAAATTAACTTAAGGTGAGGAAGATGGGGAAATTTGAGATTATTGAGCAAAAGGGAACTGAAAGGCTGAAAAGAGGGTTCGCTAAGATGGTAAAAGGCGGCGTTATAATGGATGTTACAAATGCAGAGGAGGCAAAAATAGCAGAAGAGGCCGGAGCGGTTGCAGTTATGGCTCTTCACAAAGTTCCAGCGGATATTAGAAAGGCCGGTGGAGTAGCGAGGATGGCACCGGTTGAGAAGATTCAGGAAATCATGGATGCGGTCACAATTCCGGTTATGGCGAAAATAAGAATAGGCCATTATGCTGAGGCTCTCGCCCTTGAAGCCTTGGGTGTTGATATGATTGACGAGAGTGAAGTTTTGACTCCAGCAGATCCCTACTTCCACGTGGATAAGAGGAAGTTCAAAGTGCCATTCGTTTGTGGTGCAAGAAACCTTGGAGAAGCCGTTAGAAGAATCTGGGAAGGAGCTGCAATGATAAGAACAAAGGGTGAGGCGGGAACAGGGAACATCGTTGAAGCGGTAAGGCATGTTAGGCTTGTAAACGAAAACATAAGACTGCTCCAGAGAATGACAGACGAAGGAATTTACGCAGTTGCAAAGAAGTTTGCAGAGCCATATTTAAGGCTTGCCTTGGAGATAAGGGAGATAAGCGGTCTTGAGCCAAGAATTCTGGAGAACGAGCCCGTTTATGAGGAGTACACCTATCGGGAGATAGTTGATGGACTTTACAAAATCCTTCTTGAAATCAAGAAGCTGGGAAGACTTCCAGTGGTTAACTTTGCCGCTGGAGGCGTTGCTACACCGGCAGATGCCGCTTTGATGATGCAGATGGGAATGGATGGGGTATTTGTCGGGAGTGGCATATTCAAGAGCTCAAATCCGGAAAAGATGGCGAGGGCAATAGTTGAGGCCGTTAACCATTACGATGAGCCAGACGTTATTGCGGAAATAAGCAGAGAGATAGGTGAGCCAATGAAGGGTCTTGAGATTTCCCAGCTCGATGTTCGCTTGGAAGAAAGGGGAGTCTGACGTTCCTCGGAGGAGAGAGGATGCTCAAAGTGGGAGTGGTGGGAGTTCAGGGAGCTGTAAGTGAACACATAGAGGCAACAAAAAGGGCCATGGGGCAAATGGGGATTAGTGGAAAAGTCTTCTGGCTCAAAAAGCCGGAGCAATTGGAAGGGGTAGATGCCATAATCATCCCCGGTGGAGAGAGCACAACTATCTCAAGGCTCATGATTAAAAACGGGCTCTTCGAAGGAGTTAAAAAGCTCGGAGAGGGCGGAACTCCAATAATGGGCACCTGCGCTGGCTTGATAATGCTATCCAAAGAGGTCATCGGGGCAACCCCCGAGCAGAGGTTCTTGGAGCTCCTTGATGTCGAGGTCAATAGAAACGCCTACGGCAGACAGGTTGACAGCTTTGAAGCACCACTAAAGCTGGCTTTCAGCGGAGAACCTTTTGTGGGAGTTTTCATCCGAGCCCCAAGGATTGTAAAGCTTTTGAGCAGTAGGGTTAAGCCCATAGCGTGGCTTGGAGACAGAATAGTTGGCGTTGAGCAGGAGAACATTATCGGGCTTGAATTCCATCCGGAGCTAACCGACGATACAAGACTCCACGAATACTTCCTCCGAAAAGCCCTCTAATTTTTAACATTTTTATGCAAAAATAAACCTTAAAAATCCCAAACTTTTTACATTTTCTTGGTGATAAAATGGAGTTTAGGATCGGAACATACGCCTCTCACTCTGCACTTCAAATACTTCACGGAGCAAAGCAAGAGGGGTTCAAAACAATAGCTTTTGGAAAGGCGAGGGTAAAGCCGTTGTACACAAAATATTTCCCCGTAGCAGACGAGTTCCTGATTGGAGAGTATCCTGAGGAAGAACTCGTAGAGAGGAACGCAATAATAATCCCAACAGGTTCTTTTGTTGCTCATCTTGGCATCGAGAGAGTTAAAAGCATGAGGGCTCTCTATTATGGAAACAAAAAAGTTCTCCAGTGGGAAAGCGACAGAGGGCTTGAGAGAAAATGGCTCTTGGAAGCAAAAATTAGGGTTCCCGGGGTCATTGAAGATCCCGACGATATAGATAGACCGGTTATAGTAAAGCCCTACGGAGCGAAAGGCGGCAGAGGGTATTTTTTAGCCCAAACACCGGAAGAGTTCTGGAAAAAAGCTTCAAAGCTTGGAATTAAGGACAAAGAAGACTTAAAGCATGTTCAGATACAGGAATACGTCATAGGCGTTCCCGTTTACCCGCACTTCTTCTACTCGAAGCTCAACAAAGAGCTTGAGCTCATGAGTATAGATAAGAGATACGAAAGCAACGCAGATGCGATAGGAAGGATAAGCGCAGAGCAGCAGCTTGAAATCGGGGTGGAGACGAGCTACACAGTTGTGGGGAACATTCCAATAGTGCTCAGAGAAAGCCTGCTCATGGATATAATCGAGGCTGGAGAGAGGGTGGTAAAAGCGTCAGAAAAGCTTATGGGGGGACTTTGGGGGCCTTTCTGCCTTGAGGGAGTTATCACGGAGGACATGGAATTCGTGGTCTTTGAAATCTCAGCGAGAATCGTTGCCGGAACGAATCCCTTCATAAACGGCTCCCCATACACATGGCTCAGATACAACGAGCCAATGAGCACTGGAAGGAGAATTGCCAGAGAGATAAGGCAGGCGATCGAAGAAGATAGACTTGGCGATATCCTAACTTAGCTTTGCTACCCAAACTAAGGCTCTTTATAATTCTTTTGAAGTCTTATTGGAACTGCCCCGTGAGAAAGGTTCTCGAGGCGTTTAAGGAGTACTTTCAATTCTTTTGAAGTCTTATTGGAACATGGAAAAGGGCAACATTCTTATGATCGACCTTGACACCACTTTCAATTCTTTTGAAGTCTTATTGGAACTTTGGAAAGAGGAGAAGGGGTAACGTCGTGAACTACTTGATCTTTCAATTCTTTTGAAGTCTTATTGGAACTGGCAATCTCCCTCCTTCAATTTCACCATCACCATTGCCTTTCAATTCTTTTGAAGTCTTATTGGAACTCTGCGGATATACTTGAACAGCTCTCCCTCCGCCACCGCCTTTCAATTCTTTTGAAGTCTTATTGGAACCTCGGGAATACTTTGAACGGCGTGAGTGTGTACGTTGACTTTCAATTCTTTTGAAGTCTTATTGGAACAGGGGTGAATTTTCCTTGAAATTCCTTGCAAAGTAATTAGATGGCTTGAATCTTATAAGCTTTTCGTCAAAGGGTTGATAAAACTCCCCTCAAAAAGCTCGAATTCGAGCCATTAAGAAAGACTCTAAAACACTCGCTCGTCTGAACTTACTCTTTTTCTCCCATGTCCAGTCTTGTTCATGGGACTTCCAGAGACAGAACAAAGGCTAAAATCAAAAATAGACTAATAAAAACACTTTAAACTAAAAATGGTCGAATTTCCGCGAGGAGAGGACATTAAAGAATTCCTGAGAAGCCTTCGCTCAAAAACCCGAAAAAATTTCGTTACAAAAACCTCAAAATATCATAACTCTTTGTCCAATAATAACCTTTAGTTACTAAAGACATCCAGAACGTTGTGGGAAGTTTGATTTGAAAACAAGGCCACTGAAATGAGAAAAATTGGAAAATCAGGATCCACAACGGGAGCCGGGAAAACCTCGCTTCACTCCTTAGCCCCAATTTTTAACAAAAACCTGATCATCCACATGGTTTTGAGCACAAATTTTGGCACAATAAACTTTAAAAGACCCATGGCTTCTCACCATAAAAAGGGTGAGGAGGAGATAAAGAATGGGAAAATTTGAACAAAAGCTTGTTAACGCAATAAAGGGATACACCTTTGATGATGTGCTTTTGATTCCGCAGGCAACTGAAGTGGAGCCGAAAGATGTTGACGTTTCTACCCAAATCACTCCAAATATACGACTCAACATCCCCATTCTCAGTGCAGCAATGGACACGGTTACTGAATGGGAAATGGCAATAGCCATGGCAAGGGAAGGAGGATTAGGGGTTATCCACAGGAATATGAGCATAGATGAGCAGGTGGAGATGGTAAAAAGGGTGAAAAGGGAAGAAACCATAGAAGAGGTCATCACGATTTCTCCAGAGGAAAGCATAGATTACGCACTCTTTTTAATGGAAAGGGAAGGCATAGACGGATTACCAGTTATTGAAAATGGGGAACTGGTCGGGATAGTAACAAAAACCGACATAACGACAAGAGAAGGACAAAGGGTCAGAGATGTGATGACGAGGGAAGTCATAACAGCAAGAGAAACTGCCAGCATAGAGGAGATAATGTCATTGATGATAGAGAACAACATCGAAAGGGTTCCAATAGTCAACGAGGAAGGAAAGCTCGCTGGAATTATTACTATGGGGGATCTCCTTGCAAGAAAGAAGCACAAAAATGCGGTGAGAGATGAAGAAGGCCGGTTAAGGGTAGGAGCAGCGGTTTCGCCCTTTGACCTGAAAAGGGCACTTGCCCTCGATAAAGCTGGAGCGGATGTCATCGTCGTTGATACCGCTCACGCACATAATCTGAAGGCAATAAAGGCGATGAAGGAAATGAGAAGCAAAATCGACGCAGAGATGATAGTTGGAAACATAGCAAACCCAAAGGCCGTTGACGACTTAACTTTTGCAGATGCCGTGAAAGTAGGTATAGGGCCGGGGAGCATATGTACGACGAGAATTGTGGCGGGAGTTGGAGTTCCACAGATAACGGCAATCTCCATGGTGGCAGACAGGGCTGAGGAATATGGAATCAAGGTAATAGCGGATGGGGGCATAAGGTATTCCGGGGACATCGTCAAAGCCATAGCGGCCGGGGCAGATGCGGTTATGCTGGGGAACCTCTTAGCCGGAACCAAAGAGGCTCCCGGAAGGGAAGTCACGATAAATGGAAGGAAATACAAGCAGTATAGGGGAATGGGAAGCTTGGGAGCAATGATGAAGGGAGGAGCGGAGAGGTATTATCAGAAGGGCCACATGAAAACGAGGAAATTCGTCCCAGAGGGGATTGAGGGGGTTGTTCCCTACAAAGGTAGAGTAAGTGAAGTGCTTTACCAGCTTGTGGGTGGATTAAAGGCTGGAATGGGCTACGTTGGAGCAAGAAACATTGAAGAACTTAAGGAAAGGGGGCAGTTCGTTATAATAACCCAGGCGGGGATTAGAGAAAGCCATCCCCACGATGTGGCAATAACAAACGAGGCGCCAAATTATCCCCTCGAGGGATGATTTTACATTTTTATGTTCAAAATAGCAAAATTTTTAAATCAGATTTTACAATTTTGTGTTGAAGGTGACGCTCATGTGGGAGAAATTTATTGAGGAAAAAGTTAACGAAATCAGAAGCAAAATAGGAGATGGAAAGGCAATAATAGCACTAAGCGGAGGCGTAGATAGCTCGACAGCGGCAATATTAGCCTATAAGGCCATTGGGGATAGGCTCTATGCGGTCTTCGTGAATACAGGATTCCTGAGGAAAGGGGAACCCGAGTTCGTTGTAAAGACCTTCAGAGATGAGTTCGGCCTGAACTTGATTTATGTGGATGCCCAAGAGAGGTTTTTTGAGGCACTTAAAGGTGTAACCGATCCGGAGGAAAAGAGAAAAATCATAGGAAAAACGTTCATAGATGTCTTTGAGGAAGTGGCGAGGGAAATCAACGCGGATTTCTTAATTCAGGGCACCATAGCTCCAGACTGGATCGAAAGCCAAGGAAAGATAAAGAGCCATCACAACGTCGGTGGTTTACCAGAGAGATTGAACCTAAAGCTCATAGAGCCCCTAAGGGATCTCTACAAAGACGAGGTGAGAGAAGTTGCAAAGGAACTCGGTTTGCCGGAGAAGATATACAACCGCATGCCATTTCCGGGCCCGGGGTTAGCCGTGAGGGTAATCGGAGAAGTAACGCCGGAGAAAATAGCCATAGTAAGGGAAGCTAACGCAATAGTTGAGGAAGAGATTGAAAAAGCCGGCCTAAAACCCTGGCAGGCTTTTGCCGTGCTTTTAGGGGTTAAGACAGTTGGAGTGCAAGGGGACATAAGGGCCTACAAAGAGACAATAGCCGTTAGGGTCGTTGAAAGCCTGGACGGTATGACGGCAAACGCTATGAATGTTCCCTTTGAGGTGCTCCAGAGGATAGCCTTTCGCATAACGAGCGAGATCCCCCAAGTAGGAAGGGTTCTCTACGACATAACCAACAAACCTCCAGCTACAATTGAGTTTGAGTGATAACGTTTATTTAATTTTTCAACTAAATTTTCAATGGTGTATGAGGAATGAGCGTTCAGCTCCTCTTAAAAGAACTAAGAGAAAAGGTTCATTCCATATTGGGGGATAAGCTTAAAGAGGTCATCCTTTATGGTTCTTATGCGAGAGGGGACTATTCCACCGAAAGCGATGTAGATGTTCTGTTAATTGTAAAGGAAAGACTGAGTCTTGAAGAATACGAGAAAATTATGGAGGTTATAGCAGAGTTAAGTCTCAAAGATGAGAAGGTTATATCCATAATAGACTACCCGGAGAACATTTTCATGACTTCTGATTCACCATTTTTGCAAAATGTGAAAAAGGAGGGTTCACAATGATCGTCATAATGGATAACCACGGGCAGTATGTGCACAGGATTTGGAGAACCCTACGCTACCTCGGCGTTGAGGCGAAAATAATCCCAAACACAACGCCGCTTGAGGAGATAAAGGCAATGAAGCCCAAGGGAATTATCTTTTCAGGCGGGCCGGATTTGGAAAAAACCGGAAATTGTGAAGCTATCTTAGAGAACTACAAAGACTTCAACGTGCCCATACTTGGAATATGCCTGGGACATCAGCTCATAGCAAAGCACTTTGGCGGCAAAGTTGGTAGGGGAGAAAAAGCTGAATACAGCCTCGTTGAGGTCGAGATAGTCAAGGAGAACGATATCTTCAAGGAACTCCCAAAGAGGCTCAAGGTCTGGGAGAGCCACATGGATGAGGTAAAAGAGCTTCCAGAGGAATTTGAGCTCTTAGCTAAGAGCGAGTTCTGCCCCGTTGAAGCAATGAAGCACAAAGAACTTCCAATTTATGGAGTCCAGTTCCATCCAGAAGTTGCTCATACGGAGAAGGGAAGCGAGATTTACAGGAATTTTGCCAAGCTCTGCGGGGAGCTTTGATTTTTGGGAAAATCTTAAATAATTTCCCAACTTATTTTTATTATGGTGGGAATAGATGCTCTCAAAAATAGATTCCAAGGGCAGACTATACATTCCGAAAAAGATGAGGGAAAAGCTCACCAGAGATGTGTACCTTGTGGAAACTCCAGATGGGATTTTGATAGTTCCAAAACCTAAAGACCCCATAAAAGAGCTGGAAAAACTTGGAAGAAACCTCCCAAACAAAACAATTGAAGAACTCAAAAAGGATATATTAAATCAAGCACTGGAGGAGCTGAAATGATTTATGCAGACACAGATTTCTTTCTTGCTCTTCTAAAGCCAAATGATTGGCTGAAAGAAAACGCGAAGAAGATACTCCAAAAATATAAAGGGAAGATAACAACTTCAGAGGTCACTTTTATCGAGCTGATGCTCTTAGCCAAACGCCATAACCTTGACCCTATAAGACTCGCCTCAAGTGTCATGGCAATATGCAACATAGAGGATACAAAGTACTTAAGGGCTGCATTTTACATCAAAGAACACAATGTGAACGTTTTTGATGCATTTCACGCAGCAAACTGCAACGGCAAAATCATAAGCTCAGATAGTGTCTATGACAGGTTAGGAATAGAGAGAATCAACCTCAGGGAGCTTGAAGAATAATCAATCCTTTGTTTTTCATTCAAAATAAACTCCCAATCATAAGAACAAAACTTTTTTAAATTTTATTTTCTTACTATATTAAAATGTAAAAGAGGGAGAAACATGGGGTATACCCTTTACTATCACATAAGGCTCAAGGAACCTGAAAAAGCGGCAAGGTTCATTGAAAGGGTATGCAAAGGACTTAGGTGGGAGTTTAATAGCAGAGAGGGAGAGATAATTGTGTCCCCTCCAGAAGAGAAAGTAGAGCCCCTTGTGATTAAAGAGGGAAAAGGGTTCACGAAAACTTACAAAAAAGAGCCCTACACATCTATTTATTTACTGCTACTGCTCTCACTTTCAGCCTTTGGCTCCGTTGAAGTCTCAGATGATGAAGGCTTTGTTCTGTGAACCTCCAAGACCCTTTTTGGAATAGAGCTCCTGAATACCCTCTCCTCGACGAGAACTTTAACTATATCGCCTACTTCAACATCTTCCGAGCTCTCGACCCAGTACTTGCCTGGCTTAACGTTGGCCCTTATGTCATCGTGAACGCCAATCTTTACAAGCTCGCCTTTGACCTCCTCTACAACGCCGTAAGTCCAGTCACGAGTGAACCTCGATTTGTAGAGGTACCTAAACCCCAGCACGGCTATAAAGATAATCATCAGGTAGGCATAAAAATAGTAAACGTTCTCTGCGAGCCTTCTCACCACGAGATATCCAATAAAGGAAAGAAAACCAATCGCCGTTAACCCATAGTAAAAGAACCTGTAGGGCTCAACCTCAATAAAGAATTCCTGATTTTTTAAAATGGTGTATCTCAGATAAGCGAAATAGAGGGCAAAAAACAAAGTCAGATAAAGCTCATTTCCGAAGAGGACGAAGAGGAGGGACAATATAAGGTAAGCAACGAAGGAAAGCTGAATGCTCAAGCTTAAGAGCTCATGAACCGTGAGTTCCCTCTTTATTAGCTTTCTGAGGAGTTTGAACTTTGGTGGGGTTTTTGATGTTGTTGGCTTTGCTATCTCTTTTATGCACCTCACGATCCATTTGGCTGATTTTTCAGCTAATTCACCCACCCTGTAGAAGATCTCATCAAGGGTCATGATTACCACCCCTAACTGCAGGTATAGCCCTCAAGCAGGTCACATGCTGCCTCATTACTTAAGATTGAAATTGCTGTTTGATTGTCAAGGAAGAAGGGAATGAAAGACAAATCAACAGGAGGGTTGAAAATAAAGTAGGGAACATCAAGTGTTCCATACGAAACCCCCCACATTCTATAGCCATTCGTCTCATTCCCATTTCCAAAGTAATATTGAAGGAAATAGTAGTCAGCACTGCTCTGACCTTCTTTTAATGGCCTAGCCGTTAGGCCCAAAGCAAAGAGGGTATATAGCTTGCTGTCAAAGGAATCGTGTGGAATCATGAAACTCACCAAACCAATTGGATAATGTTTATCTTCATAACTTATTCCAAGCTCATCTTGGGTTTTATTTGCCAGCTCTTCGTATTTTTCATGGTTATCATAGCTTCCTTCAAGTCTCTCAAATATAGACCAGCCATTGTAGACTCCAAAGTACCTCTGCTCCAAGAGGCATTCGAGGAAAGGTTGGAGGTCGTAGGCTTTTGCGACAGAGGGTTGGAGAGGATACTCTGGCTTAGATTCCACCTCAGAAGATGTTACAGAAACCCCTGATCCCCCTGCTTTTCTTATAATTATCAGATCAACATAACCAACGTCACTATCTTTAGGGTTCCTTTTAGTAGTGTTAAAGCACCATTTTATAACATAAGAGCTTGGAGAAAGCTCATAAGTCTTGTTTTGCCAATTCGTATTAGTGGTTGTATCTTTTAGTGTGTTATTCAAATAAAAGGAAAGGATGCCCTTGTTGTTATTAACCTTCCACCAGAAAGAAAGTTCACTATCTCCTGAGACTGTAACAGTTCTGTACATACATGAAGTCTCCCTCTTGCTGGATAAAACGCCACTTTTCGCACTGTAACTGCCCGAACGTGCATCATCAGTAGTCGCAGTCCAATTAGTAGGTCCAGCAAATTCCCATCCATCTAAATTACCATCCTCAAAGTCCTCATAAAATTCAAATATAAGATTTGGATCTCCCCATTCTATTGGAGCTGAACTATCAAAGTATATGCTTAAGGTTTTACTGGAGCCTGCAGAAATAGAGGTTCTCACCCATATTATCAAATCAACTGTGTTACCTGTTTTTTCCCACTTTTCGACCCAGAAGTTAATTGGATTGCAGTCCCCATCGTAAACTACAATGTTTGGAGTTTGAGGCAAGGAAATTTTATTGGAAGAAAGCTTCAGAGTTATTGGAACCTGAAAGTTCGTTAGGGTTGTTGGGCTGGGGTTGGTTATTGTGACGTTAACCCTGTAGTTGTAGCTTAAAGCACACCATCCTTTCCTTTCACTCCCAGCACTAAGGTTTCTAAAGACCAAAACCCCCGCATCACCCTCGTCAAGAACGTTTATAGGGGAGATTGGAATTCCGCCTACGCTGGTGTTCACAATTATTGGAGCGCTCAATTCAAGAGAGCCATTCAAAAGCACATAAGCGAGAGCACCATCACCGGGATAAAAGTCACCGAAGTAGATGTAATCTTCACCAATACTCCTAGAAAATTCTCCAAGAACATAAGACCTATCACTGCTACCCTTCCCTTCAAGAACCTTTACTGGCCTTCCTGTTAGCTCCGGATAGGGGTAGACGCATGCCCTGATGGATCTTGAGTACCTTCCCCCCGTCATTGGAGGGAATAATGGATCTTCAAGGTTTCTAATGTCTATAAACACATAAGTGGGGTTGCCACTCTTTGGGATAGAGCCACTGTAGACTATCTTGCCGTTAAAATCTCTCACCGTTATGTTAGGAATCTTTGCCTTTACGAAAATAGTGAAGGAATCAAGAACACCAACAGTAATCCTCATGTTGTTCAATATCTCCTCGTTGCTTTGCTCTATCAAAAATCCCTGTTCAAGGAGATATTCTCTTGTTAAAATAAGCCACCTTTCAATGGTTTGGTTTTGCATAATCTTCTCCAAATTCTCATAGCCCGAAAGTTCCTCACTGGTTCCAAATAGAATTAAATCCTTCAAGGTTTCGTTAGCCATTTTCTGTTTTATAAATTCTTCAGTGGCTGTAACGTAGTCTATAGCAGCTATTAATGCTCTCTTTCCAGAAATCTCAAGTGCCCTCTGAAAGTCAGAGTCAAAGTAAGCAACCCCCCTGAAGCTCCTCTCCACGAGAACTCTCTCGTTCTGTGCCCGAAATATTTGAGAGGAAACGTCTTCATAAGTCGCCAAAAGAAGTAACATGGGGATGAGAAGAACCAAAACTGCGGAGTTCAGCACGAAGCCCCTCCTTCTCATTAATCCTCCCTCCATACCCTAAGGGTAATCTGGACGGGCTCAAAAAGCCCCGGAATTTCTCCCATATCAACGAAAGAAATTTTAACCTCCTCTGAGAGGTCAACGTCTATTGGGTTCTCTTGAGAGCCGTCAAATGGTTTCTTTCTCCATTCCCCTGGATTTAAGTCTCCTCTATAGTTGAGTTTATCAAAGAGTCTTAGAATGGCATCATCTACAGCGTAGCCTCTCTCTATATCGGGGTTGAGGTCGTCAATTGATATAGACTTGTATGGAGGATCTCCAACAAGTATATTCTTCTCCACAATTCCGGAGGAACCGTTGTAGTAGTAGGTTAGATTGTAGCCTTTGTAAGTGAGATAATCCTGAAGAAGGAAGGGGAACACATCCCCATAACCGGCGTATCCTTGGATGAAGTACTTGATGATACCTCTCGTCTCTTCATCCCTTACTATAGAATTACCATCCGTCATCCTAATCTCGAAGTTGTTTGTCTGCCCCGGAACCATCATCCACTCGTAAAGCCTCGTGTATGCCACCCTAATTGCATACCTGCCCAACGGCCCCCTATAAAATCTTTGATTGTTCTCCCAGAGCTCCTGGTATGTTGAATAATCATAAAACCTGTACCCTACCCAAAAATCAGCATACCAAGGAGTAGTGTTTTCCGGCAGTGAATATCTAACCTGAAGGCCGTTTCCATTATAGGTAACCCTCGGATCGCCGTATGGGAAGTAGATGGATAGGGGAATGCTGTACTGGGTTGTGAGTATTCCGGGCACGTAATCTATCTTGACGTAGGATTCTGGATACCCGTATATTCTCCGCTCCCTGTTGGCATCATCGTTGTAATTGTCATCCCCCTCATAATACCAGTCCCCGTTCTTGTAATAGGCATCGAATCCAACGATAAAGTCAAATACCATCTTGCTGAGGTCATCGTAAGTAACTCCCGTTGCGTTCAAAGCGACCTTTATCTCGCTGTCGGTAAACTCAACAACAGCATCCCCATTTGGATTTCCATTTTTTGTTAAAAGAAGATGGAGATCCCCACCGAGACCGTAGTATAGTCTTACAGTGCCGACGTTGTGAACGCTGAAGCGCATGTTTATCGAAGTTATGTTCCCTGGCACGAAAGTTTCAAGGAGATACATAATTCCAGTCCTTTCCGAAGTTACATCATATATCTTAACAGTTCCAGGATCCTCTACGCTGAGGCTGTTGCTTTTATATTTAACGTACATTGTGGTACCGCTTGCGGAACCAATTTCGTCACCCTGCGCATTTGAAAATATGAGGGAAATGACGTTGTCGCCTCCTCTGAGGTAGTTCTCAAGGTTGTTCAGGTTGACCTGATTATATCCTCCCCCAATCCAGTCTCCGTTTATGTAAACATCCACGCGTTCTCCTTCTCTTGAGACAAATTTTCCATCAGCACTTATTACATCTGCATCCTCCGGAAGAGTTATAACGCGCGTTATGTTCAGACGATTCAAGGGACCATAGTTACCATAATCAGCACCCGCGAGAACCCTGAACCAGCCGTAAAGTTCCTCCCTCTCAACAGTCACCTTCGTCAAAAACGCCCTCGCCATATAGCCCCTCGGCGTCTGGTTGTACTTGTACCCGCTCAAGGTGAGCGTTGCGGGAGAAACCTCAAAGGCCTTGGAGTAATCCCCACCGACCTTTCTAAGATAAGGGCTCGTGTAGTTGTTTATAAACAGTTCATAGTAATAACCCTCAAGAGTTTTGTTCAAAAGGTATCCCAGAATCAACTCTGCCTTATGGGTGAGGTTTTTCTCCGGAAAGAGATCTCTGGTTGCCCAGTAAGTGGCGATTATATCAAGGGGACTCATATCTGGATTCACAAGAGACCCATCAAGAACACCACTGGCGCTCCAGTTTTCTAAAATCTCCGGAGAAACAAACTCCTTAAGAGGAACATTTCTTAGGATTGTGAGAACATCTTCAGCTTTGTACTTGCTCCCCTCCCTTAATGAAGTTGTGTAAACATTTGTATTATCTGTAATAGCGACCATGCCGCTAACAAACACCATAACCAAAATCAACGAGAGCAAAGCATCGAGTGTGAAGATAAACCCCCTCCTCCTCATCTGTCATCCCACACGAGAAGTTTTATTATAGCGTCGTCAAACTTGGGCTCGAGCATGTACCTTATCTCCGGAATAAACTCGATTTCCACTTCGCTTCTTGACCAGCCCTCTAATGAATAGAGCCATAAAAGGAGTATCTTGTTCTGAGTATCAGTCGAGCCGAAAAGCTCTTTGAAGGGAACGTCTATAGTCCCATTGAAGCCCCTGTATACTTTTAGTTTTGCTGTTCTGTTTCCGTTTTCATATTCGTACCATACAAGCGTTGCGTTTAAATCGCTTTGATTCCCATAAACGAACAATCCCCTTATCTCAATGCCGAGCTGGCTTATTAAAGTTAGGTTTCCATAGTTTGATGAGTTAACTTTGATCCTGACCACTTCCCCATCCATGACCTTGTACTTCACAAACCCGTAAACGAGGGGCTCTTCCTCTGAAGGTCCCGCAGAAAGATTGTATACTGGTTTCAAAAATACAAAAGTCCTCTCAACGGACTCTATCCATGGTGATCTCTGCATAGATGCTTTTATTATAGCGTCATCATTTACAAAGGTCTTGTTTATAAAGGCGAATCTGTATAGCGGCTCATTCAAGTCATAAAAGTCCCTGAAACTATTGTAGGTGGAGGTGAGGTTGGGGAAGGTGCTGTCATATGAGGAAACTGTTATAATAACATTACCCTGTGTCCCTAGTTTAAGATCATACCAGCCATACCGGCATTGCCCCTTTGGACTAAATTCTATTAAAAAGTTGCTAAAGTTGTTCTGATTTTGATTTTCTTCTAGTCCAACATATATCTCTACAACAACGGGGGGATAAACAAGGTAATCATGGAGTAGCTCACTGCCCCTTTTCCCTACTATTTCTACTGGTTCCTCCGTTATAAACATTACATAATCCCCCGGATCCAAGTCAACATTGTTTCCCCTGTTAATACTACAAATTTCATCATTTTCATAAATCTTCCCGCCTTTGACAACACGTATGTAACTCACCCGAAATGTCTTATCCCCCGCTTCTGGTTTAGAAATATCAACTATTAACCCAAATGGAGGTGGAGTTGGATTTGCAAATGTTATATTGTTTATATAGACTCTCGGAAACCTGCCCTCTACATCTAAGTTATACTTTGAAACGTAAAACTCAAACATAAAGTCTTTTCCTCTCGCCAAGTGATTAAAGATCTCCGTTAAGTTCTCCTTTGACCTATTAAGAGCAAGTATTTTTTCATAATCCAAGGCATAAGAGTAATTTCCATGCCTCAGTCCAATCATTTTAACACCGCTCACATTCTCCTCCCAGTCCTCTGGATAACCCGGACTCTTAGTCAAAACATCAAGCATGTTGTTGGCTATGTTCGCCCTATCGTACCAGTCTAAGAGATTTGTTATCTCAGCCTTGATCATATCGTTCGTGTTCATCACTACCCCAACGACCATCACAACGATAACCAGTGAAAGCAGAGCATCTATCGAAAGCAACTGGCCTTTCCTCATCCTCTCTCCACCTTAACCTTTATTCTCACAACCTTTCCCCCATAGACTAAATTGTCGGAGGAGTTTGTAAACCTAAAGCTCTTCACGAGGTCTTTCTCAATAAAGCCCTTTATCGTTTCATTTAAGTTGTCTATACCTGCCACGGAGGAAAATGGTGTTGTTAGGCTTATGGTTATATTGACGTCCCTTTCACTTTCCTCGGATTTTAGGGTCTTAATTGCCAGATGGGGATTCCCTTCAGCCCTATGGATTTCTTCCATTATTGGGTTCAGCAGTGTATAGGGCTCCTCATCGCTCATTACGCCCGTGTTTAAATACGTGATCGCCTTGGAGGTGGAGCTCCTAACGGCACTAACTATAGCCATATTTGTGCTATTGTCCGTGTATGAGGGGATTATGAGGAGCAGACCTATGAATAACACGGATAATATAAACACCATCTCAATTGCCGTCTGAGCTCGTGATGTTCGCATAGAGCATACCACCTATTTTCACGGTTTTTATCCAAAATGTATCGTTGCTCTCAACAACTATCGATGCATTGGCTATGGGAACCGTTGAGTTCTTAACCACCCAGTAGCTTTTTCCATTTACGGTTGCGTTTACGGTTATTTTGTTTTCTGCTCCATTGAAGGTTATGTTAAAGATTGCTCCCTCTATTTGCGGGGGCTCCTCCTTAAGACTGTAACCTTCACCCACAGCATAGACTTTGGCGGTGTGGTCAACTATCTCAGCGGAGAATACCCTGACCTTTGCCATTACATCAAAGCTTTCAGCATGGGCTACCTCACTGTTTGAGAGATAGATGAGGTTCAACATTGTTAAGGTCACCAGCACAAACGCAAAAAGGAAATCCAGACTTAGCTGAGCCCTCATGCTAACCACCGGGCTTAATGTTTATCCTCAGCTCACCGCTTGTTGAGTTAAACATCCAGGTTTCGTTCTTATCGGGATTCCACTCCACAATTATCTCCAAGGTTGTTGGAGCTACATCAGGAAACAGCAATATCCCATTGTAAGGGGTTAGATTCAGGGTTAGGATACTTGGAGAATAGAGGGTTCCGTTGTATTGAATGCTAACTAAAGCGTCTCCATACACCGTAAGATTGCTCAAATCCTTGTGATACAGTGATGGAGCGGAGAAAAAGTTCTTCTTTGTTGTTTCACTCTCGCCTTGCCTACTTACCATTCCGAAAAGCACGTTTGTGGAGGCATTGTATTTAGTGAAGTTTAGGGTGCTGTTCAGCTCGAGTATCATAACGTACGTCCCATTCTGGTATCCAACCACAATATAGGGATCTCCATCCATTCCAAAGGCTTTTTGGAGGAAGTATTTGTCCCTGAGGTATTTAAAAGTAAAGTATTCGGTGACCTTAGCCCCCGGCCCCTGGGCGTAAACTTGGGAAATCGCATTGGAAATGGTGTTCGCGAACAGCTTTGCCTCTTCACTGACCTGAATCCTCAGCATGTCCGAAGACTGCTCGCTTGAGAAGGTTATATTCCTAATTGAGAAGGTTAGAAGTACCATAAACAGCACGAAGATAAAGAGAAACTCGAGCGAGACTTGGCCTTTTTTCATGTTTCTCACCACTCACCAATAATAATGTCTTAAGCTTATTTAACACTTTCTTTGTTCTCCCCCTTTACAACCGCAAAAACATTCCCTCCGAGCTTTTTAATTGAGACTCCGAAGTAGTCGTGGTTGAAAATCTTGAATTTATACTGCTCCCCATTCAGCCCATGCTTCTTTAAGAGCTCCCTCAGTTCATCGATGAAAAGCTGGGTGAGCTGGTAGTAGCTCATATCCAGGGCGTGCTTTTTATAGTCAAGCAAGAAGAGCACAAGCGGAAGAGCGCTTAATGGTATAAGAAGCCATAGCTCATAGTAAATTATCGTAAGAGCAATCCCCAAAGTTATGAAAGCGCCAATTAAAGCTAAGCCGAGCTTGAAAGTGTTTTTAACCCGTTTCATGTCTTTAACTTTGTTCTCCCAAATCTTGAGAAGGGAAGGATTGTAAAAGTCAAACGCCGTGTGCCTTTTTCCCTTTGCGATCCTCTGCCTGATTAAATCGTCCCAATCATCTTCATAGTATATCACTTCTCCCCTGTTTTTTGCCCTCTCAGCGTCTATTGAGGAGATTATCCTTATCATGTCCTCGGCGCTTTCCCTGGCTATATGCGCATAAACCTTCTTCTCGTTGAGCTCTAAAGCTACTTCAACCGAGTCTCTCATCAACCTCACCCGGGTAGATGTCGTCAAAGTCCGGCAATCCAGTTAAAAGTTCTTTTTTCTTTGTTTCGGCTTCTTCCTTTGCTTTCATAAACGCGTGGGCGTATTTTTTGGCAGTAACCACTATATCCTCTATGCTCTTGCTCTCGTATATACCGCTCAAAAGTGTCACAACTTCTATCTCCTTTTCCCTTGGATCCGGATAAAAGCCGCGGAAAATCTGCTTGCCCTTTATCTTTCTTGTTAGATACTCAAGGGCTTCAAAGATGTCCTTTGCCTTTAGGAGCTCTGGCGGGCCATGGATGGCAACCAGCCCATAGAGGGCTGATTCTATGTTGGCCTCAAGGTAGAGGCCTTCGTTTTCAAAGGACTTCAAGATTAGGCGAGAGATGTTTTTGACTTTATTAGCCTCAGCTTTTGCATAGCCCACTGTTGCAAAGCTTCCAAAGGCGTTGAGAACGAACTTTAAGTCACTTGCATCAAGCGTCTGCTCACCTGGAACGTCTATTAAAGCCAAAAGGGAGGCTATTCTCTCAACTATCGTGTAGTTTATCTTTTCATAAGCTTTGGATATGTCCTCAGTGCTTTCCTTCAGCTTGTTGTTGTCTATCGCTATTATGGAGTCAACTACCTTAGAGAGCTTGTCTATGGTTATTGCCGCGTTTATTGTGGGCCTTATGCCTTCTTCCTTTAAGGGAAGGGCACCTATGGCAACTACAAGAGACTCGGGGTATTCCTCCTTTAGTGCCTCCGCTAAAACCGGGGCTCCTCCGGCCCCAGTCCCTCCCCCAAAGCCAAATGTTAGAAAGAAGATATCAACGTCGCTGTAGCCGACCATGGAGCTTATTTTTTTCATTACCAAAGGTAAATCTCTATTGATGGCCTCTCTTCCCAGCACTGGATTGGCATTTACCCCTTTTCCACCAGTTAAACTTTCTCCAACGAGTATCCTCCTCTCCTCTGGAATGTGCTTTAAATACTCTAAATCGCTCTTGGAAGTGTTTATAGCAAGTGCTTCAAAATTAACCAAAGCGAATAGGTCGGCTATCTTTGTTCCGCACTGGCCTACTCCAATGATTAAAGCCCTCACAGTAATTTCACCTCACGAATTCCGCTTTTAGCTCCTCAAGCTCAACGATGCCGTTTTTATTTTTGTCTTCATAGCTAACAACGCAGGCAACGCCGTTAAGGTATTTGACGATGTTTGACGCAAGGAAGACTTTAACAGCGCCCTCTAAGCTTCTCGGGTATAGAACAAAAAGTATGTATCCCTTACTCGTTTTTCCTGGCACTATTACCATGGTGCCGTCTCCCTTGTAGCCCTTTCCATTCAAATAGAGGCTTTCCCCGTCAACCTTAAGCTCGACATATGGGTTGTATTTGGAGAGGTCAAACTCAGTGAGATCGGCCAGCACAATGTAGTTGCCGTCACCTATTTCTTTAAACTCTTCAGCTGTCATATTGGTTCCAAATATCATATCAAGGGACTCCTTCACTGAAAGCGCAACTTTGTCCCGACCAAACGTGTACAATATCTTGAAGTTTCCATCGGGAAGTGCTCTTATCACTTCGTAAAGGTTTACAGGTTTTGGAAGCTCTTCGAAAGTTGAGAAATAAAGAGTTGCAAGGGCCGAATCGATAATACTGTTTCCCCAGAGGTTATTCCTCTTTTTGGGTAATAGCCATTGAAGGGTCTCTTGGCGATAATCAATGCCAAATGCATAAAGAACTTCCGTGGCACGTATAGTAAGCTCTACACTCGGCTGTCCCTGGTACATCAGGACTCCAACTATGTAGCTTTCCTTAACGTTCGGCCATCCCCCGTCCTCAGTCCTTTGGTTAAGAAGCCAATTTAAGTGCTTTTCAACATCCTCTTTTGTTACCAGAGGCTGCAACGCCTCAAGTACCTCAATTGTAGTCGAGACTTCAGAGGAGAAGAACCTGGTGTAGTATTTGGTCGTTATTACTGTTCCCCACCCTTTTGTGGGGAAGGAAAGAAGCCACTCCTTTGCCTTGGCAATGTCCTCATCCTGAGGTGAAACTCCCAGAGCTAAAAGGGCTTTAATCGCCAGAGCGGTATCGTATGGCTGTAGACCTAAGAAGTCGCCCCACTTTCCATCTTCTTTCTTAAGGCCCTTTATAAAAGCTATGTGCTTTGCTTTTTCACTCTCATTAACCAGATTAAACTCCAGTAGGGTCAGCAAGTTGTAGATATAGGGTGGATATATTTCCCCACTTTTTGAGGAAATCTCCATGTTCTTATCAATTCTACCCTTTACCCATTCTATACCTTTTTCTATGCTTTCATCCATAAAATAGCACTTTTTCAGGGCTTTCAAGGCATAATATGTGGCCCTATCCGTGGACGAGAAGCCAATTATGTAAGGCCATCCTCCATCCTTGTTCTGTACCTTTTCCAGCTCTGAACAAGATGCCCCAAAAGGTGTCTCCTGCCCAGCCGCTAATTCACCGCTGACCTTTGCAAAACTCCAGGTTGCAAGGGCAGAGGTGACAAAAACTTCTCTCTGTATTAGCTGACCCGGTTTATTAGCCCAGTAGACAAAGCTTTCGTTTTTCTCTTTCAAATCCTCAAGTGTGGTGAGCAGTTTGGCCGTCTCAAAGGTCAAGCCATCGTACACAAGCAGGGCATAGGTTAGAAAGGCCCGCTCCTTAACGGTAATTTCTGGAGAATCGACCAGCTTCCAAGCTTCTTCTCTCAATCCCGGGGAAACGTAACCAACTGCATGATAAGCCAGAAGTTTAAGAGCAACTGCCTCTCCCCTGCGAATTCCATAAGACTCGGTTTTTTCAAGATATTCGATTGCACTCTTAATATAAGGATGCTCCTTTGAGTATCCCATCTCGCCAAGTGCCCAGACTGCCATAAGAGTGGGATAAAACTCAGTCAGAGTGTTTGGAACGTAACCCCACCCCTTTCCGTTGTATGAATCAACCAAAAAGTCAACGCCCCTTTCAATGGCATTGAGGATTAAAGAACGCTTGTTACCCTCATAGACGGCAAGGGTTTTTTTCAATGCGATTACAGCATAGGAGGTATCGACTACATTGCTCACGCTCCCCTCATAATAGCCCCAGCCACCATCGGGATTTTGCCTTGCTAAGAGCGCGTCAACAAAGTAGTCGATGTCACCCATCGTGAGGTTCTCAACGGCAGGATAACTGGAAGCGAGAGCTATTAGCGAAAGACTAAGCTGTTGGGTAGTCTCCATGTACTCCTTTCCTTCCAAGAGAAACCTCGTTGATGCATCGAGAATAGGCACTGCTCCAGCATAAGGAAGTATCATCATCACAACAAGCAATACAGTAACAACTCTCTTCATTCTCGACACCTCTGAACCGGCTTTTTATCAATTACCCAATTAAGTATTGCTCACTCAAAACAAATAAAGGTTGCGGAAGAAGGACTAGTGTTTTATAAAGCGATCCTTTTTGCTGATGTCGTCCCTCATTATCAAAACAACCCTGCTCGGGGGGTACTCATCTTCTATGTGGTATCCGGGGAGGTATTTCACAAGTTCCTCGGCAAAGGCTTTTATGTCCTCATGGCTTGGCATGTTGTTGATAGTTAGCCTGTTCCTTGAGAAGCCCACGAACATGTAGGCCTTGGCTTCGACGAACATTGGCTTAGCTTTCATTATGAGCTTTGCATAGCCCTCTGGATTGTGCATGTTTTCGTCCTTAACAAGGGTAAGCCTTATGACCGTCCTTATTGGAAGATCGCGCATAAGCTCAAGCGTTCTGTTTATCCTCTCCCATCCGTCTGGAATCATTGGCACGTTTACCCTCTGGTAGGTTTCTTCATCTGGAGCCGTTAAAGAGACGTAGAGCTGTGTGGGGAGTTTATTCTCCTTTATCATTTTCTCCAAAACCTCCGGCTCCGTGCCGTTGGTGACTATAAATGTGGTAAAGCCTCTCTTGTGAAACTCCTCGACGAGGTCCCCTATCATTGGGTAAAGCATGGGCTCACCGGATAGGCTTATTGCTGCATGTTTGGGCTCCATGGCTTCCTCAAGCTTTCTGACGTTTATCTGATCTTTTACCCCCCAGTAGCCGCTTAAAAGTTTTCTCTGTGCTTCTATGCTCTTCTCAACTATGTAACTTGGTTCATCCCAAGGCTGTGGAAGCTCAACTCCCAGAAAGCCTTCCATCGGGCGCCAGCAGAATATGCAGTTGTGGGTGCACCATGCCGTTACCGGGGTCATCTGCAGACAGCGGTGGGATTGAATCCCATAAAACTTCTGCTTGTAGCAAAAGCGATCGTGTTTTATACTCTCCTTTAACCAATGACAGAGCTTAACCGAGCTGTGATGACCTATGAGAGCGTAATGTTGCTTTTTAAAAAGATTTTCAATCTCTCCAGGCATGTTTGTTTTTGCATCCATTAGCCTCACCTAACTGTGCTTCAAGAGAGAGTTTAAAAATTTTTGCAACATATTTCACTGTCGAAAAATACTTCGGCGAAAGACTTAAATACTGTTTTGTTCACTTAACTTCCATGCACGAACTGAAACCAAGGATTACAATCAAAACACGGGAGAGGATTTTTGAAAGGGAGTTCTTCGAGGAAGAGAGTGAAGTGGAATCAAAGCCCAAAGTCAGGTTTATCCAAGAGGTTCCAAGGATTAGGCTCGCCTAGCGGTGATAACCATAATATCCTCAAAGAAATATCTCTCCTTAGCCGTTATTTCTGCAATAAAGCCCTTGGATTCAAGCTTTTTTAGGGTCTCTTCTATACCGGTTATCGAGGACTGAACCATCTGAACGACTCCGTTTTCCTTGAGATAGCTTGGAAACTCCTCAAGAAACCTGTCAAGGACTTCTCTCCCGCTTTCACCTCCAACCAAGGCAAGGTCTATAGGTTCTTTCGGCTCGCCCGGGAGATACGGGGCGTTGAAGGTTATTATGTCAAACTTCCCTTCAACGTTCTCAAAAAGGTCGCTCTGCCGGAACTCGACATTGGTTATACCGTTTAGCCTTGCGTTTTCCTTTGCAAGCTCTACGGCTATGGGATTAACATCAACTCCAAGAACAAGCCTTGCCTTTCTGGCCATTAGAAGGGCAATTATTCCAGTCCCAGTGCCCACATCAAGGGCAACGTCCCCTTCTCTAACCTTCAGATTCTCAGCTAACAAAAAAGTGTCCTCAGCGGGCTCATAAACCTGAGGATGGAGCTTAATTTTGAGACCGCGATAAATCATAAAAACACCGAAAAAGAAAGGAGATCACTTCTTCCATTCCGTGTAGCCGCATCTACCGCAGGTCCATCTGTCCTTGTGGTTTGCCATGAAAACCCCGGGACCACATCTTGGGCAGAACCTGTTCTTCCTTGTAACTTTTCCATCCTTGACCTCGTAAAGCTTCCATTTTTGGGAGGACTTCTTGGCCATTTACATCACTCCCCTTCTTCTTGTATTATCCCATCTCTCCTCAGGATGTACTCGGGCTCTATGTAGAGCATCCTCTCCTTGCTTTCATAAGCCTTGGCATAGCCCTTGCTGACTCTACTTCCGAAGTAGCTTCTTATGTACTGAATAACCGTTGTCTCTGGGTTTAGGTCGAGCATTGCAACGAGCTTTCCTTTAACGTCCTTTCTTGAAGGGGTTGGCTCACCTTCGTGGATGACCTCGAAGTATATTTCCTTTCTTCCGAGGAGCTTGTTTTCTTTGGTCTCGATAACCCTAATCTCCATCGTAAACCACCTCCATCTTTCTAAGCAGTTGAGCGCATCTGCGCTTACATTCGGGTGTGACCTTTATAAGCACTATCCCCTCATTCGGCTGCCCGTAAACCACCAAAGCCCCTTCCGGGGCATAGAGGACGGCCGGAATAGCGGCTAAATCCTCCTCACCGTTTACCTTTATGTAGACCCTTCTTCCCCTTTTGGCAAGTTCAAAGGACTTTTTGATGGCATTTAATAAAGCTTTCGTTATTGTTCCGGGGGGATTTTTTGTAGTTAGCACAATCGCTCCAAGCTCAATATCGGGTTCATATTCCCTTCTCTTAGTTTTGTGATCGTAGATAGCTATAGAGGGCTCTATACCAAGCCTGAGGACGTTTTCAGTGACCACATCCCCAACCGTAACCAAACAAGATGCATTCTCAAGCTCTTTCCGGGAGATTAAGTAAGGCTGCGGCATTTCCCCCTTGATTAGCCTACCTATGGGGTTTTTAAGCTCCTTTCTCAGCTCTTCTGTGAGTTTAAAGTAAAATTCCCGGGACATTCTACCTGACCCTTATGGCGTATTTCCCCGAATTCTTCACTCCGAGCCTTTGAGCTATTTTGGAATTTTTGGGATCAAGGATTATGAGGAGGTCAAACCACTCATCACTCAAATCCTTACTTCCGCAAACGGGACATCGGTCTTCGTTAGTTATATAATGGCAGTGTCTGCAGGCTTTTTCGGTCATTCTCACTCACCACTCTGGGCTTTTCTCTTCTCTTTTTGTATCCAATCGAACTTTCCTAATCCGGGCTGTCTCATTGTAAGGCCTATCTTGTTCTCTCTGATTATCTTGCTCTTCTCGCTGACGGCTATTATCCTGGCCCTCACAGCATCACCAGGCTTCAAGATATAACCCTTTTCCTTCCCGACGAATTGAGCATTCTTCTCGTCAAAGACAACGTAATCATCCATAAGCTGGGAGATATGAACCAACCCGTCCATAGGACCGATCCTTATGAAAGCACCGTAGGGGACAACGTCAATGACCTCTCCCTCAACAACCTCATGCATCTCAGGCTTCCACACAAGAACGTCAAAGACGACCTCATGATACGTGGCACCATCTCCGTGAATTATTACTCCCTCGCTAATTTCGTGAACGTCAAGAATTGCCAAAACAACGCCCTCATCTTTATCGTAAATTCCCTCATAAGCCTCTCGCAGAACTATCTTAGCGGCTTCCTTTGGATCCATTGAAAACATTCTCGGGGGAATTCTCACAACGTCTTTGACCTGAATGAGCTTGTACATTTTCTTACCTCCAAAATTTTAAAAAGGAAGTCACTTCTTGAATTTCTCCTTGTAAAGTTCTATTGCCCTGAGTATTTCCTGCTTTGCCCTCTCTGCGTTTTCCCAGCCCTCAACAATGATCTCCTTACCTTGGAGCTCCTTATAGCGTTTGAAGAAGTGCGCAATCTCATCGAGGAAGGCCTTTGGAACGTCGCTTATGTCCTTCCAGTCGTTGAAGTAGGGATCCTCAACAGGAACCGCCAATACCTTGTAGTCCTTATCGCCGCTGTCTATCATCTTGAAGAGGCCTATTGGCCTTGCTTCAATGATTGTCAGTGGATAGGTTGGCTCCCTCATAATGACCATGATGTCAAACGGGTCGTCATCATCGTACCATGTTTGTGGGATGATTCCATAGTCGACCGGGTAGTAGAACGGGCTGTAAAGGACTCTGTCAAGCTTTATGAGGCCGGTCTTTTTATCAAGCTCATACTTGTTTCTGCTCCCCTTTGGAATCTCTATTAGGGCATAAACAACTTCCGGCACTTCCGGTCCGGGCTCCAAATCGTGGAATGGATTCATCTCAATCACCTCTTTGGTTTTCAGAAGATTTAGTTATAAACCTAACCCAAAAGTTGGCTTCTGCTTTTAGCTTTTAGGGTTGGTTTTTAAAGTTGTCGCTTAGGTTGGGGGGAATTGTTAACATAAGGGCATTGAAGCTCCTCTTCAGGATGCTTGCATTTTCCACCCATCTTTCAATTTCCAAAGCATATAAAAACTTGAAGGGCATCTGACTTTGACTGCGACATTTTTATTGGAGAGACCAAAGGGCTATCCCTTCCCCAAAAGCTCCCTTACGGTCTTTTCAACGGCCTCTCTGCTGTTCATTTTTGGCTTCCAGCCCTTAGCTTTGGCTTTCTCAATGCTTAAGAGCATTACCTTAACATCCCCCTTCCATCCCCTCCCCCCATCAACGCCACCAGTAAAATAGAACTCCGGATTCAAGCCCATCTCCCTGCTCACGATCTCCGCTATTTCCTTCACGGTAATCCAGTCCTCGCTTCCAACGTTGTAGACGTCGTAAGCCTTATCTTCCCTAAGGAACTCCTTGAAGAGATGCACCATTGCCTCAACGGTGTCGCTCACGTGGAGATAGCTCTTCCTCTGCGTTCCATCCCCAAGGATTTCCAGCCTGTTCGGGTTCTTCTTGAGCTTGTTTATGAAGTCATAGATAACTCCGTGGTTTGAGCGCTTTCCAATTATGTTAGCCAGCCTAAAAACTATAGCCTTCATGTCAAAAGTGTGAGCATAGCCAGAAATCAGGGCTTCAGCTGCTAATTTAGCCCCACCGTAAACGCTTATCGGCTCCATCGGGCCATAATCCTCTGGCGTCGGGATTTTTTTGGCCTCCCCGTAAACCGTTGACGATGAGGTAAAAGCGAGAACCTTCACTCCCTCCTTTCTCATTGCCTCGAGGAGGTTGTATGTGATCAAGACATTGGTCTCATAGAGGAGCTCTGGACTTTGGGCCCCTATCCTCACCTCGGGGTTTGCAGCAAGGTGGAATACCGCTTCAACGCCTTTAACTGCTTCCCTTACACCCTCTACATCTCTCATGTCTCCCTTGATGAACTCAAACCTTTCATGACCAATCCACTGCTCGATGTTTTTCAAATCCCCAGCGCTTAAGTCGTCAAGGACTCTAACCTCATGCCCCTCTTCCATGAGCCTATCGACAAGATGAGAGCCTATGAACCCAGCCCCACCAGTTACGAGAACCTTCATCCTATCACCACACCAATTCCTACCGGAGAGTTCTTAAGCTTTAGGAAAAGTTTTTAGTATTTTGCCGTGTAATGATATGCAAGAGAGTGTCATAACTCGAAATCTACGGGGGAGAGAAAATATGAAGGTTCTAATCATGGCGGGCGGCTATGCCACTCGTTTGTGGCCCATAACGAAGGGGAAGCCCAAACCCCTTTTGCCAGTCGGAAATAAGTACATCATTGACTACATTCTTGAGAAGACCAAGGACCTTGGTCTGGAAGTTTACGTCTCAACTAACAAGTTCTTTGAGAGACACTTCAAAGAATGGGCCGGGAAAAATGGTGTGGAATTAATAGTCGAGGAAACCCTGAGCGAGGAAGAAAAGCTCGGAACGATAGGGGCGATAAGCTACGCAATATCAAAGCTCGGCCTCGATGATTATCTCATAATCGCCGGTGACAACCTATTCTCCTTCTCTTTAGATGAGTTTCTAAGGCGCTATAAGGGAAATCCGCTGATAGCCGTTTACGACGTTGGCGACTTTGAACTTGCAAAGAGATACGGTGTTGTGGTTCTTGAAGGGGATAGAGTGGTTGACTTTCAGGAGAAGCCTTTACAACCAAAGTCAACCTTGATAAGCACCGGCGTCTACGCCCTTCCGAAGGATATCATTGAGATGATAGAGGGATACCTTGAAGAGGGCAACAGGGATTCTCCGGGCTACTTCATAGAGTGGCTGCTCGGAAAGGGAGTTGAGGTCTATGCCTACAAGTTCGACGACTACTGGTACGATATTGGAAGCGCGGACAGCTATCTTGAGGCGATGAAGACCCTTCTGAAGGAGAGCCACATCGAGGAGATCCAGATAAGCCCTTACTCCAAGATAATCCCGCCGGTGGTCATAAAGAGGGGTGCAAAGATTCTTGGAAGATCAATAGTTGGGCCCTACGCCTACATAGGCGAGAACTGCATCATAGAGAACTCCGACGTGAGCGACTCGATAATCTTTGGCGACACTATCGTAAGGGGCTCTACGATATGGCGTTCGATCATAGACGAGAAGTGCGAGATAAGGAACCTCGAGCTTAAGAAGAGCCTTGTAGGGGGTCACGCGAAGATACAGAGGGGGGATTAGGTTTTTAATCTCTCTTTTCTATTGAAAAGCTGTCATGGCCGAGAGTCTAAAACTGAAGTTGCTTAAAAACGCAGGCTGGCTCTTCAGTGCTGAAATGATTTCGAAGCTCTTAGCTTACGGTGTAGTCGTTATCCTGAGCAGAACCCTTGGCCCGGAGGGGCTTGGTCAGTATTCGTTCATCTTTTACTACGTTGGGCTTTTGGGGATTTTTTCAGACTTGGGGGTTGGTTACTACTTCATGCGCGAGGTTGCGCGGGACAGGGGAAAAGCTAACGAGCTCCTGTCCGATGTCCTCGGTTTTAAAATCGTTCTCGCACTTTTCAACTTCATTGTTATAGTCCTGCTAACGCTCTTCCTCCCGAAGCCGACTTGGATGAAGGCCCTCATCCTGCTGGTCGGAGCGGAGGCTATGCTCACCTGGGTCTCGTTGGTGTTTGTACAGCTTATGTATGCCCATGAAATGACGAAGTATGAGGCAATAGCAAGGACAGTTGAGAGGTTTTGGGCGTTTTTTGCTGGAGGAATTGTTCTTTACTTTTACAGATCTCTTCCTCCATTTATAATTGCACTTCTCGCTGGCTATGCAGTTAGGGAGTCTTTAAGAATAAAATGGGGAGCTAAATTCGTCAAGAAAATCAGCATTCGATTTAAACCGCAAATATGGTTCTCTCTGCTAAGGAGGTCATACCCCTTCTGGCTCATAGGTCTCTTCACACTCATCTACTACCGCACGGACATGGTTATGCTTAGCCTCATGAGGGGCGATTACGAGACCGGGATTTACAGGGCGGCCTTTACCCTCATTGAGGTCTCCCTGTTTATTCCAAACATCGTTGTTGTCACGACGATGCCCTCGATGGCGAAGCTCCACGAAAAGGACAGAAAAACGCTAAAGCTCCTCTTCAGAAAGGCCTTTCAGGCCCTGCTACTCCTCGGGGTCCTTGGGACAGCTGGTTATTACCTATTCGCCCGCCTTGGGATAGTCATCGTCTTTGGGGACAAATTCCTCTCAGGCGTGCCGGTACTTAGAATACTGGCCTTTGCAGTTCCTTTTATGTTCCTAAACTCGCTCTTTGGGAGCTACATGAACGCCACGGGAAGGGAGCTAACTTTTACCAAAATAACTGGGTTTACGGCACTATTAAACGTGCTCTTGAACTACTTCTTGATATTACATTACGGGGCGAGCGGGGCGGCAGTGGCGACGGTTGTGAGTCAGGGAGTGGCGTGGGGTACGAGTTTAATTATGATTAAAAATTCAAATTTCGACTAGTTAGGACATAACTCTATTATTCTATCACTGCTTTTAGTACCTTTTTGAAGAAATATCCTTCCCTAATCTTCGTTCCCAAAGAGAGAGCATTTTTTCTTAACTTAAGATAATCTTCATTTGAAATATTTTTTGCCTTGAAAAGTAACCTCTCTAAGTTTTTGTTAGTAATTCCTACGTTATATCTCTTAACAAGCTCAGATACGTAAACTGCATGGCTGTCAACGAGAACCGGCAACCCTGTCACAAGATAACTGGAGAACTTTGAAGAACTACCAAATCTAAGATACTCTGATAACCCTTCAGGATACCAAATCAAACCAAAATCACCTTTTAAAAGTAAGGTATAGAATTCATGGCCATAAAATGAACCAAGATAACGGACTCGAGGCTCTTTTAGAGAAGTTTGTATCCAGTCACCGTTAGGGCCAACGAACCAAAGCTCCAATGTAGGAGGTACCTTTGTTAAATACCGCTCAAGAGCCTGCAACCTATCTGGATGAAGATTACCCGCGTAGATTATTATTTTCAATTTTTGATTTGGATCTTTAACAGAAGATGGAACAAAATCCACACTAAGATCAAGTATTTCATAGTACATAAATTTTTCTTTTGGAATTTTGTATCTCTTCCGAATAATCTCTGCCATTGCTTCGTTAAAGACAAGGATTTTATCAGCAACATCAAAGAGTATTCCCTCTATAGAGAACATTTTGCTGTCTATCAAGGAATCCCAATTAGGACTTTTTGTATACCTTATTTGCTCAAATGGGAGATCATAAACATAAACAATCAAAGAAGAACTTTTAGAGAGGAGCTCAAGAGTTTTAATGTCAAATATCCTGAGTTTTGTTGTTTTAATAGGATTACCAATTGCCGGATATGGGACAAGAAGGAAGTCAGATTTAAGGACTGAAAGCATTTTCCGGTAATAAGAAACAGAGGAAAGAATAGTACGCCGAGGTGGTAGGTAACTCGGAGAAAAACCAAGCTCGGAAGAAAATTTAACTATGTCTCTGATCGTCTGGGCTGTTGCCAGACTCATATTGTTATGGAGTGGCACAAGCACTACATTTTTATGACTCATGACCCTCACACCCTCGAGGTATAAACTTTCAAAATTTGCATTACAACGTTCTCCCACGTAAATTGCTCCGCATACTTCCTTATCTTCTCCCGGTCCCATTCTTTCTCAAGGGCTATTAAGATTTTCTCCGCCAAACACTCTGGATCCGCAGGTGGGCAGAGCAGACCGTAGTCCTCAGAGGTTATAATCTCCTCACTACCACCGTTAATTGTAGCAACAACTGGAGTCCCAACAGCCATGGCCTCGATCTGAACAACCCCAAAACTCTCACTCAAACTCGGCAACACAAAAAGGTCGGCAGCGTTCATCCAGTAAGCCAACTCTTCATCAGGCACAAAACCAAGAAGCTTGACGTGATTCCTTAATCCTAAGGAATTTATCTGGTGCTGGAGCTTGTCTTTTAAGGGACCACTACCCCCAATAAAGCAAAACACATCATCCCTTTTCCGAACTATTCTGACCATTGCGGTTATTAAATACTGAAAGCCTTTCCTCTCGATCAAATTTCCAAGGCTAAACAATATTTTTCCATCTTGAGACAAGCCAAAATATTCTCTAGCCTCCTTTTTGGACATAACCCTTAACCTCTCAGGGTCAAACCCATTGGGGATATAATACACACTATCGTTAAACTTTTGCAGAAGGGGAACATCTATTCTGTTGACCCGGATCAATGCATCAGCATTCTTCCAAGTCCAATATATCTCTTCCCTTCCTGAATTATATTCTTGCATAAACCACTCCCTGTTCTCGTGAATGTGGACTACAACGGGAACACCAAATTTTTTACCTAGTTTAACTCCAGCATACCCAGAAGGCCAAGTGAAGTGGGCATGAATAATATCAAACTCAATGTTTTCTTTTTCTATCAATCTCTCTGTAGCTTTAAAGATGTTGTCTCCTAATCTTTTTCTAAAGTGATTGATGGGCAAGTGAAAGAATAGTGGGAAATACACTTTAATATTGTCATAAGAATAACTTTTAAGTGTTCTATTCGCTCCAAGTGGCTGAGGTGAGACGACGGTTATCTCTTTGAGGTACTTGCCAAGTTCGTTGACCTGCTCTTTTACAAAGATTCCACCATGGTAAGAGTTGTTCTTGTTTGGAAATGAGTTTGCTATCACCAACAATCTAACATCTTTTAGTGCAATCCTTTTCACCTCCGTGCAACTCTATGGTAAGTTCTTATTAACTTCCTTTCTTCGTTTCTCCAATTCCATTTCCTTCTTATGTATTTTGGGCTAAACTTCACAAGTTTTACATCTTCTAACGCTCTTTGAACGTCATTTACAGTTGGCGTTGATATCGTAGCTCCACAGCGATATTTCTTCACAAAGTCCTCCATTAACGAATCAGCATTTACTATCACGGGAATGCCTAAGATTGCTGCTTCAAACACTTTAATCGCTATCGCTCTCTTTACGTTTTCTCGAGGAGGGTAGTAAGCGTACATCACATTGCAGAGCTTGTAGTAGTTTGGGATTAATTTGTAGGGCACGCTCCCAATGAATTCGATATCGAGATTCCGATACTTCTCTTTTACAGTTCTCTTCAATTCTTCTGCTACTTTTCCCGTCCCAACAAACAAAATTTTGGAATTTTTCTCGTTTTTTACTGCTTCAAACAGTCTTATGAAATTTGAAATGGTCCTCTGTGACCCTATAAATCCTATTGTGAACTTTTTGGGTTTTTTGAGATTCAGCTCTTCATGCTTCAAGAAGCTCTCTACTTCAGGAACATTCCATATTGTGACTATTTTCTCTGGATTGATACCGCTCTTTATATAATACTCTCTCAGCCCCTCGTACTTTCCCCCAATCGATTGAGTTGCAACTATTACGACGTTGGAACTCTTGGCTAAAAACATATCCAACCGTTGAATTAATTTCTCGAGGAAATTCTCTTTTTCCCCTTCCATTGAAAAGAAAGTGTAATATAGATCATGAACATCATAGATCCACTTTTTTCTTCTCAGAATCTTTGCTAAAAGGCCCAAAATTGCAGTGTCGAAATCGTGGGTATGTATTGCGTCGTAATCATGCCTCAAGATGAACTTTAAGGTTCTCAAGTAGAACAGTGGGAGCTTGAGTGCAAAATCGAGAAGGTTTCCGTACTTTGATTTTGGGCCGAATCTAATGATTTTTATGCAGTCAATAACTTCCTCCTTAGGATATTTTCCTTCTCTATCCCACGCAATTACAATAACCTCATGCCCGTGCTTAGCCAAGCTTTTTGCTTCTTTGTATACGCGGGGGTCGGGCTTAAAGGGATTGCTCACCGTCATTACGATCCTCATTATCTCACCTAAAGGCCCTTTTATGAAGCAATAACCCCGCTATAAATCCAAGGCTTATAAGGTTGTGGAAAAGGAACATAACGGGAGGGAGAAATATCCCGTCTGGGTTCTTTGTCTTGTAAGCCAGCCTGAGACTCTCTCCAAAGAGAGCCAGCCAGTAGAGGGCAAAGAGCCACAAGAGTTTGGGCACAAGGGGTAGCAATGCTTCAAACCCAAGAAATCCCAGAGGAAACAACCAGAGAGGCGAAAAGTATCCCTTCCTTATGGAAACGCCCTTAACGGCGCCGTAGTTGAAGCTCTGTTTTATAAAGCCCTTCCAGCTGGAGCGGGCGTAGTAGTGGCTTTTTATTTCTGGGTTAAAGAACAGCTTGTAGCCCTTTTTGTTTAATCGAAGATTGAACTCGAAGTCATCCCCTATGAGCATATCCTCATCAAAGCCGCCGATTTCTTCGGCTACTTTCTTATCGTAAAGTGCAAAAGCAACTGTCTTGGCGAAGTGAGGTTTTTCCTCGTACCAGAAGGTGCTCGCACCGCTCAGAGGCGAGGAGTATATGAGGGCAACGAATTTAGCCAGGCGGTTTTGAAAGAGCTTGATGATCTTCCCCCCAGCCCCCGCGAGCTTTGGCTCCATCTTTTTTATTTTCAGAAAGGTTTCCACGCTCTTCCTCAGGAAGTCCCTCTCTGGATAAGCATGGGCTCCAAAGATTATGAAGAACTCTCCCCTCGACTCTCTAATACCCATATTGAAGGCATAAACCTGCCGCCTCTTCGGGTTTTTCCTATAGAAAACGAGGTTAGGATGGTTCCTTTCAAACTCCCTCACAATTTCAGCTGTCCTATCAGTGCTCATACCGTCATAGACGAGAATCTCGTATCTGTCCTTGGGATAATCCTGATCAACCCACCCCTCAAGACACTTGGCTATGTATTTTTCCTCGTTATAGGCTGGTATTATCACACTAACAAAGGGATGCTCCTCCATAGCTCCCAAACCCTTATATTGTTTCCAGTGTTTATACTCCCGGTGGTCTTAATGACCGAGGAGGCTAAAAAATATTTCGTCCATCCAACTGCTGTTGTTGAGGAAGGGGCGGAGATTGGAGAGGGAACCAGAATATGGCACTTCGCCCACATAAGAACCGGGGCAAAGATAGGCAAGAACTGCAACATTGGAAAGGACGTCTACATCGATGTTGGCGTTGAAATAGGAAACAACGTAAAAATCCAGAACGGAGTGAGCGTCTATAGGGGAGTTAAAGTTGAGGACGACGTCTTCCTCGGCCCTCACATGACCTTCACCAACGACCTCTATCCAAGAGCCTTCAACGAGGACTGGGAGGTTGTGCCGACGTTGGTTAAAAAGGGAGCAAGCATCGGGGCCCATGCAACGATAGTCTGTGGCGTAACCATCGGCGAGTATGCGATGGTGGGAGCTGGAGCTGTTGTTACCAAAGACGTTCCTCCCTTCGGGCTTGTCTTTGGCAACCCGGCACGCTTGAGGGGCTTTGTCTGCTACTGCGGAAGGCCCTTGAAGGAGAAAACCGGCGAAGATGAAGCAAATATTATTTTCAAGTGTTCTCACTGCGGGAGGGAGGTTAAAATAAGGAAGGAGGATTACGAAAGATACTTAACGGAAAAAGATTTGTGAGGCGGTAAAGATGAGGAACATACCAATCGCTAAACCCCTAATTGGAGAAGAAGAAATAGAGGCTGTTGTTGAAGTTTTGAAGAGTGGAATGCTCGCCCATGGAAAGGAAGTTGAAGCCTTTGAGAGAGAATTTGCCGAGTACTTAGGGGTCAAACATGGAATAGCCGTCTCTAATGGAACCGCTGCACTCGATGTTGCTCTCAAAGCCCTTAAAATAGGTCCCGGTGATGAGGTAATAACAACCCCCTTCACGTTCATAGCTTCAGCAAATTCAATCCTCTTCCAGGGTGCAAAGCCCGTTTTTGCTGACATTGATCCAAAAACTTACAACCTTGATCCAAACGATGTTCTTGAGAAGATTAGTGATAAAACAAAGGCGATAATAGTCGTTCACCTCTACGGCCAGCCCGCGAATATGGAGGCCTTCAAGGAAATAGCAGAGGATTACAAACTTTATCTTGTTGAAGACTGTGCACAGGCCCACGGCGCTGAATTTGAAGGCCGAAAGGTTGGCACTTTTGGGGACATAGCTGCCTTCAGCTTTTACCCAACCAAAAATATGACCACTGGCGAGGGCGGAATGGTTGTAACTAATGATGACGAGCTGGCTAAAAGGGCAGACTTGATAAGAAACCACGGGCAGGCAGAAAAATACCTCCACGTAGAGCTCGGCTATAATTTGAGAATGACGAACATTTCAGCTGCAATCGGAAGGGTTCAGCTGAAAAAGCTCGACGAGTGGAACGAAAGGAGAATTGAGAATGCCAAACTTTTAACTAAAGGAATAAGTAACATTAAGGGTTTAACTCCACCTTACGTTGATGGGAGGGTTAAGCACGTCTTCCACCAGTATGTTGTTAGGGTTGAGGATGATTTTCCTTTGAGTAGGGACGAGCTTATGGCAAAATTGAGGGAGAAAGGCATTGGAACAGCTGTGCATTATCCAATCCCAGTTCATCACCAGCCCCTCTACCAAAGGCTCGGATATCCAAAGGACATCTGCCCCAACGCAATAGACGCTTCAAAGAGAGTGTTGAGCTTGCCGGTGCATCCAGCTGTAAATAGGGAGGACATAGAGTACATAATCGAAACTCTTAAGGAGATAGCCGAACAATAGATTAACGGGAGGTCATTTATGTTCAAGAAGAAAGAGTATGAACGCTGGATTGCAGAAGCCAAAAGAACCCTTGCCTCCGCATACTCTGACTTAAAAGAAGGCTATTACGAATGGGCGAGCTTTAAAGCTCAACAGGCAGCAGAATTGGCAGTAAAGGCAATTTTGAGAGGAATAGGCTTTGCCCCCATTGGACACTCGATAACAAGGCTCTTACGGGACTTGTCCGAAAACAACATAAAGGTTCCCAAAGAGATTTTATATTTTGCAATGGAGCTGGATAGGAACTATATAGCACCTAGGTATCCTGATGCGTATCCAGAAGGCTCCCCATTTGAATATTACTCGGAAGACATCGCCAAAGAGCTTATTGAATATGCGGAGAAAATAATCAAATTTATTGAGGGAGTTGCAGATGAACTTCAAACTACTTAGAGAGTTTGTCAATCGAATTGTTGAATATTTGAATGGAGAGGTCACAATAATCCTTTTTGGCTCCTACGCGAGGGGAGATTACAATAGGGCGAGTGATTTTGACATTGTTGTTGTTTCCGATAGACTGGAAAAAAATCCCCTAAAAAGGACAAAAGATCTGTATGCTCTAAACAAGGATTTTCTACCAGTGGACATAATAGCCTATACAAGAGAAGAGTTCCTGAAAGCCTTGGAAAACCTCTCCCCAACGGCACTTGATGCAGTTTCTTATGGAAAGGTTCTCCACGATGATGGGTTTTATAGAATCGCAAAGAAGAAGTTCGAAGAGCTTAAAAAGAAAGGATTGAAGAAAGGAAAATACTGGATGATGATTAGCTCATAAAGAAGGAACTTTTCAGCTCTTTGAGCCTTTGTATTGACACATTAATAAACCATGGATTTAAGCATTGCAATTCCGAAGCTTGAAATATCTACTTGTTCAGCTTTTTAGAGTAGCTTTTTATACTTTAAAGGTAAAGCAACTAGTAGCTGTTCATAAAGGGTGATCAAAATGCTTCGCGTTGGAGTTGTTGGAGTTGGCAACATGGGCTTTCACCATGCGAGGATTTACTCTGAATTGGCCAGAGAGGGCAAAGTTGAATTAGTTGGAGTGGCAGATGCCAACTTCGAAAGAGCTAAGGAGGTTGCGGAGAAGTTTAGGACAAGGGCCTTTGCCGATTACAGGGAGCTTGTAAATGAGGTTGATGCAGTCAGCATTGCCGTTCCCACCTCCCTTCACAAGCAAGTCGCCTTAGAGTTCATCGAGAACGGAGTTCACGTTTTAGTTGAGAAGCCCATAGCTGAGAGCATTGAGAGCGCTCAAGAAATCATTAAAGCAGCCAAAAACAGGGGCGTTGTTCTAATGGTCGGCCACGTGGAGAGGTTCAACCCAGCAGTACTGAAGCTGAAAGAGACGATATCTCAAAGAATGCTCGGGGAGATAGTTACGATGAATGCTAAAAGGGTAGGCCCAATGGTCGTTAGAATAGCGGATGTTGGGGTTATAATCGATTTAGCAGTTCACGACATAGATATAATGAGCTTCCTTGTAGATTCGAGGGTTAAAGAGGTATACGCAAAGGCAAGAAACGTAAAGCATCCTGCAAAAGTTGAAGATTACGCCCTTATTCTTCTTAGCTTCAAAAATGGAATTGATGGGGTTATCGAAACCAACAGACTAACACCTCATAAAACGAGAACGCTAAACGTTGTTGGAACTGAGGGAATAGCGTATCTCGATTATATAAATCAAACTTTGACAATTTATGACAATAAGTGGGTGCATGAGGCTAAGGTACAAAGGGGAGAACCCCTTAGGATTGAGATTGAACATTTCATTGAGTGCGCCAAAGAGGGTAAAAAACCATTAGTTAGTGGAGAAGAAGGCTTACATGCTTTAGAAGTTGCCGTTAAGGCTCTTGAAAGTGCAGCGAGGGATGAGGTAGTAAAGCTGGGGTGAGAAAATGAAGCTCCTTGGCTTAAATAGAGGGGAGGTAAAGCAGGTTTTCAAAGAGGGCAAAGTTACGATAGCTGTTTATGGTCTCGGGAAGATGGGTTTACCTTTGGCTGCTGTTTTTGCTGATCACGGTGCCAACGTGATAGGGGTGGACATCAACGAGAGGGTCGTTGAGATGATAAATCGTGGAGAGAACCACGTAAAGGAAGAACCCGGCCTGGATGAGCTAGTTAAGAGGAACGTCGAGGCAGGAAGGCTCAGAGCCACTACCGACGGAGTTGAAGCCGCAGAGCAGGCCGATGTTATGGTGATACTCGTTCCAACCCTAACCGACGAGAGGGGCAACCTCAAGCTTGATCCAGTATATGATGTGGCTGAGAAGATTTCAAAAGGACTCCAGAAGGGCGACATCGTGATAACCGAGGCCACCATGCCACCCGGAACAACTGAAAGCTTGATTCCAATCCTCGAGAAGAGCGGTCTTAAGCTTGGAGAATTTGGTTTAGCTCATGCTCCCGAACGAACAATGACTGGAACTGCTATTAGGGACATCACTGGGCAGTATCCCAAAATTGTGGGGGCAAGCGACGGGAAAACCCTAGAAGCAGTTATCGGAATATACGAGACAATAAACAAGAAGGGAGTCATCCCAGTTAGTTCCATAAAAGCGGCTGAAGCTGTAAAAGTCTTTGAGGGGGTTTACAGAGACGTCAACATTGCATTGGCTAATGAGCTGGCATTATGGTGTGAAGAGCATGGCTTAGATGCTCTTGAAGTCTTTAAGGCAGCAAACACTCAACCCTACTGCCACCTCCACATGCCTGGTGCCGGAGTTGGAGGACACTGTATTCCAATCTACCCATGGTTCGTCATTAATTTGGCCAAAAAGACGAATCCACGCTTGATTAAGACTGCCAGAGAGATTAATGATTCAATGCCTCACCATGTTGTTGAGCTCACTATTAAGGGGCTCAATGAGGTTGGAAAGCCGCTAAAAGGAAGTAATATTCTCGTTCTTGGTCTGACGTTTAGGGGTGGGGTTAGGGAATTTACGAGAAGCCCGGCAATTCCAATAATCAAAGAACTCAAGGAGTGGGGGGCTAAAGTTTACGCCTACGATCCCCTATGCACTCCGGAAGACGCGGAACGCTTCGGTGCGGAGTGGAAAGAAGACTTTAAAGACATAGATGCAATAGTCATAGTAACTGACCACAAAGAATTTAGGGAATTAGATTTAAGAGAAATAGCAAGACAGGTAAGAAGCAAAGTGATTGTGGATGGGAGAAACATTATAAACCACAAGAAAGCTTACCAACTGGGATTTGTATACTTGAGAGTCGGAAAGGTTTAGCTCTTTCTATTTTTTGACACTACAATAACGAGAGTGGGGGGCACCGCGTGATCAGAGGCCTCAGTGAAGTTTCGCTCTGAGACAGGACTCCTTTAGCTTAACTCTTTTGGTCGTGTTTTCCTCTAGTCAGCTGGGTGCTCAAGGACCTCCCAGAGTACTCTCACCTTCGGGTATTTCTCTTTGAGCTTTTTCACCAGCCTTTCGTATTCTTCTCTATCCACCTTTTTAACAAGGTTCAGAAGTTTAGCCGCAAACTCATATGCCCTTCTGTCCTTTTTGGCGACCTCAAATTCAATTATTCTCTCAACGCTTGGAATCAACGGCCTTAGGTCTTGAATTATTGAGAGCGAGTCCAGAATGGCACTGCGAGAGAGCATCCCCTTCATATATTCCTCCAGGGCACTGGGGAAGAGCTCAGCAAGCCTGTCACCAAGATTCAGCTCAAGGGCACATAAGAATGCTATGCTTTTACTTTCCTTCTTCAATATCTCCTCAAACATGTCCAATTTTCCTGTGGCTTTTATGGCATCGCAGACATAACTTACGAGGTAGCCCACACCATCACTCTCTGCATAAATCTCCAAAACTTCCTCATAATTTCTCTTTTTCCCGAAGTATTCTATGAGAAGAGAATAGTCAGAGAGCTTTAAGCCAAGCTCCTTTGCAAGCTCTGGATTAACTTCAAGGAGGAGAGCGACCTTTTCCTTTAAACTAAGATCGGAGTTTAATATCATTTCTTCGGCTTTCTTCTTCTCCCCAATCTTTGCGAGCAAAGGTGCTTTAAGCTTAACGCTTACATCACTGGCGTTTAAGATTTCTTCCCTGAAACGCCAAGCATTTCTCAACAAAACACCGTATGCATATTTATAGACGTCTTCAGGAATTTCTGAAAGCTCTAAAATCTCAACAAAGTGGTCAAAGTCTTCTTTACTTAATCCCCGTTCTATGAGCTCGAAGAGAGGTTCCAGAACCAGGTCACCATAATACAAATCCCTGTAGTCGTCATAGAATCCCTCAAAATCGTAGTAGTGCTTGCATATGTATTTTACGAGCTCCCACGCCTTCTCCTTAGGGATCTTTTTTCTTTTGAGGATCCTGTTAATCCTGAGAGCGCTCTCATAAGATATGTGACCCTTAAAGTATGAGGAGACGTCCTCCGTTATTCCAAGCAGGATATCTGGATTGTCTTCAAGTATTTCTCTTAAAGTTTCCAGAATTTCCGACTTGCTCCTATCTTCCAGAGACCTGAGAAATGCATCGCCGTCAAAAAACTCACCGTTAGAATAGGCAAAAAATGCAGAAACACCGTGCTTGCAGTTCATTCCGTAGGGACAAGTGCAGTATGACACATTCTTTTTAAGGTCGAATTCTACTGCGTATGTTTTGCTCCCCTTAACCTTTGCATAGAGCTTATCCCCTATCTTCACAACTCCAATAACCCGCCCTTCTCTGTAATATCTTTCTCCCCTCTCAAATACCCTGCTCCCGAAAACCCTTCTAAGTTCTTCCATCCTCATTACCAAAAATTGACAATTAACTTAGATAAAAATTTTGTGGAACTAAAGAGAAATCCTTTGAGATCAAAATGCTCAATAGTTCAAAGCTGATAATTAGAAGAAACTATTATATATACCTTACTTCCCATCAAAATTAAAATTAGTCCGAATGCTTGAGGAAGTACTAATGTGTAAACATACAACACACAACTAAAAACATGATGGGAACCAAGGTAGTCAGATTAAAGATGGGGGTGTTTATGGTGGAGTTCATGAAGCTTTTGGAGGAGGCTTGGTATAGAAAATCTGATTTCATCCCGTTAATGTTAATTCCAATGATTACAAGTCTCTTTTCAATTGACAATATTGAGAGGGTGTTGGACTTTCATGGATTTCATATTGGCGTTAAATTCATCTTCCCGGAGGATGTACCCAATCTCTGGAGTTTTGTTTCACTTCCAAACCCAAAACCTGGAATAAACATTTCCCTTCCGGGACTTATCTCACTAATAGCGTTCACAATCATTGGATCCTATCTAGCAGCTGGCTATCTCGGAAGCATAAAGCAGGGACTTGAGGATAGAACTTATGAGTTCCCCCACAATGCTGGGAAATACTTTGTAGAGATGCTGAAGTTCAGAGTTCTAATACTCCCAATTCTATTTGTAATGATAGGCCTTGCATTGATAACTCCATTATTTGTACTCCTCGCACTCCCAACAATGATTTTCCTGACATATTTAATCTACGGAACTCCTTACCTCATAGTTTCTCAAGAACTAACCTTTGGGGAGGCACTCAGAAAAAGCTTGGAATTGGCCCTTAACGGAGGAAAATACGCTGAATACGGTATAAAATACCTCCTTTTTGCCATTCCAATATCAATAGTCATGACACTTTTGACAGTTAACCTAAACACCATTGGCATAATTCTCGGAATCTTAATTACAGCCCCAATATCACTAACACTCACAACCACAACAATGATATTTTTCTTAGAGTATCCGAAACTTGGACACAAAGAATCTCCAGGTTTCATCACACCAACAGAATCCTCCTCAGAGTCAAGTACTGTTTAAGTAACGGGAGGTGAAACTAAACACGCCCTCATTAAGAGTAAAGTTTTTTAAGTAACCTTAGTTCCCATCGGGTCGTTAGATTTATATGCATTTAAATTTTTTGGTTGATTGGTGGTCGTGATGAACTTCCACCAGGAAATTCTGACCATAAAATCCGAAATCTACCCGATAGTCAGCAAACACTACCCGAAAAACACCTGCAGGGAAGTAATCAGCCTCTACGCGTAACGCGCAATACTAGCACACTTGCACTTTAACAGAGTTTACAAGCACGCTTACAGGGTTTTAATTGAGGAAATGAAACTCTTCCCAAAAATCAGGTACAACAAACTGACAGAACGCTTGAACAGGCACGAAAAACCTCATCATAACTCAGGAAGAATTATTCAAAAAACACGCCAGGGAATACGTCAGAATAATCGACTCGAAGTCAGTTGAGACCAAAGAGTTGGCCAGAAAAAACAGGAAAGGGAAGGTAGGTTCTTCAGAAGTCATAACTGAAAAGCCCGCAGTTGGGTTTGTCCCCTCTAAAAAAAGTTCTACTATGGGTACAAGCTGACGTGTTATTCTGACGGGAATTTGCTGGCTTTATTGTCCATTGATCCGGCGAACGAGCATGATGTGAGCGTTGTCAGGGAGAAATTCTGGGTGATTGTTGAAAAGTTTACTGGCTGTTTTCTGTTTCTGGATAAGGGGTATGTCAGCAGGGAGTTGGAAGAGGAATTCCTGAAGTTTGGTGTTGTTTACACGCCGGTAAAGCTGGAGAATCAGATTAGTAGTCTGGGGGAGGGGAAGTTTTACAAGTACCTGTCTGATTTTCGCAGGCGGATTGAGACTTTGTTTTCGAAGTTTTCTGAGTTTCTTCTGAAACCGAGCAGGAGTGTTAGTTTGAGGGGTTTGGCTGTTAGGATTTTGGGAGCGATTCTGGCTGTGAATCTGGAGGGATTACCTCACAGGTGGTGGGAACTAAGGTATTTTTAACTACATTTAACTAATGGGAAGTTTGGAGGTGGTGCTCATGAGATTGAGGGACAAAATCCGTGAGATTAGGGAAAAGTATGGCCCCCTTTACAAACTCGTAGAAAGGGAAGGTCCACTAGCTCAGGCAATAAAGTCGAGGCCTTTACTCCAAAAAGCCTTTGAAGACCTCAAGCCCGACTTCTTAAGCGTTGAGGAATTCAGAGAAAATCTGATTAATGACATTAACAAGTCTAAAGAAGAAATTGTAATTTACTCCCCCTTCATAAATGCGGAAATAATTAACAGGGAGTCCTGGCTGATGGATCCACTCATAAGAGCCAAGAATAGGGGAGTGGAAGTAATAATTCACACAAGGCATCCTGACGTTTTCACGGGGCCAAAGTCTAGAGAGTTCCAGTCTAAGAATATTCGTGCCATGGAGTCTTATGGATTCAAAGTTCACAAACGGAAGCAAATGCATGAGAAGGCTGTTATAATTGACAAGTCAGTAGCCTATCTTGGAACAACTAATGTCTTATCCAGACTTAGGCCCGAAAAAGGCGGGGATTACATGCTCAAGTTCAAAGAGCCTCAGGTTGTGGAAGCACTTTATGTGAGTCTCGAAATGTTAGCTGAAACCTCGGAGAGCCTTGAGGAAGAACAAAGCTAATTTAGCCACAGCCCACACTACACGATTACAACCTGAAAGCCTCGCCCTTCAAGGCTGGGAAGAGGTCAGATCTCAATGTCCCCAATAATTGCCTCCCTTGCTTCATATTTTGGAACGTGACTTCTCGACTCTATCCCTACCAAGAGGTCGGCGTTATCTCTGTCTTAGTTTCAGCTCTTAACTTAATCTTTGTGGCCTCCATACTCGATGGGCGAAAATTTATAATTGTGGGACCCAAAGAAGATTAGGGAAATGTTATGGAAAGCATAAAACAATTATCCAAAACTATAAGTGCCATCATAGTAATAATATTCATCACACTCACATATCGAATATATCCCTATTTTAAATGTGGATACTTATTTGGCTTTGACCCATATGTTCACGTATCTGTTATAAGAGAAATGCTGAAAGGAAATTTGCAGTATTATCCCCTTTCAAATGCTCCTTTTGGCGCAGAAATAACAGAACCTTTGGGATTATACTATGTTCCCCTCTACGTTTATAAAACCCTGAGTATTTTTGGGGTTTCCCTCTATAATGCTTTTAGGATTACGCCTGTTATTTTTGGGCTTTTAACGGTTTTATTTTTCTTTATGGCAGTGCTTAATTTTTATGGGAGAAAAGAGGCTATTTTTTCGGCACTGTTTCTATCATTGAGCTACGGCCATATACACCGATCAATGGCAAACTATTATAGAGGGGATAATTATATTTTGTTTTTATTCTCTGTATTGTTATTTTTGCTGTCAGTTTCGCTTAAAAACAGGGGGAAACTTACTTATTACCTTTCATTCCTTGGAATTGGTATTATACTAGGGATTTCAGCATTCTTTTGGTGGGGATACCCAATACTCTTTATTTTTACAGTTGGAATAGCCCTTTCTTGGGGGGTTGCTCTATTTTTATGGGAAGAAGAAAGAATTTTCATGCCCCTTGCCCTTCTAAGCACGACATTGATAGGAGCCCTCATCGCAAAAATATTATCAGGTCCCCATTGGAATCCGATGTACTCAAGTTTTCCGATAATATTTGTCAAATACCTCTTCTTACCTTCACTCTTCATTCTTTCAGTGTTTTTAATTCTCTCAAAAGTGAGGATTGAATTCAAATATCGGCTGTTTGTTCTTGTTATAGGGGGATTCCTCTTTGGATTCTTGTCCTTAACAATATTCAGAGAACAAATAGCGTCTTTATTTAAGGCTTTTGGGTATTTTAGTGGAAATAGAATCTATGGAACAATTATGGAGCTTCAAAGGCCAAAAGTCTCAGATTTATGGAGGGCATTTAGTATTTCCATCTTGTTTGTTCCCTTTTATCTCCTGCAGCTTAGGCGACGCAGGGTGATAAACCTCCTCAGCTTGGGATGGATTCTCCCAAGTGTTTATTTGCTGGTGAATGCGGTTAGATTTGTGTTCTTGGCGTCTTTAGGGGTTGCGTTTATGAGCGGGCTTGGTTTTTCCTACCTCTTGAAAATTATTGATGAGAAGTGCTCAAAAAGGCAGGTTATATCAATTTTTCTAATTTTCTTAGTCTTTGCATCCGTGGGATACTTCTCTTTCGCTTCTCTCTACAACACAAAGCCTTTTATGAGCAAAAATTGGGAAAGAGCATTAATTTACCTAAAAGAGCATTCCAACAGTAGTGATGTAGTCCTGACTTGGTGGGATTATGGTGGGTTTGTTCAGTACTATGCAGAAAGACCAACAGTAGCTGATAGCGTTTACGGGCAGGGGAACGCTCCATACGTTGCTAAGTACTATTTGGGATTGTTGCCCCAAAAAGAGCTTGAAAAACGACAGGTTAAATATGTGGTTGTAAACTTGGAGCTTGTTAACAAGTTTGGGGCAATACTCGAGACTGCCGGTGTAAATAGTGGCGAATATTCCATTATGCTCCTGCCATTAGAGTATACTTTTGGAGCTTTCGTGTTTTCTAAAGGTGGTTACAAAGTTGTAGCAAAACCAGGGGATGCTTGGGAAGTTAAAGTTGTGACGCCAAAAATGACGTTCACACCAAAAGAAGTTTGGGTAGAGAGGGGCAAGGAAATAGTAAGAGCAAAGCTAAAAGAAGGCACAATAAGTGGTAGCGTTGTATACATAAACCTAAATTACGGATACGCCGTTTTAATGTCTGAAAAAGCATTTAACACGCCCCTTGCCCAGTTAATGTTCATAAACTCAACCCCATTCTATTCAGACGGCGGCATCATCAAGATATTCAAAGTTAAGTGATGGAAAATGAGAATAGCATACGTTTATGATGCCGTTTATCCCTGGATCAAAGGAGGAGTTGAAAAAAGGATTTATGAAATAGGGAGTAGACTAGCTAAAAAACATGAGGTTCACTGGTTTGGCCTTCAATGGGGAGAAGAAAACTTAGGGGATATAAAGTTCTATGGAGTAGGAAAAGGGAAGAACCTCTATAAGGGTGGAAAAAGATCAATAAGGGAGGCACTTTACTTTGCATCAAAGCTTTTCCTGAAATTTAAAGGTGAGTACGATATTATAGACTGCCAGCAGTTTCCTTACCTCTCTTGTTTTTCGGCCAAGTTTCATTCGATCATAAAGAATACTCCCTTAGTAATAACGTGGCATGAAGTTTGGAGAGAGTACTGGAAGGAGTACTTAGGAGACTTAGGAATATTTGGGCTCCAAATAGAAAAAGTAACGAGTAAATTGACAAAAAACAATGTTTCCGTCTCTAGGTTAACTCAGAAGAGACTGCACTCTCTTGGCGTGACGAGCGAATTTATTCCGAATGGGATTGATTTCAAGAGAATACAAAAAGTAAGTGGAAGAGATGAGGAATATGACATAATCTTCGTTGGAAGGTTAATAAAAGAGAAAAACGTTGATTTGCTTCTAAGAGCTGTGGAAATAGTAAAAAATAACGTTCCTGATTTGAAAGTTTTAATTATTGGTGAAGGCCCAGAAAAAGAGAGACTGGTAAGTTTAGCATCAGTGCTGAAGCTATCCCAAAATGTGAAATTCCTCGGCTTTCTTAGGGACTACGAAGAAGTTATATCTTATCTAAAATCTTCAAAAGTTTTTGTCCTCCCTTCCAAACGTGAAGGTTTTGGGATAGTTGTTTTGGAGGCGAACGCCTCTGGACTTCCCGTAATAACTCTCAATTATCCCATGAATGCATCTAAGGACTTAATAATTCACGGATATAACGGGTTTATTTCATCGTCTACTCCAAGCTCTTTAGCAGAATACATAGAAATTTCGCTCTTTAGCGGAAAAAAATTTAAAAGAAATTGCGTGAAAAACGCTAAACGATACGATTGGGAGAACATAGCTGAACTAACAGAAAAGTTCTATGAGAGGGTCCTAAATGAGCGTTGAAGTTTCAGTGATTTTGCCCACTATGAATGAGGAAGAGGCAATAGCCAAGATTATACCGCAGATTAAGGAAACGTTGGATCAACTGAGGCTCTCCTATGAGATTATAGTAGTAGATAAGAGCAGCGACAAAACACCAGAAATCGCAAGGAGCTTAGGCGCAAAGGTTATTAAACAGGAAAGGAAAGGGTACGGTGATGCTTACATTGAGGGATTTAATACTGCAAAAGGAAAGTATATTGTAATGATGGATCCAGATGGGAGTTATGATCCAAGTGAGATTCCAAAGCTTTTGGAGCCATTAATAAGAGGGGAAGTAGATTTTGTTATTGGAACGAGGTTGAAAGGAGACATTAAGCCTGGAGCAATGCCCTGGTTACATCGCTATATTGGGAATCCTCTTTTGACAAAAACATTAAACCTCTTTTTCAGAATAGGGATTTCAGACGCTCACTGCGGTTTCAGAGCAATAACAAGGGAAGCACTACAAAAGCTCCCCCTGAAATGTCGTGGAATGGAGTTTGCAAGCGAAATGGTGATAGAAGCAGCGAAAGCAGGTTTGAGAATTAAGGAGGTGCCCATAACTTATTATCCAAGAATTGGTGAATCAAAGCTTCACTCGTTCAGAGATGGGTGGAGGCATTTAAGGCTAATGCTCCTCTATTCACCCTCATACCTGTTCCTGCTCCCTGGTTTATTTTTAATAATTATTGGCTTTGGTCTCTTGGCTTATGCCTACAACACGAATCCTCTAAGAATGCACACTATGATTCTGGGGAGTCTCTTGACTATAGTGGGCTTTCAAGTAATAAACTTCGGGATTTCGGGGAAAGTTTATGCCGTTAAGGAAGGGCTGGATAGACCAGACAGAATAACGAAATTTTTCATGAGGTACTCAATTTTAGAGGAGGGGCTTATGCTCGGTGGAATTTTGTTTATAGTGGGTTTAGTCTTGGGTGTTGGGATATTCTTGAGGTGGAGGGCAACAGGATACGGGGAGCTGTTTGAAATAAGATCGGCTATAATAGTATTGACGCTGATAGCGTTAAGCATTCAGCTGATATTTTTCTCCTTCTTCATAAGCTCTCTAATGCTGAAGGAGGGCTTTGAGTGAGGATTTTAATGGTTTCCCCTTACTTTTATCCAGAAGGGGGTGGGTTAGAGAGATATGCCTATGAAATGGCAAAAGAGCTGAGTAAAGAGAATGAAGTAGTTGTTATATGCTCAACAAAGAGAGAAAGCAGAGATGAGAAAATTGGCAAGATTAAAATTTTAAGAAAAAAGCCAAACTTCATTCTTTCAAACACGCCAATTAGATTTCTCCTGCCTTTTGAGCTCCTAGCAATGATGAAAAGAAAAAATTTTGAGCTTATAATTGCTCACACTCCAGTTCCATTTTTTGCAGATGTAGCTTCCTTAGTTGCCAGGCTCTTGAAAAAGCCTGTAATAATTGTTTATCATACTGGAGAGCTAAAGAAGGGCTCTTGGGTTGACCTTCTCGCTGAGCTTTATGAAAGAACAATTGAAAGGATAACGCTGAAAAACACTAAAATCATTTCAGTTTCCCGCTACGTTCAAAGGATTCTGTGGAAAAAAGGATTTTATTCGAAAGTAAAATATCCAAAAGTTGGTGAAGATTTTCTCCTTGCTGAGCCAGATTTCAAAGGAAAAGGAAATGTTATTCTTTTCGTAGGACAATTGGGCAAATTCCACAGGTGGAAGAATCTAGAATTATTGTTAAAGGCGTTAGTTTTAGTTAAAAGAGAAATTCCTGACGTTAAACTTATGGTAATTGGTAGTGGGGACTTAGAAGATTATTATAAAAGATTGGCCAAAGACCTAAATCTTGAGAAAAACGTCGAATTCCTCGGACATGTGGGCAAAAAAGAGCTGATAGATGCTTACAAAAAAGCCAAGATTTTAGTCCTACCTTCCTCCAAGAGTGAAGCTTTTGGGATGGTTGTTTTAGAGGCTTTAGCCTTGGGGACTCCAGTTGTAGTCAGCAAAGTGGGAGAGTTCCCAGCTATTGTTGAAGAGGGAAAGAGCGGAAGCTTGGTAAATTTGAATGAAAAAGACTTAGCAGAAAAGATCTTATTTTTGCTAAGGGATGAAAAGACGAGAAGAAAAATGGGGATAATTGGGAGAAAAACAATTAAACGCTTCATTTCCTAAATTTCCAGAGCTTCAAATCACTTGAAACAACGTACTTTTTTATGGCACCTTTCTCCTTGGCGTGAATTACTAAGTAGGGGCCTATGGAATAAATCTCCAGCTCATCGATCTCGTGTGGGTTTTCTCTAAAATTCACCCAGCTTTCGAATGTTATCAACCAGTCTGGATTGAGTTCTATGGCTTTTTGTATATTTCTATCTGCCCACTTCCAATTTTTAAAACCAAGGAGAGCTGGATGAGGAGTTCCTACGAAAAATTCATTTGGATTAGCATTTTCTTCCAAAATCTTGAAAACTTCCCTATCGTGCCAATAGCCGTAGTCTTGGATTCCCTTTGCTCCTATGTCGCTGAGCTTTAGAACAGCGACGTTGAAAAAGATAAATTGGGCAATTAAAAATAAAGCGACCCATTTTTCTACTGTTAAAATGTCCAAAAGTTTAATTTTGGATCTTAAATCATTGTAAAGCTGGGTTATCCCATAGCCGGAAAAGATGCTCATTAAGGCCAGAGGCCCAAAAGTGTAGCGCTCAAAGGGGCCGTTTAGGATAAATCCTGGCAATCCATTTAAAACCAAAACTGATGGAATAATAACCCAAAACTCAGGGTTCTTTCTGTCCTTTATTAAGGTATAGATAAAACCAATTGTAGTTAATGGAAAAGCTATTACAAACTCCATCCAATCTCTGAGCAGGGATGGAATAAAAGATATGTATGATGAAAGAGTTTTCGACGGATACGAAACAACGCTGGCTCTATGAATGCCTCCATAGAATTCACTCACATAGAAAATAAATAGGAAATTCAAAGCTACAACTACTGAAGATACGAGCAATATTCTAATGAAAGTTCTATGGTCTTTTTTGATTTTTGCAAGGATGAGATAAAAGGGATAGACAACTACCCACTGCTCCCTAGCCCAAAATGCTAAACCCATTGAAACCGCCGAGTACATGGGCTTTGTATCAAGATAATAGACTGCCAACAATGCAAAAAAAGTTCCCCAAGGCTCTAGAGTGTATCTTGCACCATACCTTAAAGCAACAAATGAGAATAAGAACATTAGAGAGCTTAAGAATCCCGCTTTTTTTCCATAATACATTTTGGCTATGTTGTAAATTAGAATCAAGTCCAAGAGAGTTATTAATGATGTTGCAATCCTTGGGAGGAAAACTCTGAAATCAACATTTTTAAGCACCATTAGTGGGGAGGTTAAGATAAAAACAAGTGAAGATCTAGGCAGAAATTCAAATTGGAGGGCTTTTCTGGACATGTTTAGATACAGCATCTCATCTTGGAATAGTCTTAAGGTGAATAGAGGGATAAAGATCAGGATGAACCAGAGCAAGATTAATTTATTCTTCTCTTTCATCCTTTTCACCTTTTATCTCATAGATTATGAACCCATTTTCTGTTTCTTCAACAATTTCAATTTCTTCAAGTTCCCTTCTCTTTTGATGTTCAATTTTTGTTCTTTTTTCATGTTTTAAAGTTAGCAAACTAAGGATCGCTCCGATAATAACTACTAAGATTGCAGGATACGCAGTAAGATTGTCTTTTGAAAGATATAATAGAAAAGCAAGCACATAAACACTAACTACTCCCCTTACATCTTTCCTATCCCACTTGGGCTCTAAATATTCAATCCATTCATTTAGCACACCAATAACGAGGAGGTAATAGACTGCAATGGCAACATCATTAGCGTAGTTTTCAGCTCCAAGCGCTAAGATAACTGCCGCTGTTATTAACCCTATTATGGCGAAGAACACAAATTTTTGCCCAATTGAAAATTCTTTGTATGTTTTAGCTATCAACTTCCAGTATTTTTTAACTAGAAGCACTATTCCCGAAAAGAGAGCTATCACAGTTATAACGAACAAAAACCACTTTGCATTGGGCTTTACGGTTATTGATGTGCTTATCTCTTTCGTTTCTCTGCCTACTGGTGTTATGTAGAACTTTAAGATGTATTTTCCAGGGGGAGTTATTATTGGGAGCTTAGACTCCTGGAAGATATGAATTGTCTTTCCTTTGCTATATTCACGCCATGAAGGATGTTCATAGGAGAAAACCTTAATTCCGAAGTAGTAAACTTCAAGCTTTATATCTATTTCGTTTATTACTCCTTTTTTATTGGTTATGTAAAAGTCCGCTCTAATTGTGTCTCCTGGGTGATAGGTTTTGTTTAGAAAGATTTCGATTTTAATGTCTTCATCATCAATTAGAAGCCTTTGAAGGGTTTCTGTTTCATTAGTTAAGGCTTCTTTTTCCATTTCTTGGGTAGTTGTTGTAGCTTCGATTTCTTTTGACGTTTCCGTTTGGGATGGAGTAGTAGTTGGTGGTACTTCAGTTGTAGTTGTCTCTGTCTTTGGTTTTTCAATTGCTTTAACCTCGCTAATGGTGAGGTTGTCTAAATAAATCGTCCCAGTGCCGTTTATTATAATCACTAGAGAAGAGAATTTAGCTTCTTTAAAGGGTGTGGCTGTTATCTCTATGTTTTTCCACTTAAAAGAGCCTTTTCCTATGAACGTAACGTTTTTGGCAAATATGAAAGTTTTATTTTCATTAAAATAAGCAATCTCTGCTAAAACCCCGTTAGTATTTTCAGCCTTTATTAGGAACGAGTATTTTAGGGTTGTATTCATAGGTACTAGAGGAGAAATTAAGGTGTTAAATCCTTCTCTTGTAGATGTTGCCTTTAAAATTATGTTACTATTAATTATCATGGATTCTATCTTAACCCCGTTGCCTTGCCAATTTTCACCTTCTTCAATGTTGGCTAAAGCGAAAGTGAAGAGTAAAGGGAGGAGCACTAACGTGATTAATTTTTTCATTAGGTTCACCTTTGTCTCCTTCTACAGATCTTCGTACCAACTGAGGAGCACTTGGAACAATAAGCCAACTCAAATTAAGAGTGAGCATTTTTAAGGCTATCGTTTAGTTTTTGATTATTCCAATGAGTTTCCTTTAGTGACGCGGATGATGTAGTATCTTTTGGAATAGTTCCTCGTGAATATTTCACTAGCATACTTATACCTCTCTGCAGGAATCCTCGCCTTTCAGGACGGGGAGGAGGTCAGTTTAAGTAACAGAACCTCGTGAAATCTTATACAACAGCAGAAATATTGAGGAAGTTCTTCAGTAAACCGCCGTAAACGGCGAGGTTTGGAAAAGAAAAATATCACCACTAGTCAATTATAATTAACCAAAATCTAAACATTTTGGTTAAGATTATTTAACTAACAACATATCCCTAATTCTACCCCCAATTTTTCTAAATTTCTTCTGTAACCTCTTGGCTCATTCATAACTCTTTCTCTCCCTTACCCGTAAAACACATTCTCCTATATCTTTTAGCAACTCTGAAAACTCTCCTCAAGCTAAAGGTTGCAATTCTGCTCTTGATGTTCTAGGATGAGAAAACATTGGATGACAAGTTTTTATGCTTTTCCAAGCTATTTTCCTATAGTGATTATTGTGAGCGAGGTTTTTGTTTCTGTCCCTCAAGATTTGGCAAGAATTTTGAGGATTAGTGAGAAAGATCCCCAAGAGTTGCGAGGCTTTACCTTACTATTGAACTTTACCGTGAGGGGAATAGTTAGCTTGGGCAAGGCCGCAGAAATTGCTGGAGTGAGCAGATGGGAGATGATAGAAATTTTAGCATCAAAAGGCGTATCTCTTCAATATGACGAAGAAGATTCAAAAGAGGACATCAAAACCCTGGAGAGGTCGCTATGATTGTGGTTTCCGACTCTGGACCGTTAATAGCTTTGGCCAATGTTGGAAAATTAAATGTCTTAAGAGAGCTCTTTAGGAAATAATAATCCCAAAGGCTGTTTGGATTGAAGTGGTTAAGAAAGGAAGAGGAAAGCCCGGTTCCGATGAGGTTAAAAACGCAAGCTGGATCAAGGTTGTTGAGTGTTGAAATTCTCATCTTATCCTAACAGTATTTGGGAAATCTTTGAATACTCTCTGTCAAAAGCCAGATTGGTGGGAAAAGTTGGAATCACAAAGGTTGATGAAAAGGGTAGGATTTTGCTCCCAAAAGATATTAGAAGAAAGCTGAAAATTAAGAAGGGGGAAGAGTTCTTGGTAACAGAAATTGACAATGAAACAATAATATTAAAGCATTTTAATGTGAAGCAGATGCCCCAAGAGCTCATAGCAAAGGCAAAGAAGGTAGATATTGACAAGCTAGAAAAGGAAACAGAGGAAGAGGGGAATAGAGTTGCCAAAGAAAAATACAAGATTTCTGATTGATACTAACGTTTTCATTGCTGCAGTAAAAAAGGGCTGGACAAAAACAATGGATCTGCTCCTTTATCTGCTTACTTCGGATTATGAGCTTGTTGGGAATGATGTCCTCCTTGCCGAGTATTGAAGTATGCAGAGACATTTAATGCAATGGATTTCTTCGAGTTTCTAAGAAAAAGGACTAAAATCGTGAATCCCTCAAGGGAGGAAGTTCTTAAGTGTTTGAAGTACTTCCCTCTAAACCAAGTTGCTGATGCTGTTCACGCCGCTACCTGCCTCAAAACTAGGACTGTTATCATAACTAACGATAAGCACTTTGAAAAGATTGGCAAAGAAGGTTTAATTGAGGTCTGGAAAATTGAAAAAGCCATAAAAGAACTATTACAAAAAGAATAAAAAATTGAAGGAAGCTTTTTTCCTAGTTAGGAGGTTAATGCCCCTTTATCTTGACTCTACTAATTATCCTTCTGAACTTCTTTTCTAACCTTTTGGTCCATTTATCGCCCTTCTCTCTCCTCCAGTCGTAGATGAGCTGACCTCCTCCCCACCCTGAAGGACGAAGCTTTCAGATAATAAACGGCAATAGTTGAATTATCCGGAGAACAAACCCTTCATAAAACAATATAGAAAGTACAAGAATATAAGATCAGATAACGGGCACACTCCCTACTTGGAGTGTACCCTCATTATAACATTTAAGCCTCATGTATAAAAATATTTCGGTCAGACTCCGTTAGCGTTTGTCTCATAGCGTTCAATGATTTCTAATATGGAATATACTTCTATTGGATATTTAAGTACTTTTTTAAGATATTCAGCTTTTTTCTTGCTTTCGTTCCCAAAGTAAACAATAATATCATCCTCTCTTATATTATAGGCATCCTTTTCAAGCGATATGAATTTCAATCCCCCTCCAATATCAGAGGCAAATCTAAGGAGATACTGGAAGGACGGGGAATTCTCTATAACTGCTCTTTCTTCCTTTCCCATTAATCCTTCGGGTAGAACATAGAGCATTGGTCTTGCGAGGTAGTCTCTAATTGGAATTTTCCTGCGTGAATATGGTGCTAGGTATTTAACATCCCTGTTCCCGCTGTAGAATACTTTAAAATCATCGAGACCTAAGTGCTTTTCATTGAGCTCATCCATCTCTCTAACTCCCAACCGGATGTTTTGTTCCATAATTTTCTGATGAATGTATTCGAGTATGATGTCTGCAGCGGAGATGAAAAGATTAACTTGGTCCCCTTTTGGGAAGATAACTGGCTGGTTAGATACTACTACTTCATCCCATGCGTAAGTATATTCCTGTTCATCGAAATTGTCCAGATGAACTTCGATGCTATTAAGTCCTAGCTCTCTCAGTGACTTCCATGCGGTTATGTATGAGAAATAACTCGTTAACTTGTCTATAAACTTCATGGGCTTTTCAGTCTTTACTGCATTGTCCCCCGAGTAATACCTGACTTCCTTTAAACGCTTCGTGTTGAGTATAGAGAACACAAAACTAACGGCAACTTTAGATTCATTGATCAGGGAAACAAAGTCCCCTATAATTTTAGTTGATTTATCATGCCCAAAGAGCGACTTTATATCTTTGCTTTTGAACACATATCTTGGATTTTTGGTATTGAAATTCCCTTTAAGGCTCTCAAAATAGTTGATGCAATTTTCCTTGAATTTTTCCGGTTTTTCAAACAATAAAGCGACACCGATGTTCGCCTTAAACTGCTTTTTACGTACAATGACAAGTGACTTTGAGTCTGCAGACAATATCTTGCCTGTCATGTATTTCCCTCGTTCTGAGTATCTTCTGGGCGAGATTTATTAAATTTACTTATCTAAAGTCGATACTCTTTTGAACGTCTCTTCCAATCTCTTGGCCCATTTATTGCTCTTCTCGCAACCTTTGAAATATCAAAGTGAAAAGTTTCACAAAGCTGAACTCATCTCCCGCAACTTTCTCTAGTTAAGGGCTCAATTTTCGTTTAACTTTACTGGTTAGTTTTTTGAACTTCTCTTCCAATCTCTTAGCCCACCTATCGCTCTTCTCTCTCCTCCAGTCGTAGAAGATGTAAAAGATGCTCAAGACGAAGGTTGTTAAGGAGATTATTAATCCCCTTTCGAACCAGTCCTGAGGGGTGTACCTTAGGACTATTTCAAGGTCTCCGGTTTGGTTGACCCAGAAGCCGTTGATTACTCCATACACTGGAACTGGAGAGACTTTTTCTATGAGTTTGCCGTCCTTGTAAACCCTCGCTTCCCACAGTGGATCATAGGATTCGGCGAAGGTGAGGAAGAAGGGTTTTGTTGCGTTGACCCTAACCTTCCAGAGGGTCGGGTTGATTTTTGTGTAGTTTTTGACTGTGGCGGGAGTTTCATTGACTTGGAAGAGTTCTTCAAGTGTTTCGTTGTTGTTTGCTGAGTAGAGCCAGACTACATCTAAGATTGCATTCTTTGATAAGGGGATAATTTTTAATTTGTACTCTCCATTTCTCAAGTAGAACATTGGCGTGTATTTGAATGTTAGATTGTTTAAAGTCAAAATATAGCTGTAGTTCCCTATGGATACATTAAATGTACCTGCCCCTTTTAATGCAAGTTTATAGGTACTGTTCTTCACGATTTCCACATTTTGCCACGCTTTTCCTTTATCTTTGAATTTTACAGCTTCCCCATTGCTTGCATTGAAGTCTTTTATGACCTCGGCTTTTTCCCTGTATAAGTCGGATTCCGCTTCAAATAGATAGATTATGGTTTTGTTCTGCAATAACCTTTCAACTTCTCCCTTTGCTTTGTAATACTCATCCTCAGGTAGCAATGCAAACAGATTAACTGCATTGAAACCTCTAACGTTCTCAAGAACTATTTTGTGTTCCCCTTTTTCAAGTTTGAATGTGCCTAGATCTTCCCAAACGAATTTGTTGAGTTGGTCTTTGGTCTTGATATAAATTGGAGTCCCATCTAGGTAAACTCTTATTGCTCCACCTTCCTGGTTCTTAAAGTAGCGAATGAAAAGCTTGTAATTGTCGGTTTTATCGACTTTGAAGGGGATTTCAAGGGTGACTGGCTTAGTGTAGTTTGTTATGTCATAAACTCTCACATCATCTACCCAGATTATATTGGGCAACGGTTTATCTGTTTCATGACCATGCCATATTTGGAGCTGGAGATATCTGGTGTTTTCATTTTTTGGTATATAATCTATAGTTATTTCTTTCCAGTTAAAAGTTTCATCACCTATGGAAGGATAGTAGAGGAAAGAATCTTCGATCAGCGTCTTATTAGCATCATATTCTCTAATATACGCATGAACTGCATGGGCATTTTCACCTTTAACTTTAAATACAAACCTGTAAACGTGGCCATATTTTACAGGAATTAAAGGAGACCTTATTGTCTTCCAGCCCCAAGTCGAATTGTAAAGTTCTACCCTAAGGGCTTGCTCACCTTTGTCCCATGAAATTGTTTGAATAGCATTAAACTGACTTTCTGGAGTGTTCTTTTTCCACTCTTTAACTTGATCCTGAGATATGAAGTCCCAACTGGCAATTAAGTTGGAGATTGATAAGTTTTCCTTTAAATTTACCTTCGGAGAAGCCCATGTAAGTACTATATTCCCACCATAGACTGGGGCTATAGCAATGGAGGGATGGATATACCAACTAAGCAGATCAGTTGCCCAGCCATTCTCGGGTCTGTTGTTTAGTGCGCTTGGGCTTATAAATAAAGTAGTACTGGCATTAGAGCTTATTAGGTATAGGCCATACGAGGATTTTTTATCGAACACAAAGGTGTTGCTGATATCAATAATTGGAAATTCCCTCAGAAGTGGATTCAAAACTATTGCAAATTCGTTACTGTTCAAATATTGAACTGCTGACAATAAACTGTTGAATGAAGAGAAAACTACTGGAAACTCTCCGACGTTGATAAATGGGGTGTTATCTATCTGAACTACATATATGTTGTTGAATTCCACTATTACTTTCACAGTGTTTTTTATGTTGTTGCACCTAATGCTTGTGTTAAACCAATTATTATAAAGTGTCGAGCTACCATAAACCTCATTGAGGTATCTTAACATAGGCACATAATATGGATAATATGACACAAAAGCAGGTCTGCAAATTATATATTTTACGCTAATCTTTTCGAGTAATTTGTGGACGTTCCCTATTTTTTCAGGCTTTTCAATTGATGCCAATATATAATATTGCAGAATTCCTTCCAAGGGGGATATCCTCTTTACGTGTTGAGAAAACGTTGGCTTAGGACTATATTTAATCATCAAATCCAAAGAGTGCCAATTTGCAGTTGGATATTTTATCGGACTTAACGATGGCACATAAACTACACGATATATCTCAGAGTTATTTTTCAGAAAATTGTATACCTCTACGTCACTAGTTCCATATTTCAATATGTTTAATTGGTGCATAAAGGAATTCAAAGAAGGATATCCCGAGATTAATATTATAAATAGCATTGTCAGCACCAATAGGTTTTTTAATTTGGAAGAAGTGATTTTTTTCTGAAGTTCTTCTATGAGTATTCCGATAAGTAACGTATATGCAAATGCCACTACAAACATTGAATGGTATACCTCACGAAATACCGAAAGAAGTGGTATTTTGGTATAGAGAAGTCTCCACAACTGAGGGAATGGCCCGTTTACAGCAGACACAAAGAATAGTCCAACGGAAAGCAACGAAAGTGAATATACAACGAGATATGATTGTTCTTTTTTGTTAATAGCAGAGATGCTTGCTATAAGCGAAAGGATCGACAAGGATAACAAGGAGTATATAACTAAACTAGGCAGTTTGTTATGAGTATAAAGGTAAAATGGATCATAAACATGATTATATCCAATTATTAAAAATGCTGGAAAAAGTTTAGGAGCGTTTATAATTTCATGATAACTAATTGGTGCTGCTTTATTTAGCACAAGTTTAGACAATGTTTCTGGATTCATAAACATTGTTAAAATCCAAAAAGAGTTGAATATAATGAACAGCACTATAAGAATAGCGATTGCTTTTAAGGATATTACAAGTGAGGCATAGTTTCTTCTCGATACAGCAAATGTCAACAAGTACAGAGCTGCCATAAACGCCAACATTAGGGGGAACTGCACTTGAATAGCCGACACACCAAATACTAATGCGGCCATTAGAATATACGAAAATCTTTGTTTGTAGTAAATGTATTTATGTAAAAATGCAAAAAATAAAGGTGAAATTGCATATGCAAAATTATAAAGATGATGCCCGGCAATAACTCTATTATAAAGTACAGGAGTCAACATATAGAAAAGACCCATAAAAAATGCTGATTTATCTGAGAATTTCAGTGTTTTACCAAGATAAAACATTGTTAAAGGTGAAATCAACATAAATGAGGGGACAATAATTTTGGACAGTATTTCACCATTAAATCCAGAGAAAAGGGTCAGCATAAATTCAAGTAGTCTCCCATATAACATAGTATTCGGAACTCCAGATGCACCTTCGCTTGAGATTGGGTTCCAGAGGAATATTGCTTCAGAAAACATATCCCACAACTGATCGGGAAACGGTGGGATGCTCCAATCATGCCTAAATCCAACAACACCCGGGGAGAAAATATAGTGAACAGCCGAAAGGAAAGATATCACCAAATATATACAAACTACTAAAAGTATATAGAGTCTCTTCATTTTTTACCCTCCATTGTTAAGAAATTATGTGTAAGAAGTTTAACAAAGACGTAGTCTAATAACAATACCCCCGGTGGATACACAGAGCCAATCTTCTCTTTTATTAATCTTAGGTATATTGGATTGACCTGAATTTCGTTTTTGTGGGGTTTGAATATTAAATTAAGCCTAATTTTAGGAAGTATTTGATTCGAGTAATATATAGAACCATCACTTAAAAGCATAAACTTGTCAAAGACCCCTACCGCATCATGGGGATCTATATGAAATTTTGAGGTTACTAAAAATCTAAAACAAAAAGTAGTTTCTTCATTAGCCTCTCTAGCATCTACTAAAAAAGGTGAGATTGAAAAACCTAGAATTATCTCCTTATTCGTTTCAATAGTGATCAACTTGGGAATAGCTTCTTTTCGACTTACCATTATAGTTCCCCCCAGATTATTATAAGTTCTTTCTTAGCTATCATTTCCCAATCATACTTCTTTACAAATTCAGCCCCTTTTTCCCCAAGTCTTTTTCTAAGCTCATCATCCTGAAGTAATTCGACAACTTTCTTAGCGAACTCTTCTTTGTTTCCTTTTGGAACCCAGATAACGTTGTCCTCCCAGATTGGTTGGATTTCTGGTAAATTATAACACACTACCGGTAATCCAGTTGCCATGGCTTCCCCAATGACGATAGCCCAGTTCTCTTCATAGCTGGGCAGGAGAAAAACTTTAGCCCTTGCAAGTGTCCGAAACTTCTCCTCAAAATCATAGATTGGGTCGAGAATACACACACTGTTTTCGAGTTTTTTCTCTTGAATCATTCTCTTTAGTCTCTTCACATTTGCTTTTGTTCCATGACCAATAAGGACTAATTTCGCATCTGGAATTTCTGAGACAACGTGCTTCCATATCTCCACTACATCAAAGACACCTTTAGTGCCATCGAATCTTTTCATAAATACCCCGTCGAATTCTTTTTCTTTTACTTGAGAGGCAATTCTTCTTATTTCCTCGTAATCTACTCCCGCTTCAACTATCCTTATTTTGGACTCGGGTATCCCTATTCTTTTTAAATCGTTTCCAGTTGGTTCAGATACTGCCAAGAAGATATCGGCATATCTCTTGCCAACAAAGTAACCCATACGCTGATTTATGTAAAATAGGATGCTATTTATGAGTGAAGTTCCAGTTCTTATTAGTGGTGCAACCCAATGAGCTACTACTACAAATTTGCTCCGGGGGTTCTTTCTTTTAATTAATGCCCCCGGAATTACGTCATACCAATGCTCAGTAGAGGCGTATATTATTCCTTCAAACCTTGTAAGTTCTTTGGGAAGCCTGAAAGAATTGAGAGCCCTTAAAAGATAACCATTTACCGAGTACTCGCTTGGCATTTCCATCTTGTGAAACTCTACGGTTAGTCCTACTCTCTCACAGAGGTCTATTCCTGCATCTTGAGTTAATACGTGGATTTCAATTCCCATATCCTGCCATTTTTTAGCAATTTCTATCCATCTCATGTCTCCACCACTTATTCCTGGTTTTCCATCCTCAACACCTATACCATTTGCTATGAACAATGCTTTCTGAGGAATCTCCATTTTTCACTCCTCCTTTTAAGATGCCCTTAAATACCCAATACCAGCTGCTAAATACTCCAATCCTTTTAAAACAATTACACCTAAAGCCAAATGTGGTTTACTCCAAAATCTCTTCCTCTTAAAAAACAATCCAAATCTGTAAAACAGGCTTATCTGCTTGCTTCCATACTCTCTATATTTTGCCCTATACCTCCTAGCTGTCTTTCCATAGTAGTATTTCTTTTTAAGCCATTTTAATAACGAGAAGTTTTCCTCGTGATGGAGAATATACGATGAGATTCTCGCCTTTACATTATATCCAAGTTTCTCAATCTTCTGAGGGAGTGTAGATTCTTCAAAGAACACAACATCTTCATCAAAACCCCCAACTTGTAAAGCCAGATCTTTTCTGAAAAATCTTGCAGATTCTATCTCAGTCCCAGCATAAAAACTTCTTTCAAAATCTCTAACCTTGACCCAATAACTATTACCGACAGAGCGTTCGGGAATTATTATGCCACCAATTTTAGGATCTGATTCAATCAGTATAACACACTCCTTTATGACCTTTGGAGTTAATTCCATGTCAGAATCAATAAAAAGGACGTATTTTCCATTCGCATCCTTTAACCCCACATTCTTCGCTTTTGTCCTCTCGCTCTTGATTTGGATAACTTTTGCATTATATTTTTTGCATATTTCAACCGTTTTATCTTGCGAAAAACTATCAACAACAATAATCTCTATGTTTTTGTAAGTCTGGTTTTTAATGGATTCCAAACACCTTCCAATCGTTTTTTCTGAATTATACGTCGGAATAATCACTGAAACCAATGGCATCTCTTTATTCTCCATTTCACTCACCGGTCTTATATTTTTCTGAAACCAAAACCCAACTATAGTATAAATCCACTGCAATGTCCGTTAATTTAACGAAAGTATCCAGCTTTCCTTTTGTCATTTTGTTCTCTCCAAATACAATCTCCAAATCATTGATCCTATATTTTACATTTTTATCAGCAACTCCATTGTTGTGAACGATCATGTTCCTCATATATATTAAACAATCCCAATATTCTTTTTGTTTTTTATTGACCAGTCCCATTCTATAAGACTCAGAGATTATTCCACTTAGATAAATCCGTCTGTTTTTACTCTTTTGCTCCTGATACCATGAATGCAAAGGATGTTCTTTATCTTTGATTGCTTCTTTTGCAGAATATTCAATAGCTGATAAACTTTTAATAAACAAACATTTTGTGGCATCTATGATTCTTTCCGCATTTTCTTTTCTGGCTCTTTCGAGATCTTCATCCATTCTTGGAACCTCTAACCCAAGTACTTTAGGATTTTCCCATACTATTTTGTAGAAATTTAGTAGCTCAAGCGTTGCTACAGCATAGTTATGTATCATGCCAAAACATCCTGCTTTTATACCATTACCTCTTTCCGATTTGTTGTTAATCTCATCCTGATATTTTGCACATTTATCTCTGAGACCTAATAGTTGTCCTAATAATTTATTCATTATCTTACCACCACCCCCAAAACTCTCTCAAACCTCTCCGCGCTCTCATCCCAACTGAATCTTTTAGCCCACTCTAAAGCGTTTTCGCTTAGTCTTTTCCTAAGGGCTTCATCTTCATACAATTCTTCAAGCGCTTCGCTCATAGCCTTGGGATTTGGTTCACATAGCAAACCGTTGTAGTTGTGCTTTATTGAATCCCCCAACCCAGGAACGTTGTAGCCTATGACGGGAGTTCCCAGGGCGTTAGCCTCGATCACAACCCTCCCCCAGCCTTCTCTTATTCCGGGGACTAATAATACATGAGCTCTTTTCATGAACTCAATCTTTTCTTTTTCGGGTACAAAGCCTTTAAAGTCAATATTATCGTAATTATACCGTTTTTTAAGCTTTTCTATAAGCTCTCCTCTCCCAACGATCCAGAGTTTGCCCTTATCAAACATTTTAAACGCCATTATAGCGTCTTCAGGCTTTTTGGTTGGAGTTAGTCTGCCAACAAATATAGCCGTAAATTCATCTTCCTTTTCAGGAACCTTATCCAAAATATTTCCATCCAGACCATTGTAAATTATTTCAACATCTTTAAACCCTAATTTCTCCAAATCCTCCTTTGTAGATTCAGAGACAGTTATCGTTTTTATATCCACATAATGCTTTAGCCAATATGGCTCCAAAAAGTGTTTTCCAACAAGATTAACCGGGAATGGTGTTTTGTAATCCCAAAACTCAACTGCTAATTGGTGTATTAACGCGATTATTGGCTTATCAACGTATTTTGGAGTTAAGAATGGCCGGGTGTTTATTTCATCTATTACGATATCAAAATCATTTTTATTTCCCCTGTAAAATCTCTTTGCATGTGAATAGACAGTGTCAAAGATGCCAACTATTTTCCCTCCCCTGATTATTTCAATTCCATCAATTTCTTCTTTCTTTTCAGCTCCATCGAAATATGAGGTAAAAAGCGTAATTTCATAACCCTTCTTAACTAGCCTTTTCGCTATCTCATGAGTATAAACTTCAGCTCCCCCAGCCTCTGGATGCTTTATATCTTTCCAGTTAAGCCACAGCACTCTCATTTACTATCACCGTTGTAGTAATGCAAAATGTTTTTCCTGTAAAATATTGCCATAGTATCTATGAACATTCTTGCTATTGCTCTATAACCTATAGAGGAATCAAAACTTTTATGTTCAATTTTAATTGGCAGTTCATAAATCTTGTACCCATACATACTTATCACGGTCAAAAGTTCCACATCAAAAGCATATTTTTTGACCAAAATCTTGGAAAATGCTTTCTCTAAAACCTCCCTCCTAAACACTTTAAGTCCAACTTGAGTATCACTGACATCTAACTTGAGCAACATTTTAACCAGTGTTCTATACCAAATGCTGAACAGCCTCCTTCTTTCAGAATACCTAACTCTTGCTCCCGGGAGATATTTCGAGCCTATGACAACATCACACCCATTTTGGAGGGTTTTCAAGAACCTTCTTATTTGAAAAGGAGGAATATCTAAATCCGCATCGAAGAATACGATTATCTCACCCTTACTCTTCTCAAAGCCCTTTTTCAGGGCATACCCCTTCCCCCTGTTCTTAGAATAGCTTACTAACCTGACATCTCTAAATGATTCACAGAGTTCTTTTGCTACCTGCAATGTGTTATCCTTGGAGCCATCGTTGATTATAATTATTTCGTAGTCCAATCCCTTCAACTCTTTCATCGTTTCTCTAACTGCTTTTTCCAAGTTTTTCTCCTCGTTGTATGCAGGCATTAGCACTGATATTGTAGGCATTACTTCTGCCTCCCTGTATATATGAACAGCACAATTACCATTAAAATGCTTACTCCAGTTAACATATTTATTATTGTAGGAATGTTCCTACTACCAAGAGACAGCAGGACTATCTCAGTTGCGAGCAGTCCTAATAGATAGAAAGAAATATTTATCTTGTTTATGGATAAAGAATAATTAACCATTACACCCGCCAACGAAAAGAACATCATCGCCAAGCCATACTTCCACAAATACGGCGCAATATTTAGGTATTTTCCTCCGTAAATAAACGTGATAATAAAATCTGGGAACAGAGCATAGGCTAAAACCATTCCGCCAGAGATCAAAAGCGTCAAAACTAATCCCTTTAGCAATACGTGAAAATGCTCTTCCCCTTTCTCATGCATCTCAGCGGCTTTTGGGAATATTACCATACCAACTGCTCCAGGAGCAAACAAAACGATTTTCCCCAGCACAGAGATGGCAGAATACTGCCCCGCTTCCAAAGGAGAGAGATAATGCTTAACCAAAATAACATCAATGTTCCACATTGTTGTATAAGCAAATATTGCCAAAAAGGCTAAACTGCTGTAGTTCATCATATCTCTAAGATTTATCCCATCATCTCCTTTAACTTTAAGCAAATCCCCGAGAAAGACCAATGTTATAAAAAGGGCAAATACATGAGCCAAAAACATCCCAGAAATGCCACCAACAACCCCAAAGCCAAGCAAAACAAGAACAACACCAAAGAAGAGTTTAAAGAACGACCATGAAGAGACGCTTATCCCCAAAGCTCCAAATCTTTGTAGTCCCCTCAAAATTCCCTGATACACGGGGAGAACAAATCCGAAGGGTATTGATGCGAAGAGTATAATCACTAATAAAGAATTATCAATGTTGAGGAACTTGGATATATATGGGCTTAAAATCACTACGCCCAAGAAAATTAGCCCACCAATTAGTGCTAGACTTTTGCTAGCCTTCACCAAAATTGTCTTAATTTTCCCATATTCATTGTTTATCTTGTAAATTGATGTAAACTTTGTTATGGAAGTGTTCACCGTTGTAAAGAATACTGAGAATATATAGAATAGGGACAACAAACTAAAAAGCTCTCCATACTCTACCGGAGTCAATAGCCTCCCCATGGAGAGCTGATATAGGTAGTTAAAGAAATTTGAAAGTGTTACTGCAACCATCATGATAAACGTATCCCTGAAGAGACCGTGTTTAGATATTACGGTTTTTAGTGAATTCATTATCTCTAACCCCTCTGAGATGCCTATATTATCATGGCTCATCTACTTATTGTGGCTGAAAGGTTTTTAAGTTTTCTTCCCAAGTATTAGATTATGACAGGGGCAATTACAAACGACATAATCGCCCGAAGATTATTCTTACCAGACCAAGAAGAGTGTTACAAGACAATCAGACAAATCCGCTGGCCAAACGGAGTAGCTAATACTACGGCAGTAAAAACATCACAGAAAAACGGACACACGCCGAAAAGAGCCCAGAAATACCACTGCAAAAACTGCGGAAAACACTTCAACGACCTAACAGGAACAATATTCGACCACCACAAATTCCCAATCAACGAAATGACTTAACGGGTCAATGCCCCACAAAAGCACCAAACTAATCTCAGAATAACTCAACAGGGACTACCAAGCAGTCCTAAACTTCGTCCACGAAGTGCAGAGGATAGCCGGAAACTCTAAAGTCAGGCTGGAGGATGTTATTGAAATTGACGAAGTTTACCCCCACGCCGGCAGTAAAGGCTTTAAAAAAGAATCCCAGGCAGAGAGGCAGGCACAAACGCGGCAGAGGGACTGCAAACTCCGGAAACCGCCGGTAGTGACTCTACAGGAAGACGGGGCAGGTTCTCTTTCTTGTCTTTGAGAATCTGCGGGATTTTCCTCAGAAGCTCAAGCATCGAGTTGGAAATTTGATTGCGGGAGTTTACTGACGAGTATTCCATTTATGATTCTCTGAGGGAGGGTTTGGGGGTTATTAATTCTCATGAGCGGGTTAATCATTCTGGGAGGGAGTTTGCACGTTGTGAGCATGTTAACAGTTGTGAGAACAGGCACGGTTTTCTGAGGGCTTATCTGAGGAAGTATCGTGTGCCAGCTTGAGTTGCAGGGTTATTTGGACTTTCTGGCGTTGATTCTGAATAACAGGTGGGGGTGGTTCCCAGAACTAATATCAACCAGAATACCTAGATGAGCGAAGAATTTTAAGCCTTCCCTTCTTTATCCCTCCGGTGGTCAAATGAACCTTAGAGATTACTGGGATTTAATAACAATAATCACACTATCGCTCCTCCTTGACCTTCTCATAGCTTTCTATCCAGATAGTTTGCTTAGAAAAGCCCTTGGCTTAGCCTTCGTGCTCTTCTTTCCGGGCTACGTTTTCATAACAGCCCTATTCCCAGAGAAGAAAGAGCTTGACAACCTCGAGAGACTGGCCTTAAGCTTTGGTCTAAGCATTGCCATCGTGCCGTTAATCGGTTTGGCTCTCAACTACACCCCCTGGGGAATAAGGCTAATTCCGATCCTCGTGAGCTTAACCGTCTTCAACATAATCTTCGCCCTTGTAGCAATATACAGAAGGGTTAATGCCATTGAGCCTTGGATTCCAAGAATAAGCATTGAGAGGATCAAAGAAGAGCTCGAGTGGGAGGAAGCGAGCAAACTCGACAAAGTCCTGACGGTAATCTTAATCATAGCAATCATCTCCTCCATAGCAACCCTTGGCTACGTCATAACCCACCCGAAGCCTGGGGAGAAGTTTACGGAGTTCTACATCCTCGGGCCGGGAGGAAAAGCTGCCGATTATCCGACGAGGCTCTTCGTTGGGGAGAACGGAACGGTGATAATGGGCATAGCAAATCATGAGTATAGAAACGTAACATATCACGTCGAAGTCTGGCTGGTCAACCTCACATACGACTTCGAAACGAATGAAACCCATATCAATAACATGTACCTTATGGATTACTTCAACGTGACGCTCCCCCACAAGCCAGTTGATATCGAAGGTAACTGGACACCGCAGTGGGAGAGGAACTACACCTTCAGCATGGACAAGCCCGGAAAGTGGCAGCTCTGGTTTCTACTCTTCAAAGATGAAAGACCGCCACTGCCAAGCCCAGTAAACGGCGATTATGCCCAAACAAATGCCACGCAGAGAATTCTGGATGCCATAGAAGGCAAAATACAGGCTCTAAAGCTCAACATTGAAGTTAGGGAGATCTGAATTTTTGTGGAGTTCTTGTCCTCCGTGAACGGCTTTCAAAAGTAAGGGCAATCTGCTTTTGCATTTTACTTAAATGTAGTAATGCTGGCAAAAACTTTTTAATTAACATTTTACTTAAAATAATTGTAAAAACTCCCCGGGTGAAAGCTATGAAAAGAGAACTGGGCCTTATATTTGTAGGGCTTTTACTTGGTGCAGCAGGCTTCAGGATAGGGATGGCGATTTTCAGTGACGTGAGCACCTCAGAGAACAACGAAATTTCAACGGGAGAGTTTGACATCAGAATAAGCAAGACCGGAAATACTTTTTACAACGACTTAAGGCTCTTCGCCTTCGATGACCTAAAGCCCGGAGACGAAGTAAAGGCGGAGTTCTACATAAAAAACAGCGGCGATTTCAACGTCTCCAAGATACTAATAATCCCAAGCATCAAAGACTTGGAAAATGGAGATCTCATCGATGCAGAGGCATTGGTGGACTCGAGCCCAGATGCTGGAGAGCTCAGCAGGAACCTCATACTGGAGCGGATAACCATAACTGTTGAAAACCAAACCTACACCCTAAACGATTATTCCGGAAAAACCCTTTTCGATCTAAACAGTCACTCAATATCAATCCTCACCTCCCCTCTTAAGCCGTCAGAGGTGGCCAAGGTTTCAATGTTCTTCCTCGTGAACCCAGAAGCTGGAAATGAAATCCAAAAAGACCTGTGCTTAATTTCTCTTCAAATTTACGCAGAGCAGTGAATTTTTAAACCCCCTTTCCCTTTCTTTCTTGGTGCCAGTTATGATCGGAATCATCTTTGACATGGACGGTGTCATTTACAGGGGGAAAGAGCCCATTGAAGGAGCAAATGAGGTTATCGAGTTTTTAAAAGCGAATAAAGTCCCATTCATTTTTCTCACCAACAACTCCACGAGAAATGCCAGAATGTACAGGGAAAAGCTCCAAAAGATGGGAATTGACGTTGGGGAAGATAGGATAATAACCTCAGGATATGCGACGGCTAGGTATTTGAGCAGAAACTTTGAGAGGGGCAACGTTTTTGCAATCGGTGGAGAAGGACTTCTGGAAGAGATAAAATCAATAGGATGGCCCATAATAAGCGTTGAGGAGGCAAGAAAACGATGGAAGGAAATAGAATACGTTGTGGTCGGCCTTGACCCTGCTTTAACCTACGAAAAGCTCAAATACGGCTGTTTGGCCATAAGGAATGGTGCACTCTTCATAGGGACTAATCCCGACACAACTTACCCAAGTGAAGAGGGCATTCTACCTGGGGCCGGCTCGATAATTGCCGCCCTAAAAGCTGCAACAGAGAAGGAGCCCTTAATAATCGGCAAGCCCAACAGGCCGGTTTTTGAAGTTGTAAAAGAGAAGCTGAACGCCGATGAAATCTGGGTTGTGGGGGATAGGCTAGACACAGATATAGAGTTTGCAAGGAGGATAAACGCCAAAGCGATAATGGTGCTCACCGGGGTTAATACACTTGAGGACATCGAAAGGAGCAAAGCAAAACCCGACGTTGTTATGCCAAGCGTTAAGGAGCTCATAAAATATCTGGAGGTTTACCTGGAGCAACAAAACCACGGGAATAAAGAGCATTAAAGAAACTTTCACCCCATAAGCTTTAGAAATCACATGGACATTTCAGCTTTCATGCCCAGTTCCACCATGCGTTAATTCCGTTAAGATTCCAATGGAGCACATGGAGCATCGAAAGATTTATAAATTAATTTTTGGTTATCAACATCGACGCCCCGGTGGTGTAGCCCGGTCAAACATGCGGGACTCTCGATCCCGCGCCCCGGGTTCAAATCCCGGCCGGGGCACCAAACAATGGGCCCGTGGCTCAGCCTGGTCAGAGCGCCCGCCTGATAAGCGGGAGGTCCGGGGTTCGAAGCCCCGCGGGCCCACTAAAACGCTCTTCTACAGGAGTTTTTTACTTCCCCAGTGATGGGTCATGCACGTCAAAAGCTACATTGCAAAACTAATCGAGCTTGTCGAGCTTGAGCGAGAGGCTGAGATAGAAGCAATGCGCGAAGAGATAAAGAAGTTAAGGGGTTACGAGAGGGAAAAGCTTGGTAGAGCTGTTTTGAACCTCAACGGAAAAATAACCGGTGAGGAATTCGGCTTTAAGCTCGTCAAGTATGGAAGGAGGGAACCATTTAAAACAGAGATAAGCGTCGGGGATCTTGTTTTAATCAGCCGGGGAAATCCTCTAATGAGTGACCTTGTTGGAACCGTTGTTGAAAAGGGGAGCAGGTTTATTGTTGTCGCCTTGGAATCCGTCCCTTCATGGGCTTTGAGAAACGTTAGAATAGACCTCTATGCAAACGATGTAACCTTCAGAAGGCAGATAGAGAACCTAAAAAGTCTCAGCGAAAATGGCGTTAAAGCTTTGAAGCTCATCCTAAAACAAGAAAAACCCTTGAAGAGCATCCTCCAAGAATTTGAACCTTTCGATAAAAACCTCAACCCCACACAGAGAGAAGCTATAAGTCTTGCCCTTGGTAGCGAGGACTTCTTTTTAATCCACGGCCCCTTTGGCACCGGAAAGACGAGAACCCTTGCCGAGCTCATCCTCCAAGAGGTCAAGAGAGGAAACAAAGTTCTCGCAACAGCTGAGAGCAACGTAGCAGTTGACAACCTCGTTGAAAGGCTCTGGGGAAAGGTTAAGCTCGTTCGCCTTGGGCATCCCTCACGGGTCTCAAAGCACCTGAAGGAATCAACCCTCGCATTTCAGGTTGAAAGTCACGAGGGATACAGAAGGGTCAGAGAGCTTAGAAATAAAGCCGAGAGACTGGCCATGATGAGGGATCAACACAAAAGACCAGCGCCAGGCCTTAGAAGAGGGCTAACCAACAAGCAAATCCTAAAGCTGGCCGAGAAGGGCAGAGGGGCAAGGGGAGTCCCCGCAAAGGACGTTAAGGAGATGGCCCGGTGGATAGTGCTAAACGAGGAGGTGCAGAAGCTCTACAAGTTTGCCGGAAAGATAGAGGAAGAGATAATCAGAGAAATAATCGACAAAGCGGATGTAATCTTGAGCACAAACTCCTCTGCAGCCCTTGAGTTTGTAAGGGATGTGGAGTTCGACGTTGCGATAATAGATGAAGCATCCCAAGCGACGATTCCAAGTGTTTTAATTCCAATCGCAAAGGCAAAACGCTTTGTTCTCGCTGGAGATCACAAGCAGCTACCCCCAACAATTCTAAGTGAAGAGGCAAAGGAGCTCAGCGAGACGCTTTTTGAAAGGCTTATCCAGCTTTACCCAGAGAAAGCGAAGATGCTCGAAATACAGTACAGGATGAACGAGAAGCTCATGGAGTTTCCGAGCAGAGAGTTCTACGATGGCAAAATAAAAGCGGATGAAAGCGTAAAGAACATAACTTTAGCCAACCTGAAAGTGAGGGAACCGTTTTTCGGAGAGCCCTGGGACTCAATCCTAAAAAGAGAAGAGCCGCTCGTTTTTGTCGATACAGCGGAGAGAAGAGACAAGTGGGAGAGGCAGAGGAAAGGCTCCACCTCAAGAGAAAACCCCCTCGAGGCCCTTCTGGTTAAAGAAATTGTTGAGAGGCTCTTAAGAATGGGGGTTAAGGAGGAGTGGATAGGGATCATCACACCCTACGACGACCAGGTGGATTTGATACGCTCCCTAATCGGTGAAGAAATTGAGGTTCACAGTGTGGATGGCTACCAAGGAAGGGAGAAAGAGGTGGTAGTACTGTCTTTTGTCAGGTCAAACAAGAACGCTGAGCTGGGGTTTTTAACTGATCTGAGAAGGCTCAACGTTGCTCTAACAAGGACAAAGAGAAAGCTGATTGCAGTTGGCGACAGCGGAACCCTAAGTGCCCATCCAACGTATAAACGCTTTTTGGAGTTCGTGAAAAGGCATGGGAGGTACATAAGGCTTGGAAATGCAGAGACACATTAATTTTTCCTTCTTATTTGTGGAAGAACTGAGAATGGAGACACAAACGAAAGAGCCATTATGCTGAAAAGCGGAACCACTGCCAAAAGGCTCTCATTGAAGATGCCACGGCAAAGTTTAGGATAAAATCCACCCGTGAGACCACAAAAACTGCTAAGCTTCCCAAAACAAGTGCTCCAATATCAAAAGACAGCAGTAAATAAAAAAAGCTACCAGCCTTGAACAAACTTCAAAGCTTCATCCCCGACTTTGCCCTCTTCAACGTCGGCTATTGCCCTTTCAAGCTTATCAAGGCCCTCATCGAGGGTTTCTTTCTCAATCGTTAGCGGGGGCTGTATTCTCAGGACGTTCCCTTGTAGGAAAGCAACGATTAATCCGAGTTCATAAGCCCTCCAGACGACCTTCTTAGCTTCATCATATGCCCTCTCCTTGGTCTCCCTGTCCTTAACTAAATCAACTCCTATCATAAGCCCCTTTCCTCTCACGTCGCCAATTAGCTCATGCTCCTTTTTCATTTTTTCCAGTCTTTTCATAGCATAGCTTCCAAGCTTTTCCGCCCTTTTCAAGAGACCCTTCTCTTCTATCTCCTCAATAACAGCTAAAGCGGCCCTGCTCGCCACGGGATTTCCGATTAAGGTAAAGGCGTGCCCCAGAGGGGGTAGGGAATCCATGATCTCAGCCCTTCCGATTACGGCACTTATTGGCAAGCCACCACCAAGGGGCTTCGCCACGGTTATTATGTCCGGCTTAACCCCGAAGTGCTCTATGGCAAACCATTTCCCAGTTCTCCCAAGGCCGCTCTGGACTTCATCCACAGCTAAAAGAATCCCATGCTCATCGAGGATTCTCTTGAGCCTTTTGAAATAATCCTCCGGAGGCACGATCATTCCAGCATCTCCTTGAATCGGTTCGGCAAACAAAGCGGCAACGCCGTCTGCATAAACTTCTCCCTCAAACTTCGCCTTAATGTACTCGACGCATTCCATTTTACAGGAGTTTCTCTCTTTTCCAAAGGGACATCTGTAGCAATCCGGATAAGGAATGTAGTGAACGTCGCTAAGCTCCCCCACCAACGCCCTAACATGAAAATCAAGACCTGTTATGCTTGATGCACCGTAAGTTGAGCCGTAATAACTCTTAAGATAGCTTAAAAGGGTTCTCCTTTTGGTATAAGCCCGGGCAAACTTTATTGCCCCATCGTTTGCATCACTCCCGCTTAAACCGAAGGCTATTTTTGGCTCTTCAATTGGAGAAATTTCAGCAAGCTTTTCCGCGAGTAGAAGGGGCTCAAGTGTAAAGCCGTAGATAAAAGTGAAGTGAATAAGCCTCTCAACCTGTTCTTTTATTGCCTTAACAACCCTCTCGTTGTTGTGACCAACGTTTTGAACGGCTGCATCGCTCAAAAAGTCTATGTACTCCCTCCCCTCAATGTCCCACACCTTCGCGTTTTTAGCTTTAACCGCAACTATTGGGGCGTAGGTTACACGGGAAGCCTTCGGAAAGATTCGTGAATACCGCTCTATAATCTCTTCCTTTCTCAATTCTTCCACCGAGTTAAATATGCGTTTGAAATTAATAGCATTTTCGGTCAAATTTTGCTGAATCTGACAAAAATACCACAAAACATTTAAAATTCATCAGTACAATATTTAAACAAAATACTAATTGGGTGACAAAATGAAATTGGACGAAACGGATAAGAACATCTTGAGGTTGCTTCAAGAAGACGGGAGGATGAGCTATTCCGAGATAGCCCGGAGAATAGGAATACCCGAATCAACCGTAAGGCTCAGGGTAAAAAAGCTCATCGAAGAAGGAGTAATAAGAAAGTTCGCCGCCTTAATAAACCCCTTCAAAGCTGGCTACAACATAGTGGCGTTTATAGCCGTTGACATCGAGCCCAACAAAATCAAAAGAGCAGTTGAAGAGCTTTCCAAACTTCCGGAAGTTGATGTCTTGGGAATAGCCACCGGGGCCCACGACGTATTAATGCAGGTAACCGTGAAGGACCTTCAGGAACTTGAGAACTTTCTAATAGAAAAGCTTGGAAAAATTGAAGGAATAAAGAGCACGGAAACCTCAATCCTAACAAGCGTTAGAAAATGGGGATATGCAAGGGTATTTTAGCGATTCCTCCTTGGTCTCTTCAATAGTGAGATTCTCCTCTTTGTCTCCTGCACCGCTTCCACCCTCTTCTCGGCTTTTCCTTGTTTCATGGCCTCAATTTCCTCTTTAAATGCCCACCTGAGCAGTGGTGGAGTAATTAAAACAGAAACAGTTATGAAAACCAGAGTAGCCGCAATGAACTTCGGGGCATCGCTTTCTGGGATTGCGCCTCCGTGAATTGCCACCATAAGGTCAACAAGTGCAACCTCCGTTCGTGGAATTGAACCAATACCCATCTGGAGGGCTTTTTTAGTGCTCCACCCCATAATCATAGCCCCTATTCCTCTGCCGAGAACTTTTCCAATAACTGCAATCGTTGTTAAAACTCCCGCAAGGGAGAGGGCCTCAGAGCTGGTAAAAACCCTCAAGTCAAGCATCGCCCCGGTGTACACGAAGAATACAGGAACTAAAAAACCATAGGCTATTGCCTTCACGTCTTCCATTATTCTTTTGCCCTCCGGAAGTTTTGATAAAACCAGACCGGTCATAAATGAGCCCTCTATGGCGGCATCAAACCAGTGCTCCGCCAAGGCAGAAAAGAGGAACATCAAAGCGAGCACCATACCAAGGACCCCTTTCTCCACATGCAGCCATTCCGAAAAGCGAATGTACTTTTCTATCGTATACCACGCAACCAAACCCGTGATGATGAAGAAGACAGCCATCTTGCTTATTAATCCCAGAAGGCTTCCAGTACCAACCGCAAATATGATTAGGGCTATTCCAAGGAAGTCATCCATAACGCTCGCACTCAAAGAAGCCACTCCTACCTCGCTCCTCAAAACGCCAAGATCCATCATTACCCTAACAGTTATTCCTATGCTGGTTGCCGTCAACAAAATCCCGGCGGCAAATGCCTCCTTGGAGGGGTATCCCATTAGCCTGAGCCCAAAGTACCCAAGAACCAGAGGAACAAAAACCCCCGTGAGGGTAGAAACAGTTGCAACAGCACCGGTCTTTTTGAGCATCTCAACATCCATGTCAAGACCGCCCAAGAAGAGGAGAAAAATTATGCCCAAGCGAGCAAGAAATTCAAAGGTTTCATTAGAGTGCAGTGTAAGATACTCAGGGTTTACCAGGCCAAAATATATTAGATTCCCCAATATCATGCCCATCAGTATCTCGCCCAAAACTCCCGGAAGCTCAAATCGCTCCATTAAGTGATCTCCAATCTTTCCAAAGATAAGGGCTACTCCGAGGGTGAAGAGGACCCACTCTGGAGCCATTGCACACCACCCACCTTCATCAGTCTTAGGAACTCGTCAATGAGCAACCTCAGGCTTATTTCGCCCTTCAGAGTATTGTTTCCATCGACAATCGCCAAGATTTGCACTTTGTACCTTCTCATCTTTGTCAGTGCATCTAAAACCGTGGCATCTTCGTCTATTGTCATCACATTGCGCTCCATTACATCGGAGGCTTTTTCCGCCCCTCCCAGAATGGATTTAAAAACCGCGCTTATGTTGCCAAGCCTTACCTTTGTGTTTTCTGGGGGAAGAAGAAGACATACGACATCAAGATACCTTATAACTCCTTCAAGTTTCATCTCACCCTTGTTGTTCACAACCCATACGTGATGCCTCGTCCTGAGCAGCTTGAGCACATCAAGGATGGGGGAATCAACCGTAACAATGGGCATTGAGGTTATTGATGGCATTATGTCTTTTAGCTTCATTGAATAAAAGGTCTGGAGAGCCCTCTCAACGTCATTCATACTCTCACCACCATCAGCTTATTTAAAAGTTCTTAAAAAGCTACGTGCTAAAAAATCTACATTCCTAAACATTTATAACCCACAAAGTATACCATTGAATTAGGTGATTTTGATGAAAAAAGCTTTAGGGGTTTTGCTCCTTGTGGTGATAGTGTTCACCAGCATGTGCATCTCGGGCAATCAAACTACCACGTCTATCCCTCCCTCTTCCAGCACAGCAACGGAAACTTTCACACTGGACAAGGCAAAATTCCACTTTTACATGTACGGACTGGCAACGTGCCCCCACTGTAAGAAAATGAAAGAAGAAATACCAAAATTTTTTGGAAAAGAAGCTTTAACATACTATGAGCTGCAGGGAAACGACTACAACGGAAAGATGTTTGAGCAGCTCTACCAAATCCTCGGAGTGACCGGTGTTCCGGTAACGGGGATATTCTACGATGGGAAGCTATACGCAATAGTAAACGGGGAGTTTCCGGTTGAATACGCGGATGACCTCGTTGAAGAAGCCAAAAACGTCAAGGGAGTACTGTTTATAGCCGACAAAACCTACCTTATCCCAGAGAACACGACCGAAATCATTAATAAGCTTGAATACATTTTCACCAATGGTGAGCCGAGTGAGATCTGAAATCAGGGTTCTCCTTTTAATAATTTTATCTTCAATTGGACTAACGGCGGGCGTATTGTCACTTCTTGGCTTAAGAAATCTAATCTACCCCCTTTTAACACTTGCCGGTGCGGATTCGATAAACCCCTGTACGTTTGTCATTTACACGATGCTCCTCATAGCCCTCTCCCTAAAAGAAAATATTTCCAAAAGGAGAATCTACGCTGTTGGGCTGGCATTTGTTGCTGCAATTTACATCTCCTACTACCTCCTCGGGATTGGGCTGGTGATACTCACCAAGACGATTCCGGTATGGGTCGCGGGGGTTGTTTCAATAGCCTTTGGCGCTTACACATTCGTAACCGGCTACATGGAAAAAAGCAGGATAGTGAAGAAGGAGGAGGTGAGAAGGAACATATTCAGAAGGGAAGCGACTATCTTTGGAGCTTTTTCCCTCGGTGTTATAATATCGTTCACACTCCTCCCCTGCTCCTCCGGGACTTATCTGGCATACGCAATTCTCATATCCAAGGTGGGAAAGGCTTTAACGCTAATCCTTCTGGCACTTTACAACGTCATCTTCATCCTTCCACTCCTCATCATACTACTCACTGTTGGAAGCATAACGGAGAGCAAATCGGTCTCGCAGAGAATAGTTCAAAAGTCCAGGGAGCTTTCAATGATCGCTGGAGCATTGTTGATACTTCTTGGAGTATACGTTATCCTTGGGATGTAGGAAAGCTTAAATTTTCCAAATGCAAAATCTATCTGGTGTTTGCATGCAGGAATGGTACCAATCGCGAGCCCTCTACGAAACCGTTTCAAAACTCATAAGACGGGGGGACTTCGAGAACGCACTTCAAATTGCAGAATCCATCCCAGACAAGGGGATAAGGGCAAAATCAATGTCGATGGTTACGGTTGAAATGGCAAAGCAAGGAAAGGACTACAGTGAAGCCCTTAGAAGGGCGATAGAGGCCATACTGGAGATAGAAAACGATGAAAGCATTGTAAAGGCCCTAATGAGCTTGGCCTTCGAGTTTCTTGAGCTCAACAAACTGGATGAAGCCCTAAAAATAGCCGGATTTATAAAGGACATATCCAACAGGTCAAAAATACAGGCTGAGGTGGCATTGGCTCTCGCAAGACAGGGGAAGATTCAGGAAGCGTTTAAGATTATTAACGATATTCTTGATGACGACGTCAAAACATGGGCAACTTCAAAGCTTGCCTCCGAATTGAAGCATTGACATTCTTTTGATTATTCCGAGCTTTTCTTTTTCCGAAATACACCTGCATTAGTCCACAATCTTTTTTAAAACCGCGTTATTAGCTCCTCGGTGCAAGAGAATAAGCGGGGTGATAGAATGAAGGAACTCGTGGGACTCATAGGAATGCTTCTTCTCGTGAGCTCTTGGATTCCTCAAACGTGGGAAACAATCAAAAACAAGAAGTGTCCGCTGAATTTGGAGTTCGTCTTGGTGTACGTTGCCGCATCAACACTGCTTGCAATCTACTCTTATCTAATAGGGGACTGGGTATTCCTAACTTTGAACTCCTTGGCAGCTCTCCAGAGTGGCGTCAATCTCTACGTTAAGCTAAGATACAAATAATCACCTTCTCTCATAAAGGCCAACCAGCTCCCCAAATTGAATTACGTGCCCTTCAATGGCCTTTTCCAAATCCCTCTTGCTTGCCCCGGGTTTTAAGTCAAGGGTTGTATCGAGAACGTAGACCTTGAAGTGATAGTGGTGCACCCCATGCCCCCTTGGAGGGCAGGGGCCATTGTAGCCAATCCTCCCAAAGTCGTTCTTTCCTTGAATGACTTTTATTGGCCTTTCAACGATCTTTTCTTTTGGAATGTTCTCCGGTATCTCCCCAGTAGGAGGGATATTCCAAGCCACCCAATGTGTGAAGGTGCCAATCGGAGCGTCTGGATCATCAACTATTATCGCTATGCTTACAGCCTTGTCGCTCAATCCTTCGAGCTTCAGCGGGGGATTCACATCGATCCCTTCACAGGTGTACTTCGATGGGATAAACTCGTTGTTTCTAAAAACGGAGCTAACTTTCAAATCCATCTTTTCACCTCCTCCAATGCATCCTGCAGTTAGAACCAAAACCCCAAGGAGCAAAGGAATGGTTTTCATGTTTCAATATTACGATTAAGAACGTAAAAGCATTTCGGCATTATTCCTTTACTTAATAAAGCTTTTATGGTAATTTCCCAAATCTATTTTGGTGATCAACATGGAGCTGAAAGGGAAAGTGGCTTTGGTAACCGGAGCCTCCCAAGGAATAGGGAGGGCAATTGCAGTTGCTCTGGCAAAGAAGGGATGCAACGTGATTATAAACTATGCAAGGGATGAAGAAAACGCAAAGAAAACCGAAGAAATGTGCAGAGCTTATGGTGTAGAAACCCTCGTAGTCAGGGCAGATGTAAGCAGCAGGGAAGAAGTCAGAGAGATGGTGGAAAAAGCTATCCAGAAGTTTGGAAGAATTGACATCCTAATCAACAATGCCGGAATCCTTGGAAAGACAATAAACCCGATGGAGATAAGCGATGAAGAGTGGGACAGAGTTTTGGGAGTTAACTTAAAGGGAGCCTTCATAGTTACGCAAGAAGTTCTCAAATGCATGAAGAAAGGCAAAATAGTTAACATAGCCTCAATAGCCGGTAAAGACGGCGGGACTGTAGGAGCCCACTATGCGGCATCAAAAGGAGGGTTAATAGCATTCACTTTTAATCTCGCGAGGCACTTGGCACCGAACATTTTAGTAAATGCCGTTGCCCCGGGACCCGTTGCAACTGATATGATAAATGAAGAGATGAGAGAAAGGCTAAGAAAGCTTTCATTAACCGGGGAGATAGCCAGACCAGAAGATATAGCCCACGCAGTAATATTCCTCCTCGAAAATGACCACATAACTGGAGAAGTCGTTGACGTTAACGGAGGCCGGTTGATGGATTAAATTTTTATTGAGATTTTTCAATTTTTCCTTTATGAGGGTAATCTGGGAGAAAGAGATAGCAGCAGAGGAAATTGTTGTTTCACCAAGACCGGTGTGGAAGTGCAGAAGTTGCCCAGTCTATGGAAAAAGCCCTTCCTGCCCACCTCATGCTCCTCCATGGAAGGAAACGAAGGAGCTGGTAGAACATTACAAGCGAGCACTTCTGATAAAGTTTGAGATCAACTTCGAGAATTTTGAAGAAGAAAAGAGGAAGGTGCTGAATTATATCCTGAAGAGAGAGGAAGAGCTGTTCAAAAGCGGGAATTTCTATGCAACAGCACTATTTCCGGGAAACTGCAACCTCTGTGAAGAGTGCGAATTCGAGAAAAGTGGAGAGTGCAAAATGCCAAGTAAAGTGAGGCCTTCAATAGATGCTGTAGGAATAGAGCTCTCAAAAATAGTCAAGCTCGACTTCTCCGAAAGTGTTTTGTATGGGCTCATTCTTATAGATTAAAGTGGAGTCCATGAAGGCATACATCACAATGCTCGGAAGGTCAACTTGGGCCATGATAAACTCCTATTATGCCGTGGTTATGCAAGGCTATAGGCCGGACAAGATTTACATCTTTCTGGAAGATATCTATTCTGAAAAACTCCCCAAAGCCGTTGAAGCCCTGAAGATAATTTCCAGTGAATACGGCTTTTCTCCGGAAATAGAATGGGTGGTAATAGAGGAAGACAACTTTCTCGAGGCAGATGAGAAGATAGGAGAACTCCTCAAAAAGCTGAAAGAAGAAGGGTACGAGGTTTCTGTTGACATAACCTCTGGAAGGAAAGCCTTGGTGGCTGGAGCCGCTATCCATGCACTTCCACTGGAGGTGGAGCATCTTTTCTACCTCTCGCTTAGAGACTTGGAATATGCAAATAGGCCTTACATGATGATTCCCCTGCATATCCAAAAGCTAAAGGATTTTATGGAGGGCAGAAGATGGAAAAGATTATAGAGAAGCCTGAACTTCAGATACTCATCAACTTAGTCCAGATGGGAGAAAAAATAAGAGTGAGCAGTCCCGTCTACAACATCCCGCTTTTAGAGGCGTTTCCCTACAGAGAGGGGTACAAAATAAGAGTGTTAGCCAGAGAAGACGAATTTCATAAAGTACTCCGAGGAAAAGAAAGGTATCTCTATGACCTCCCCACATACAGAGATTTTTATGAGTGCTTCCTTTCCAGTGGAATAATAAACTACGCAAACATTGATGAGTTCCAGGAGAAGCTTAACGCATATAAGAGCCTCACGAAAAGAATAATCTTTGCTCCGGATACCAACCTATTGTACCACGCGTTTTTATCCAAGCTCAAGGGGGCGGAGGGGATTCAGATAGCAATAGTGGATTTAGTAAAGAAGGAAATAGAAAACTCAATGAACTTCAAGTACAAACCAGCACAACTAAAAGAGCTGAGGAAAATTCTCCACAATTCGCATTTGCTCCAAGAATTCAGCAACAGGAGGATGAAGAAATCGAGGAAAGCAGCGTACATAGCCCTAAAAGAATACGAAAAGATAAAAGACAAAGTAATAGAGGTAAAAAGCATTGATGAAAAGGCAAACACAAACGACGAACTGATAGTAAAGACCTTGAAGGAGTTCGACAAAAACACCCCGTCACTCGTAGTTCTCTTAACGGCAGATATAGCCATGACGGACATAGCGAAAATTGAAGGGGTTGAATATTTTCTCTTTGAATACCCCCACGAAGAGCTAAGCGAACACTACGCGACCGGTTACCGGCTGAGAACCCTAATCTTCAATTTAGCGGCAGTTTTTGGTGTTATAGAAATGAACAACGTGCTTTTGTTTGGTGAATTTAGGGGAAAAACTGGGCTAAACGAATTGAAGTTGGTCTTTAAGAAGGACATACATCAAGAGTTTAATTTCCACTGGAACCTGTGCAGAAGGCTGATGGAATTAAAAATTGAAAGGTAGTTAAAAGTAACCAATATCATCTTTCGGGCTTTTAGTCTCAATTATCTCCCTCAAGAATTCCTCGGCATCTTTTGGATCCATCCCTACCTTAGCTACCAAAAAGTTCAGAATTTCTTCTTTTTTGGCACCCTTTTCAAGTCTTTCCAGCACCATCATTGCAACTCTCTCGAAAACTGCCCTAGCAAACTCTTCTTCAAGTCCCAAGGCAGCTATAACTTGGTTCAAACCTATCAAGAGACTTGTAAGGGCATCGTTAAATTCCCCTTTTCCAAGGGTTTTCCTGTCCAAGTCAACCCTCAGGGTTATCTCCTCATTCATCCCAGTTATGCAGAACTTTATCAGATTTAGCCTATCGTTCAGCGTCAAAAGGGTGTGGTAAACTTTCAAGCGCTCCGGCAGTTCTAAGGCGACTGTTTCCAATCCGAGAGGAACTATGAGGTGAACGAACTCATCAGTTATTACTATGTTGAGAACAACGGGGATTTTTGGATGTTCGGCGAGATAAACTCCCTCCGCTATTTTTGTCACTTTCCACGGTAGATCCACTATGTCCTTTGCATTGTCTTCTCCTTCCTCCAACCATTTGAGTACTTCCACAGGAACCACCATATGAAGTTGAACTTTGAAGTATTTAAACTCACTCTTCCAATGGAAGCGATACCCTTAAGGGACACAAAGGTCACATAGAAATTTTACAATTAACAAGCACTGAGCAATCAGTTCCCCGTTTCCTATGGAGGAGATAATGAACAGAGATGTACTCAAAAATAAGAACAGTGATGGCCTTAGATGTACATTGAGTTCAACAAAAATGTTTACCAAAAAGTTAATTGTTAAACAACAACTCAACCCCCCAGAGTTGTATTTCCTGTGGAAGCGGCGCAAAACACCAATCCTTTTATTTTAAATTGGTGCAAACACTCCCGTTTTCTTTGTGTTTTTGGATATATATACTTATCTATGAACATTGTTCAAAAAATAACGTATATGCTGGTAAAAACAATAACTAATCGATGTTTTATTATTTAAGCATCATGAACAAACAAATATTTGTAAACGTTAAATGCCTTTTTAAATGCTGTTTACATTCTCTTCGTCCATAAAATCCATCCATTTCTCAAAACAAGGTTCCAGTGGAAATGAAACTCTGGGGGGTTTGTCAGACAATTTTATGAACGTTTAGATGAGTGTAGAAAAAGGGCTTTATTTCCGCTGGAACTTCTGAACGTTGACGTATTATAACATACATAAGTACTCAAAATTGTGGTGTTTTATTTCCACTGGAAAGTGAAGCTTTTTAAGGTCAAACCTTAACTTCTAATGCAATGATACCGGTTCCATTGATTAGGAGGCTTTTGAGGATAAGGATAAAGCTGAAAAGGAGCAAAATATTCGCCCTTGCCTTAGCCGTGGTTCTGCTTGCAATAATCCTGGCATTACTTTACATGTATGCTGAGGGGGTAGATTTCTTCACGGCTCTTTACTGGGCGGTCATAACAATGGCAACCATTGGATATGGGGACATAACTCCATCGACCACCCTTGGCAAGATTATAGCGATTTTTGCTTCTATCGGTGGTATAGCTACGTTCACAGCTTTTGTTTCAATCCTTGCGGAATATTTCTTGTCTGGCTCGATTAGGAGGATGATGGGGATGCAGAGGGTAAAGTTTAAGGACCATTACGTTATCATGGGGAGGGGAGAAACTGTAGAAAGCGCTTTGCTGGAGCTTATGGATGCCATAGGTAAAAATCAAGCTCCCAACAAGCCAATAATCGTCATTCTTCCGAACGATGATGAAAGGAAAAAGCTTACCATTCCAGAGGAAGTGGAAGTTATCATTGGGGAGTTCACGAATAGGGAAACGTTGGAGAGAGCAAATATCGGGAACGCTGGTTATGTTCTCCTGACTTTGGGCGATGATTCCGAGTCCGTGTTCGTTACGTTGATGATAAAACAGCTCTCTGAGGCAAAGGTCTTTGTGGAGGTTCTTAAACGCGAGAGTGTTCCTCTCTTGAGACAGGCCGGAGCGGATAGGGTAATAACCAGTAGAACTCTGGCTGGAAGGTTGCTTGCAAGCGCAGTCTTTGAGCCCGAGGTTGTTGACGTCATAGATGATATAACAACGGCCCTCGGGAGATACGATGTAACTTCTCTAAGACTCCCCGAGATGGATAGAATGGCTTTTGGAGAGGCATTCAAAATTCTCTATTCCAAGGGTTTGTTCCTTCTCGGGTATGCAAAAGATGAAATCCACCTCATGCCACCTCTTGATGAGCCGATTCCAGAAGGTGCAAAGCTGTTGGTTATCAAGTCTGCAAAGTAGAGTTTCATTTCCAATGGAAATCTCAAACTTAAGGCCTTTATTTTGGTATTCTGGCTTTACTAATCAATGGTTTTGTAATTTTCAGCCTTTAAATCCTTTTTTAGGGCATGGGAAAAATATATAAGCATTCTGACTTCATCACTATTTAGGATCATGCTTACGGGTGGTAACTATGGCGAGAAAAAAGAAAGTTGAGGATGAAATTAAAGAGCTTGAAGAGTTTGAAGAGCTCGACGATCTTGAAGAATTGTCTATTGAAGCAGAGAGTGAAACAACAAAAAAGAAAGAAATAAGAAGCCTGGAAGATCTCCCCGGAGTTGGACCCGCAACTGCTGAAAAGCTTAGAGAGGCAGGTTATGATAGTTTGGAAGCAATAGCAGTTGCATCTCCCTTGGAATTAAAAGAGCTTGCTGGAATAAGTGAAGGGGCCGCTTTAAAGATCATTCAAGCCGCAAGAGAAGCCGTCAATATCGGAACCTTTATGCGTGCCGATGAGTATTTGAAAAAGAGAGCTGTTGTGGGCAAGATTACTACCGGAAGCAAGTCCTTGGACAAGCTTCTCGGCGGTGGGATTGAGACACAGGCTATTTCAGAGGTATTTGGAGAGTTTGGAAGTGGAAAATGCTTTGCAAAGGACACTCCAATCTATTACGAAAATGACACAGTAGTGCATTTTGAGAGCATAGAGGAAATGTATACAAAGTATGCACTCAAAAATGGCGAAGTTCCATTTGACAATGGCTTCGCTGTTCCAGTGGATACTGTGACCGTTTACGCCTTTGATCTTGACAGTGGGGAAGTAAAAAGGACAAAGGCAAGTTACATTTACCGGGAGAAGGTCTCAAACCTTGTAGAACTTAAGCTTTCAACTGGGATCAACATTAAAGTAACACTTCCTCACCCCGTGTTGGTATTTAGGGATGGGTTCCAGTGGATAAAGGCTGGAGAAATCAAAAGGGGAGATGTGCTTGTAGGGGTTAGGAAAGTACCAGCAAATTCTTTAATTAAAGTTGGTGGATTTAATTCGGGAGGCGTTGGAAGGTATCCACCACAGCTTGCACGGTACCTAGGAAAGCTTTATTCACACTTCAAGTTGCCTAAACAAGAAGGTGAGACGGCATCTCACTTGCTAACACGTTCAAAGGAAGTTTGGTTTACTGAAAAGACGTTGGAGAAAATAGAAGCGTACTTTAAAAAAGCCCTTGCAGAGCTTGAGCGTGCTGAAAAAGAACTTTGCAATACTGATAAGCCAAAGCTACCATTTTCATGGACAGTCCTCAGAAAATATGGTTTTACAGAAGGTCAAATTAAAAATTACCGCTACCGGGGGATTCCTAAAGATACAGAATTAAGAGCTAAAGTTATATCCGCGCTGAAATCTGAAATTCAACACCTAAGAGAAATAGCAAGGCACGCACTTGAGGTGATATCTTTAGCTAGGAAGCTCTCATTCCACGAAGTTGAGAGCGTTAGCTTGGTGGAATACAACGACTACGTCTACGATCTGGTGGTTCCAGAGGTTCACAACTTTGTTGCACCAAACGGGCTGATACTCCACAATACCCAATTAGCCCACACACTGGCTGTTCTCGTCCAAAAGCCCCCAGAGGAGGGCGGCTTGAATGGAAGTGTAATCTGGATTGATACCGAGAATACATTTAGGCCAGAAAGAATAAAGCAAATAGCGGAAAACAGGGGCATGGATCCGGAGGAAGTATTAAAGAACATTTACGTTGCCAGGGCCTTTAACTCCAACCATCAAATGCTCCTCGTAGAAAAGGCGGAGGAAATAATCAAGGAAAAAGCTGCAAGCGACAGGCCGGTTAAACTTCTTGTCGTGGACTCTCTCACAGGACACTTTAGATCCGAATACGTTGGAAGAGGAACATTGGCGGAGAGGCAACAAAAGCTCGCCAAGCACTTGGCTGACCTCCATCGTTTGGCCAACCTTTACGATATAGCGGTGTTTGTTACCAACCAAGTTCAAGCGAGACCCGATGCATTCTTTGGCGATCCAACAAGACCAATAGGAGGTCATATCTTGGCACACTCCGCAACAGTTAGAGTTTATTTAAGGAAAGGAAAGGCTGGAAAGAGAATTGCAAGACTTATAGACTCTCCACATCTCCCTGAAGGAGAAGCGGCGTTTAGTATCACTGAAAAAGGAATTGAGGATTAGCCCTTTAACTTTTTAAGCCCCTTTTTAAATTTCCTTTGATGAGTTATGAAAGTTGAGGCAAAGCTTAACCCCACTTACGAAGAGATAGTGGATATTTTCAACCGGGCCCTTTCAAAGGAGGCTATAGTAAATATTTTTGCCCATTGTAGGGTTTTTTATGATGGAAGAGCAAAAAGTGAACTCGGCCCGGGTGATAGAGTTATATTAATAAAGCCTGATGGCTCCTTTTTAATTCATCAAAAGGAAAAGCGAGAGCCCGTCAACTGGCAACCTCCCGGGAGCTCTGTCGGGCTTGAGGTAAAAGAAGGCAGGATATTCCTAAGAAGCATCCGGCGAAAGCCTCGGGAGATTCTTGAAGTGGAGCTCCTCCATGTTTACCTTATATCCTATTTTCAGGCGGAAGACTATGAGGAGTTGGCATTAACTGGTAGTGAAGCTGAAATGGCGGATCTAATCTTTGAGAACCCTTCGGTTATTGAAGACGGCTTTAAACCGTTATTTAAAGAGAAGCCCATAAAGCATGGAATCGTGGACGTTCTTGGGGTGGACAAAGAGGGAAATATTGTTGTCCTTGAGCTCAAACGCAGGAGGGCAGATTTGCATGCTGTCAGTCAGTTAAAGAGATATGTCGAGGCCATGAAGGAAGAGCATGAAAAAGTGCGCGGCATTTTGGTCGCTCCTTCCCTGACTTCCGGTGCCAAAAAACTTCTGGAGAAAGAGGGGCTGGAGTTTAGAAGGCTGACCCCTCCAAAAAGAGGAAAATCCAAGAGGGGAAGGCAAAAAACGCTCTTCGATTAGCCCATTGCCATTTCCTGTGGGAGCATTTCTCTAACTTTTACTTTCATTACGTTGTCTTCGCTTGAAATCTCAATCACTTTCCCCAGCCCCACAAGCCTTAGCTGTATTCTGCATACCGTAACTTCTCGTTCATCGCTTTCTTCCCAAGGTATCCTTTGTTCCATTTCTTCTATCTTTAACACTTCTGCTATTATTCCCTCCGTTCCGCGGGTTACGTCTTGAAGGGTCTCATAAGTTAAGAATACCCTTTCTCCTTGCTTTAATTTTCGAGTAACGATAACGTTTCTTGCACTCCTCACTTCTATCGTTCTGTAGGGGTTTCTTAAAAGCTGGTCAAGGGTTCTCCGGGCTATCCCACCAAGTACAAGAAGTTCCATACTTCCACCTCACAGATAAACGCTTTCATATTCCTTTTCAGCCCTTCTTCTAGCGGACTCCATTTGTTCGTGCATTTTTCTTAGCTGCTCCTCTATCATCTGTGCTTCCTCGAGTAAAGGCTCTGTTGAAATCTCTATTGGGGCGAGGTTTTTGAGTATCTCGATTACATTTGCCGCTGCCCTTGGATCGGGCCTATCACCGAAGGTCTCTCCCAAAAGGGCATACGCTTTGAGTCCTTCTTTACTCGCTTCCCATAGCAGCTTTCCGCTCATCCCCATTATGGAGCCGTATTTCAGTATCTTGACCCCCAATTTTTCCAAATCCCTGTTCTCCTCTTCGCTCCCACCTACGCCCCAGACTTCCATTTGTTCTTTGAAAAAGCCAATCCCCATGCCGCCAAGTGAAATTACCTTCTCGGTGTTGTTTTCTTTTAGGTAGCCAATGATTTCTTTTGCTATCTCGTTCACCAAAGTTGGAGGAATGTATACATCTGCAACGGCAATGATAACGTTGTCCTTCCCGTAGAATCTCAACGGTGGGTTTGGTTTGCCTTCCAGAATTAGAGACATTGGGGGCAAGAATGGACTCTCAATGTAGCCTATCATTTCCATGTTGAGTTCTTTGGCTATAAAATTAGCCGCAATGTGGCCTACAAGCCCAATCCCGGGATATCCTTCAATAAAAATGGGCCTTTCAATTTTTGGAAGTATCAACTCAACTGGTTTTTGCATTTTCCCACCTCCACAACAATTTAGTAATCAAAAGTTATTAAATCTTTTGCCGTTGATTGTGTACAAGTTTGTGTTACTTTTATTAGTGGTCAATAAAATCTGAATAGAAAAAGTATATCAACCATAAACGCAATCCTTTTATGGTGATTGGCGTGGGTGGTAGCGATCATTGGAAGTTTAGTACCAATGGATTAAAGATTGCAACTGTAGCAAAGCCCCCATGGAGCCATAAACCTCACGATGGCAAACTGGAAAGGATTATTTTAAGCTTGGGTAGGGGAAAGGGAAAATTCTCAGAGCTTCACGGCATTCCTCGCTCTCTCGGCTGCATAGGAAACAACAGGTTTATCTTAAGAGACGAAAAAATAGGGATGGAAGAAATTGAAAAAGTAGTTAAAGAGTTTACAAGAGTGGGTGGTCAGGAAATATACTTGGTGAACTATGACGAAGTTGAAGAGTTAGGTGAAATTTCAAGGCATATCTTGGCGAGCTTTCCTGGAGATGTTTTTGCCACGATTAGAATTGAAGATATCGACGCCCTTGAGCCGGTAGAAGGCTTAAAGGTAATAGTGGAGATGGAATATTCGGAAGATGCTCTCTCGGAACTGAAACATCTAAAATGGGCTCATGGGGCGCTAATAATGGCAAAGTATAAGGAATACACTGAGCTTCTTCAGCAGAAAGTTGAGTTTCCTGGGGAAGTTTATGTGGACATCCTTTTTCCGGGCTCATTAAAAAAAGTTGATTTTAACCTGTTTGAGGTTAAGAAGCTTTTGTCGTCTTCTCCAAACAGGTACCACAGTTGCTTGGCTGGTACGATCTCTATAGCGGCGGACGGTTACATAACTCCCTGTCCCTTGCTGAGGAATTTCGTGGTCGGCAACATAAGAAGGGATAAGCTCTGGTATCTGCCGAGGAAGAAAGTTCTAAATCAGTTTTGGACACTCACCAAAGAGAATATCCCTCTCTGTCGCTCGTGCCCCTTTAAATACACTTGTCATGACTGCAGGGCGCTTGAATATCAAGCATCCGGGGAAATCTGCGGCATGGAATACTGTGAGTTTTTGGGGATTAACTTTAATCAAACTCCAGAATAGAGTGGTATCCCTTTCCATCTTTTTTCACTGCTTTGGAAAACGAAAACCCTCTTATCCCGAAGTCAAACATGTCAAAATAGTATATGCCGAACCTATCAACGTACTTACTGAATTCGAGAATTTTTTGGTATATGTCCTCTTTACTTGAGAAGTACCATTCTATGAGATAGCCCGCAGGCTTTATCACACCGATCATTATCTCATGCTCTTTGAACCTCTCTATGAATTCTTCGTTGAGAGACCTTGCTATTCCACAGAACCCTCTGTTGTAGGCTTCTTCATTTACTACCGTCATAAAGCCCCGTAGTATGCCCAAATCTTTGAGCCTGTTGATCATGTACCTTATCGTTGGCCTCTTTTTTCCCAAGGTTTTTTCTATTTCCTTCATTGGTGTTCTTGCATCCCTTTTTAAGATGTCGAGCAAGAGAGCGTAGTCATAGCTGAACTCCCACTTTCCAAACTCCACTTTCCCTGGAGGAAAGGCGTATACTTCGTAGTATTCATAATTTGGGGAATACCTTGAGAGAAGTTCGTCTATTTTGTCCCTCTGCTCTAGAGGGATATACATTACTGTGGAGACCCCATTTATAAAACCGAAAAACGGGACTGCAACGGGAATAAAGGGGTTGCGGTACATTTTGGCGATTGTGGATTTTATGTTCTCCCTTGGAACCGATAGAAATGCCACGTAGCTCATGAGACCGAGTTTGGCTATGCTTATGGAAGCAGATACAGTGACGCTTTTGGACGGTCCGTAATATTTATCAAAGAGCTTTTTGAGCTTTGCATAGCTGATCTTTTCTTTTTTGGCTATGCAGTTGATGCTTTCGAGCGGGTATTTGTCCAGCAGGTTTACTAAAAATTCAATTTCTTCTTTGTTTATCTCCTTGTTCATCAAAGCGATATACCACAAGCTGGCATATATAATTTGTGGTGTAGCGTAGTCTTTCCTGAGTAATTGAGATCATCTACACGGAAGACTATTTTTATAGTGTTAGTGTACGGTTTCTTGTTACTATGTTGTATAGTAATAAAATTCTGTATGGAAAAAGTTTATGTGATTTAACTATGATGACAATAATGCAAAAACTGGGAGATGATATGAATGGAGCAGACAAAACCAATATATGACATGAGTCTTAAGATGGGGGTAGGCATAATGCCATAATAAGTAAGGGAAAACAAATTCATGTTTGTCACTTATGCTCAATTTGATATTTTGCGTCTATGTGCTGGAGAAAATTCCAAACGACATCTTTCTTTGGGACACACCTAGATTAGGGAAATTGTGGCTTTGTGTGCCCAAGACGTTGAGCTTGATGTCTTGCTTTCTGTTAGAACGAATCTAAAATTCTACGGCATGATACGTGGAATCGCAAAGAACGAGCTCGAAAAGAGGATAAATGAAGTTGTTGAGCTGTTCGGTTTAACTGAACATCAACACAAAAGGGTTTTTGAGCTGTCTGGGGGATTGATGCGAAGGACACAGCTTGCCAGAGCTTTCTTAGACCAACGAAGTAAGCTGATATTTATGGATGAACCAACATTGGGTCTTGATCCTATTGGAAAAAATTTACTTGGAATCTTATTCGTGAAATGAGTAAGGAAGGATACTATTTCATCCTGACGACCAACGACATGGCAGGAGTTGAGAGCTTATCCAATGAGATGGTTTTCATAAATAGAAGGAAAGATAATCCTTCATACGACCCTTGGGGAACTCAAACATGTTTATGCAGGCAAGGTACTGGTTACATTCAAAAAAAAAAAAAGAACTCCCGCCTCAACTCATTGGAAAGTTATCAGATCACCTAAAACGAAACAACTTAGGGAAAATTATTGGAGATGATAAAGTAGAACTTGAAGATAAATCGGCATTTTATGAGCTTCTCCTGTTTTTGCGGGATGTTGGGTTTGATATCACCCAGATTCCTGTTAAAGAGGAGACACTACTTGATGGATTTATAAAACTCGTTGGGGGGATTGAAGAATGAGACTTGGCTTTAAAGAAAGAGGCCGTGGGGGGATTTATATCCCAGTTTATAACTCCGTTAATGTATTTTCTGTTTTTTGCGTTCTCCCTCTCGAGAACCGTGAGCTTTGAATATCATGGAAAAATAGTGAGTTACCTTCTTTATGCCCTCCCCGGCGTTATTGCAATCCAAATATTCTACTCTTACCTTGTTGTTAGCCCAACAACGTTTAATGATGTTAGGTTTGGGATAGTGAGAACCTCCATTTTCGGGGGACAGTTTAAGTGGTTACATCCTTGCGAAGGTGTTAGTTGAGAGCTTGGTAGTTATTCTAGTGTCTTTATTCCTGGTACTTGTGGGAATTCTGTTCCTTGCTCTTCCGCTCTCTCCACCCGCGTTGCTTCAGTTTGTAATAACCCTAGTTCCCACCACCTGTAAAGTTGTATAATCTGTCCAGATTCACGGCCAGAATCGCCCCTAAAATCCTAACAGCCAACCCCCTCAAACTAACATTCCTGCCCGGCTTCAGAAGAAACTCAGAAAACTTCGAAAACAAAGTCTCAATCCTCCTGCGAAAGTCAGACAAGTACTTGTAAAACTTCTTCTCCTCCAGATTACTAATCTGATTCCCCCGCTTTACTGGCGTGTAAACAACGCCAAACCTCAGAAATTCCTCCTCGAGCCCCCTGCTAACATACCCCTTATCCAAAAACAGAAAACAGCCGGAAAACTCCTCAACAATCACCCAGAACTTTTCCCGGACAACACTCACATCATGCTTATTCGCCGGATCAACAGACAGTAAAGCCAGCAAATTTCCATCAGAGTAACAGGTCAGCTTGTACCCATAGTAAAACTTTTTTTAGAGGGAACAAACCCAACTGCGGGCTTTTCAGAGATGACTTCTGAAGAACCCTCCTTATCCTTCCTGTTTTTTCTGGCCAACTCCTTGGTCTGAATGGGCTTTGAGTCCAGTATTCTAACGTATTCTCTGGCGTGTTTTTTGAATAATTCTTCCTGCGCTAGGAGCAGGAGTTTTTCGTGCCTGTTCAAGCGTTCTGTTAGTTTGTTGTACCTGATTTTGGGGAACAGCTTCATTTCTTCGATTAGGACTCTGTAAGCGTGCTTGTAAACTCCGTTAAAGTGCAAGTGTGCTAGTATTGCGAAGGTTATTAGGTCGTAGAGGCTGATTATTTCCCTGTGAGTGTTTTTCGGGTAGTGTTTGCTGATTATCGGATAGATTTCGGATTTTATGATCAGGATTTTCCTTTGAAAGCTCAATACAACCACCAATCAACCAAAAGACTTAAGTGCTTATAACTCTAACGATCTAATGGGAACTAGGGTTTACTTTACAAAGTTTTACTTTATTAAGAACATTAGAATTCACGAAAAGTAAGGATTCTGAGACTTACTTTTTTTAGAAATTTGTTAACTTTGAGTTATTAACTAAAAGTTTACGAAAGATTTAAGTATTAAATACAACTTAAATAAGTATGCCGAGGCAACAATGAAGCAAAAAATCAAGGGGGTGGCGAAGTATGGAAGTTGTAGAACTAAAAGCAAAGCTACCTCCAGTTGCCCCAAGTGCTGGTGGTGTTGGTCTTGCATGTTGTTGCGACAAGGTTGGAACTGGAAAATGACGCTATAATTTTATTGTTATTTTTTATTTTTAAACCCTAAACCGGGGGATAACTATGGTGGGTTTTATTCATACGTTTCAAATAAAAAACAAGTATATGGGCTTTGATCCCCTGAGCAAGACATTATTAATTTTAGATTCTAAAGAAGTTAAGGTCATAAACAAGATTAAACGGAATGCTCCATTGACATTAAGTGAGAGGCAGATGCTATTGGAAATCCAAAAAACGTTAGATTCAAAACGTGAGAATGTAAATCCGATAATAGTGCCTGCAGAGATTAATCCAAACATGATGGTTTTAATGGTCTCTCAAACCTGTAATATGAAATGCGCATATTGCTACGCATTTGAGGGTACATACACAAAGCCAGGTATACTTAAAATAGAACTAGGGAAAAGAGCCCTAGACATAGCAAATGAACTAGGAGTGGGCACTGTTCAGTTTTATGGTGGCGAGCCATTATTAAACTTCGATTCAATAGAGAAGTTGGTGGAATATGCTGACATCAATGGATACAAGTTTAGATATGGTATTGTAACTAACGGAACGTTAATTAATAGGCGAATTGCTGATTTTTTTACCCAGTATGACTTTGAAGTAACGGTCAGCGTTGATGGTCCCCAAGTAGTAAACGACCTGAATAGGAAGTATAAAAATGGGAAAGGCACATACGCAGATATTATAAAAGGACTAGAACTGCTAAATGAGAGGGGTATCAAACTAGCATTAGAAGTAACATATGCCAGAAATTACATTCAGAAATATTCCATACGTGACATATTGTCTCATTTGAGTAAATATTCAAAGACATTTATAGTTGGGTATGTTCTTCCGCCAGTGCAATTTCAAAATAACATTATTAGGGATAAATATGCATTAAAAGAAGCGGAAATTGAGGAATTCTTGAAGGAACTAGTGGATTATCTGTTTGACAAATGGGAAGAGGGTATACCAATAAAAGAAATGGGCGTATGTAGAATCCTTAGGGAGATTCTCGATCCAGAATATCATGTGAAAACGTACATATGTTCCGAGATGCCTCTGAGGATAACTGTATTTTACGATGGAGATGTGTATCCATGCCATCAAACGTACTTAGACAGGCGATTTTATTTAGGAAATATAAGAGACAAAGATTTCACAAAACTCTTAAAAGAGAGGATATCCAAGGTAACAGAACATTTTACTATGTCAAAGCTGAAATTGCATGACGCTTGGTTTAGCAATCTTGGTGATTTTTGTAGAATCCATTTAAAAGAAAAAGTGAAGGGTACCTACGTTCTTAAGTATCCTAGGGCCTATGAGAGGACATTTGAGCACATACTATACAATGTTGCTACTAGGGATATGAAGAAAGTCATAGAAACCCTCGGGGGGAATATAGTTGGGTGAGAACTTCCGAAAACTCATGGAGATTGGGAGAGCACACAAGAAATACATACTCCTGCTCGTTGTACTGGGAGTTATATCAACGATTCTTTCTGCCATGGTTCCATTTTACTTAAGGAACCTCTTGGATGAGCTTGAAATGTTAACACTTTCCCAGATACTTAGGGAGATAGGGATTATACTTGGTCTTTACACACTTTCTACTGTAATATACCTCTATGCTGGTTTCATAAGCAACTTTGCCGAGACCAAAGCTGCAGCATGGCTGAAGAGAAGGCTTTTTATCTCAACCCTATACGCAGAAAACATAAAACCTGGGGATGCCCTTTCGCGGATTCAATCAGATACCGAAATAGTAGGCAGACTTGGAATGTCTCTTATACCTGCTGTAATAATTGAGGGATTTTCTCTCGCTATGGCCGTTTTTGTCGTCTTCAAGCTCAACGTTTATCTGGGATTACTCACACTCATCACAATGCCGATATATGGCTTCTCCATGAGGGCATTTGTCCATAGATTGAAGATTGCTTCATCAAATGAGAGGGAAAAATACTCAAAGACAGTTACCGCTTTCAAGGAAGGACTTGATGGCAGGCTGGATGCCAAAGCTCTGAACGCCTTTGAGTATCTCATCTCTAGGATATCCAAAAATCTCGATGAATGGGTCGAGGCGACAAAGAAGATGGCGTTCTATCAAACGGCAAACTATGGTCTCCAGTCATACCTCTCAACTATCTTGCCTTTGACCATACTTCTTGCAGGCCTTCTGCTTGTTAAGAAGGAAATGGCCCCACTCTCCGTCGTCATTGCTGTCTTCTCATATCTAGGAAAAGTTTACTACCCCATAGAGCGCTTTGCGTTTCTATGGAGCGCATATCAAAGGGCAATTCCAGTTCTGAACAGGATATGGGGAATACTCGAAATAGGGGAGTCCTCAGAAAGGTCTGCATGTAATCCATACTCCTTCGATATTACACTTAAAGACGTTCACTTTTCCTTTGATGACGAGAAAGAAGTGCTCAGGGGCATATCAGCTATAATACCTTATGGAAAGAAACTTGGAATTGTAGGTTCATCAGGTGTTGGAAAAACAACATTAGCCATGCTTCTTGCAGGAATACTAAGCCCAACAAAGGGCACTGTGAGCATAGGAGGCTGTCATCCATCTTCCATTTTAGGTAATTCTCTCATATATATACCCTCTTCCCCCCATCTCTTTACAGGGACTGTTAAGGAAAACATTGCTCTGGGCATGAACGTTAATGACAATGATATTGCAAAATTGCTTGAGCTCGTTGAGCTTGGGGGCATTGATATGAACACTCTAATTGAAGAAGGCGGCAAGAACCTTTCACTCGGGCAGAAGCAACGAATTGCTCTGGCAAGAGCATTGGTTAGAAGACCGAAAATACTTATCCTAGACGAGGCAACTTCGGGCATAGACTCGGAAACTGAAGCAAAAATCCTAGAGAGGCTCAAGATGATGGATATGACGGTGGTGGTCATCTCTCATAGACTTTCAACCGTCAGGGAAATGGAAGAGATATGGGTGCTTGACGGGGGCATGGTGACATGCAGAGGACGGCACAATGAGTTGCTTCAGTCGTGCCAGAGGTATCGTGAACTCTTTAGAGAGCAGCAAAAAGGCTAACTGAAGATGAAACATAAAAGTACTGCATCCCTAGAAACTTCCAGCGAAACCCTCTGGGAAAAACAACTCTGGAAGAATATGTGCCTTGAACCACACACTTCATTAATAAAAGCTTTTAAACTGTTTTAAATTGTGTAATTTTGGATAGAGACATGTGGTCCTACAAATTCGAAAAGGAGACCGTTCTTACTGCTGGAGTAGCTGTCAACAGGGGTGCCATGATCATCGGTGAACACTACAAAATCGTACCTCTCAAGCTGAACAGGAAGGGGAGATCTTAAATGGGTTAAATTTTATGGCGGCAAAGATGACTAGGAGGGACATTCAATAGTAGTCGAAGGCCTACAAAGGTGGACGAAAATGGGGACAAAATCTGGGAGAGGAAGTACTGGATTTTGCCGATGAATGACAGTATTATGCTGATCGGAAGCTCCAAAGATGAGAATGGCTGGAAGATTAATCTCATACAGGTCAATAACGAGAGTGAAGTCTTAGAAAAGAAAGCTCTTGTCAATGGTGTGATCTTCGATGTCGTCAGCGCTGAGAAGGGAATTCTTTTAGCTGGCGAACATGATAGGGAGTTCTACGTTGCTTAGCAGGTGGAGAACTTGATGGAAAGGCAATTCTGATAAAAATAAGTAAAGAGGGGGAGCTTCTTTGGAGAAAAGATCTCTGGGAGAATGGGTGGGTTCAAGTTGTTAAAAAAATTCAGTGATAGAATTTTTGTGGCGGGTGTGGTCAAAAGTGAAGGAAAAAGCATATGAGAATTGAGCTTTTAAAGAAAGGGATATTATGAGATCCATAATTGAAAAGTGGGAAAATTTCAAAACTTTCACTGACAGTCCTCTTTAAAAAAGATCTCAAAAAGGAGCCTGAAGTGGTTAAGGAGCGGAGCACGGTTAGGTGTATTTTCACTTCAGCACACTTTACCTTTCCAAAAGAGGGGGATTAGGAAATGAAGCGAGTATGGATTGCTGTGTTCATACTTTGGCTGTTAGTTCTCAATTTTCGGAGGTATATCCATAGAGCATATGGATTTTAACTTAATCCTGATAATCATTATTGGAGGGGAGGAATTGATGAAAACAAGTAAAAAAGGAGGAAATAAAATATGAAACTCATCGCTCTTTGTTGCTCTTCCCGAAAGGAAGGAAACACATCAAAAGCCATCTCTTTACTTTTAGAGAAACTATCAACAAATTGGCAAAAAGAGATAATACACCTTTACGATTTCGATATAAAAGCATGTGGTGAGCTCTGCAGTGCTGAATGCTTAAGAGAGAATGCATGCAAAGTCGATGCCCTTGATGAGAGAGTAAAGCTCTTTGAAGTGTTGAAAAGTGCTGATGTAATAGTCATCGGAACGCCAACTTACAATATGGACGTTCCTTCTAAGCTGAAGGCTTTGTTGGAGCGTGATTTTCTTGAGAACTATTTAAAAAATAAAGTCGTGGCTCTGTTGATTGTTTCAAACTTAGGCGGTGTAAAAGCTCTCTGTACTCTAACATCTTCGCTAATCTTAGATGCTCAAGCTATAATTGCTGGTGCCGTTATTGTGCCGGGATATCAAAAAAAAAAGGGGAAACCATAAATAACTCAAAAACTCAAATGCTGGTTGATTATTTAGCAAAGAGAATTGTGGAGATTGCGAATCTTATGCACTAAAGGACACCCACTTAACGTACCTCCCCCCATCTCCACTTTCTTCGGGCTCTGCAAAATAGTCTTCCTTAATTAAAACGTTGTTTGTCCATCCAAAAATCCAGTGCCAAGCTTCAATGAACAGTTCTTCAAAAGAACACCACTGGCTTGCTCTCAATTTGCTTAAATTTTCTTTCAGCTCTTCCACTTCAGTCACAAGTCTTTTTACTTCGCTTGCAACTCTACTAGCAACTTCCCACGCTATCTTCCCATCATCTCTATCAAAGAACGGAACTCCAACATATTCGTATTTTTCTAAAATTTCACTTGTTTTTCCACTTTTGTGGAATTCTTCGAGTGCCCTGCCTAAAGCTTCTGCTTCATCTTCCTCTGCTTTTCCAGACCAGACTAAGTCGGGAAAAGCGTTTCTTGAGCCAGTGTGATTACCAAAGGAGTAGAACATGTAATTTCCAAACTTTGCCGAATGACAGCCCCAGTAAAAGTCCTTTGCAATCTTTCCCCAGTCACCTCTAATTTCACGGGCATAAGGAATGAACTTCCTCTTTTCGCCCCATTCATTTTCCAGCATGGTTAGGAACTTCAAATCTAAGGCGTAGCAACCAACAACAGCAAAACGGAGGTATTCTAGCTTTGAGTATCTCAAACAGTTCAATCTTTTCAGGTCATCATCTACCCACTTAAAGTTTTTAATTAAATATTCTGCTAAGGCTTCTCCATATTTAACTCCAATCTCCCTAAGTTTCAAAACGTCTTCCCATGGTGTAAAGCAGAAGTTGAGCTTAATCTGCCCACTTTCTTCTTTTAAGAAGCTCTCTCAAAGGAAGTAATTCAAGGATTCCTTATCTACCAGCTGCAAAGCGTTTTCCATGCTTATGGGCGACTCAGAAAGTTTGAGTATTAGCTCTTCAGCCTTGTATGCATGCTTCCAGTACTCTCTTTCTCCATTCCCACATACGTAAACCATCAGTTTGCTCATAGATGTCACCAAGGATTAATACTGGGCAGAAGACTTAATAGTTTTGTCCATAATTTTCTCGGCAACGGGGGATGGAGATATTTGGAAGCAAGATGCTCCAAACAGGAGAAGCTGAGTAATGAATTTTACCCTAGTTCCCACCACCTGTAAAGTTGTATAATCTGTCCAGATTCACGGCCAGAATCGCCCCTAAAATCCTAACAGCCAAACCCCTCAAACTAACACTCCTGCCCGGTTTCAGAAGAAACTCAGAAAACTTCGAAAACAAAGTCTCAATCCGCCTGCGAAAATCAGACAGGTACTTGTAAAACTTCCTCTCCCCCAGACTACCAATCTGACTCTCCCGCTTTACCGGCGTGTAAACAACGCCAAACTTCAGGAATTCCCCCGAGCTCCTGCTGACATACCCCTTATCCAAAAACAGAAAACAGCCAGTAAACTTTTCAACAATCACCCAGAACTTTTCCCTGACAACGCTCACATCATGCTCGTTCGCCGGATCAACAGACAGCAAAGCCAGCAAATTCCCATCAGAGTAACAAATCAGCTTGTACCCATAGTAGAACTTTTTTAGATGGAACAAACCCAACTGCGGGCTTTTCAGTTATGACTTCTGAAGAACCTACCTTCCCTTTCCTGTTTTTTCTGGCCAGCTCTTTAGTCTCAACTGGCTTCGAGTCGATTATTCTGACGTATTCCCTGGCGTGTTTTCTGAATAATTCTTCCTGCGCTAGGAGCAGGAGTTTTTCGTGCCTGTTCAAGCGTTCTGTCAGTTTGTTGTACCTGATTTTGGGGAACAGCTTCATTTCCTCAATTAAAACCCTGTAAGCGTGTTTGTAAACTCCGTTAAAGTGTAAGTGTGTCAGTATTGCGCGTTACGCGTAGAGGCTGATTACTTCCCTACGGGTGTTTTTCGGGTAGTGTTTGCTGACTATCGGGCAAATTTCGGATTTTATGATCAGGATTTCCTTCTGGAAGTCCATAACAATCCCCAATCAACCAAAAAATTTAAATGCATATAAATCTAACAACCCGATGGGAACTAGGGTATAAATACGACTTTTGGTATAGAATTAGGAAGAAACAAGGTATACATGCCCTTGTGGAAATTCCAGAAGGTCAAATAGGCTATTTAGTTGTTGAACGCGCGCCTTCGGTTAATGCTACTAAAAATTTTTATAAAGATAATACAATGATAATAGTAGGTTATCGAGATAAAGTAAGTTCACAACTAGAAAAATTGCTTGCATCTCATGGATATAGGAGTATACGACGGACTGTTAACGATAATATTATATATTCTCTTTACAAAAAGAAATAATGGGTGACTTTGTATGGAGTCAAAAGACGAAATGATAAGTGCGATTAAAGAGAAACTCAGGCAAAAACCTGAAGAGTATTTCGTAAATCTCTTTTTATATAGAAAAGAGGAAATAGTAAATCCCGAGAAATCTATCGGACTAAAACGTCTTAGAGAGCCCATTGATAGGGTTGAGATGTATGTAGATTACATTTTAGAAATCCTGAAAACTTACGTAAATTCTGAGCAGGATGAAGAGATTATAAAAGCTGCAAGAGAATTGCTATACCATTTCAAAGAACTTGAACATGCTGAGAAGAAACTGGAAAAAGAAGATCCAAAAAAGATCGAAGATATACAAAAATTAAAGACTGAACTTAGAAGAAGAATTGAAGATATAAATAGCTCAAAGTCGTCTATAGCAATTAGTATTGCGATTGCAGAAATGCTAAAAGAGCTAAAAGAGAGTTTAAGACAAGCTTTAAATGAAGTATTAGAAACTCATATAACAACAATTGGCGTACTTCTATCGCATCTTATTCGTCTTCACAACCTTATAATACATGATCTCAAATCAGGAGTAAAACCAAGTGATGATAAAAAAGTTTGGGACTACATAAATGCTATAAACCTTATAACACTACAGTATGGCGTTTGGATTCGTTCATCTGCGGAAAAAGGCTTTTCTCTTGAAGATGGTATCATTGAATACTTATTATTAGATAAAATCGAAGAGCTTGAATCTGAGCCGTCGATTATGCTTAGAGTCATGCCAAAAGCTTCTTGGAAGACGCATTTAGAATTATTAGAATTAATTGAAAAGATACAAAAAGGGAGGTACCCAAAATGAGTTTTTATTTAACATTCTTCAGGTTGGCACTTTGGTGTCCGAGGGAGACAACCCTTAAATATTTCTTCAAGATTTTTCTATCTTGGTGATGTCAAATGCCGAAGATAGGGATCATCGGCGGCTCCGGAGTTTATGGGGTATTTGAGCCAAGAGAAGCAATAAAGGTGCACACTCCCTATGGCAGGCCATCGGCCCCAGTGGAAATAGGGGAGATTGAAGGAGTTGAGGTTGCTTTCATCCCGAGGCACGGAAAGAACCACGAGTTTCCACCCCACGAGGTCCCCTATAGGGCTAATATATGGGCCCTTAAGGAGCTTGGCGTCGAGAGAATCGTAGGAATTACTGCTGTAGGATCTCTTAGAGAAGAGTACAAGCCGGGGGATATAGTTATAACCGACCAGTTTATCGATTTCACAAAAAAGAGGGACTATACCTTCTACAATGGCCCAAAGGTTGCTCACGTTTCAATGGCCGACCCCTTCTGCCCGGAGATGAGGAAGATTTTCTACGAAACCGCCAAAGAACTAAACATTCCAGTTCATGAGAGGGGAACCTATGTATGTATTGAAGGCCCAAGGTTTTCCACGAGGGCTGAGTCAATGATGTTCAGACAATTCGCCCACATAATTGGAATGACCCTTGTGCCGGAGGTAAATCTTGCTAGGGAGCTCGGAATGTGCTACGTCAACATTGCAGCAATTACGGACTACGATGTCTGGGCTGAGAAGCCGGTGGATGCTCAAGAAGTGCTCAAAGTTATGCAGGAAAACAATGAAAAAATTAGGAAGCTCTTAAAGGCAGGAATTCCAAAGATTCCAGAAGAGAGAAAGTGCGGCTGTGCTGATGTTCTCAAGACGATGTTCGTTTGAATCCAACAATTTTATTAATTCTCTCTTCTACATTTTGCGGGTGATTCCATGAGCATTCTCATAAAAAATGGCTACCTAATCCACGGTGAGAACCTTGAGGTTATCAAGGCCGATGTTTACATTGAAGGGAACAGAATTTCCAAAGTTGGGAAAAACCTCAATCTCGGAGCGGATTATGTGATTGACGCTAAGGGAAAAGTCCTTTCTCCCGGATTTGTGAACGCTCACACCCACTCCCCAATGGTTCTTCTAAGGGGTCTTGCCGATGACCTGCCCCTTATGAAATGGCTTCAAAACTACATCTGGCCAATGGAAAGAAAGCTCAAGCCGGAACACATATACTGGGGCGCCCTCCTTGGAATCCTTGAGATGATAAAGAGTGGAACAACGGCCTTTGTTGATATGTACTTCCACATGGAGGAGGTTGCAAAGGCCTCTGAGGAGGCTGGAATAAGAGCCTATCTGAGCTATGGCATGGTGGATCTTGGAGATGAAGAAAAGAGGAATGCTGAGATCAAAGAAACCCTCAAACTCTTGGAGTTTATCGAGAAGTTAGATTCTTCAAGGATAGGGTTCCTCTTTGGACCCCACGCTCCTTACACGTGCTCTCCAGAGCTTTTGAAATGGGTCAGGGAAAAAGCCGATGAAAGTAAAAAGAGAATAACGATACACGTAAACGAGACAAGAGATGAGGTAAAACAGATAAAGGAAAAATACGGTAAAACCCCGGTGGAGTTTTTGGACGAGTTGGGTTTCTTGAAAAGCGATGTTATAGCGGCCCATGGGGTGTGGTTAACTGATAGGGAGATCGAAATCCTGGCCAAAAGGAAAGTTACGGTAGTTCATAATCCTGCAAGCAACATGAAGCTCGCCAGCGGTGTAATGCCCTTGGGGAAGCTCCTTAGAGCTGGAGTTAACATAGCACTGGGCACGGATGGAGCAGCAAGCAACAACAACTTGGACATGATAGAGGAGATGAAAATCTCGGCATTACTCCACAAGGTTCACAATTTAAACCCCACCCTTGCCGATGCAAGAACAGTTTTCAAGATGGCTACCCAAAACGGAGCGAAAGCTCTCAATTTGGACGCTGGAGTTATAAAAGAGGGAATGTTTGCCGACATTGTTATATTTGACTTCAACAAGCCCCACCTGAGGCCAATAACCAACGTGCTCTCCCACGTAGTTTATTCGGCCAACGGGAACGATGTTGAGACAACTATAATAAACGGGGAAATAGTAATGCTCGACGGAGAAGTTCTGACCATTGATGAAGAAAAAGTTTTGGATAAGGTTCAGAAGATAGTCGATGAGCTTCGCTAACCTTTTATCTTTTTGGTGCGTATTTTTATGCGGTGGGCATTATGGAACTAAATTTTGGGTCTCTCACATTTAAAGTTACCCAAGGGGACATAACCCGCTTTCCGGCTGAGGCAATCGTCAATGCCGCTAACAAATATCTTGAACACGGTGGTGGGGTTGCTTACTCAATAGCAAAAGCAGCCACTGGAGATGTTAGAGAATACATAAGAATAAGCAAAGAAGCCATGAAAGAGCAGATTGGAAGGGATTGGATTGAGCATGGGGAAGTTGTTGTAACCCCTGCAATGAAAATGGAGCAGTACGGCATAAAGTACATCATCCACACCGTTGGGCCTTACTGTGGTGGTAGATGGGAGAAGGATAAGAAGGAAAAGCTCAAGAAAGCTATCCTCGGGGCGCTGAGGAAGGCGGAAGAGTTGGAAGTCAAGAGCATAGCCTTCCCGGCTATAAGTGCTGGCATCTACGGGTGTCCCTTTGAAGAGGTTGTGAAGACCTTTGTCGAGACGGTAAAGGGGTTTTCAAGAGAAGCGAAAAGCGTTGAGGAAGTTTATCTGGTGTTATACTCTGAGAAGGATTACGAGAGGGCGTTGAAAACTTTGGCGGTTTAACCCCAGTTCCCACCACCCTTGAGGCGATCCTCCATATTCACGGCATCAGTTTGTGTAATAACATTTCGGTATCCTGTTGAAACTTATTTGGTTCACCTCGTTAAAAATTTTTGATATTTATCAAAAACTCATTAATTTCCCAATAATGCCCAGTTAAGATTATAACTTTGAAAGAATCATTTGAAAATGGTGGGTATTGTGGAAAGAAAACTTATTGTAGCAGCTGTTTCTCTCGTCGTTTTGGCAGTATTTACAGTAGCAAAAGTTGGGCTTGAAATGGAGACATCTCAAGTTTCTGAAGAGAAAAACTCTCCAGATTCCAGTTATGAAGAAATTCTTACGGGAGGAGAGAACACATCCCGGGAAGCAGATGAATGGGTTATCGAAATCACCGGGCTTGTGGAAAGGCCCATGAACATTACCCTCTCACAACTTAAGGAGATGCCGCAAACAGCGGTTTTTTCCGAGCTTTATTGCGTTGCCTATCCTGGAAAGGCCAGAAAACAAGGGTTGTGGAAGGGAGTTAAGCTGTCTTACATCTTAGAGCAAGCGGGAGTAAAAGACGGAGCAATAAAAGTGGCATTCTACGCAAAGGATGGGTTCACAACCGATCTTACCCTTGAAGAAGCCCTCACAAACGATGAGCTCATAATCGCCTATGAGTTTAACAACAAACCCATCGAGCCGAGGCTTGTTGCGCCGGATATGTGGGGGTACAAGTGGATAAAGTATTTGATTAAGATAGAGGTGGTTGATTACAACTTCTTGGGAACTTACGAGAGTGAAGGCTATCCTGATGATGCATACATCGGTGAAAAGCCATGAGGGCATTCAAGATTGTGGAACTTACGGCGGTTCCGCTTTTTATTTTTTCCATGATCCTTGTTATCACTGGATACGGGATTGTGAGCCCTAGAACCATCTCGACCTTTACTTTTGGCTTAGTCTCATACCAGAATGCCCCAACGCTTCATTCCTATCGGCTCATAAGATACGGCTTCACCGTTTTGCTCCTTGTTCATTCCTATGCTGGTTTTGAGATTTTTGGGCTTAAGAAAATAAGAAATAGAAGGTTGAGGCTCTTCTTGAGCTATCTGCTCTTGTTTGTTGTCCTCTATGTGCTGTGGATAGCAACAATAACGGAACTTGGGGAAATTTTTTAGGATAAGTTTTTTGTTCTTTTTGTCCAACATCTATTGGTGATACTCATGCGCATTGAGGATGTTTACATCTGGGATATAAATGCCAAGTGGCTCGGCATATCTCCACTTCAGCTCATGGAGAACGCCGGTGCCGGCGTTGCAAGGGCTATAGAGGAGAAGTTTGGCAGGGGCTTAAAAATAGCGGTCTTTTCTGGAACGGGCAACAATGGTGGCGATGGTTTTGTCGTGGCAAGGCATCTCAGCTTTGAAAACAATGTTACGCTTTTCTTAATAGGGGACGAGGCAAAAATCAGAAGTGAAGAGGCAAAGCAGAACTGGAAAATCCTAAAAAAGCTCGATTTTATCACAATCAAAGTTATCAATGATTCGAGCCAGATAAGGGAGCTAAGCCTTGAAGGCTTTGACGTTATAGTGGATGCACTCCTTGGTGCGGGGACAAAGGGTGAGCCGAAGGAGCCGATACGCTCTGCTATAGAGAAAATAAATGAATACGCCGGGAGGGCAAAGATAGTGAGCGTTGACCTGCCGAGCGGTTATCCAAGTGGTGTTCACGTTAAATGCGACTTTGCAGTAACTTTTCAATGGGACAAAGAAGAATATAGGGACTTTGAAAGGGTTGTAGCAAAGATAGGATACCCCAGAGAGTTGTATCATCTTGTAGGGCCGGGCGATGCGAAGTTTGCCTTACAAAAGAAAGGCGAGCACAAAGGGCAGAACGGAAAGCTTCTCATAATTGGAGGAAGCGAAGATTATTTTGGGGCTCCATATTTGGCAGCGAAAGCGGCAAGCTACATAGTGGACCTGGTGTATTTAGCGATGCCCGAAGACTCAGCAAGAAGAATAAACGATCCCAACATAATTTTGCGCCCATTTGATGGTAAAAACTTCACAAAGGAAGACGTTGAGGATGTTCTTTCAATTGCTGATGGTGTTGATGCAGTTATCTTAGGCCCGGGAATTGGGGAAAAAGCAGAGACTAAGGATTTTGTAGTCGAGTTCCTCCGCTGGTGTGAGAAACCGGTAGTTATAGATGCCGACGCTCTAAAGGCCGTCGCCGGGGATTTGGACGTTCTGAAGGGCAAGAAGTTTGTCTTGACTCCCCATGCCGGTGAATTCAGGATACTGTTTGGAGAAAAGCCCGAAGGAAGCCTTGAGGAGAAAGCAAAGCTTGTAATTGAAAAAGCCAACGCAGTGGGTGGCACTATCTTGCTCAAGGGGATTTACGATATAATAAGCGACGGAAAAGTTTGGAAGTACAATAAAACTGGAAACAGGGGCATGACCACCGGAGGAACCGGAGATGTGCTTTCTGGAATAGTTGGGGCCCTCCTTGCCCTTGGAAACCCGCCGCTAAGGGCCGCTTCCGTTGGTGCCTTCCTCAACGGCCTCGCTGGGGATATGGTGAAGGAAGAGAGAGGAGAGAACTTCACGGCCTTGGACGTTGCCGAAAAGGTACCGCAAGCGATTAAGTGGGTTGAGGAGTTCTGAGGTGGTTCCATAGCTGATCGCCTTTCAAAGGCTTTCCTCTTTTTCATTGCTGTTGTCATTATAGTTGCGGGTCTTACTACTTCCCTTGGAGAGATACCGGATTAACGTGGAGGTCCACTTTGCTTCTCCCGCGGAGCTTGAGGGAATTGAGTTGCTGAAGAAGTATCCGAACGAGGTCACCAATGTTGCACTCTTCAGATTCAGATATTCGGAGCATGGTAGGCGGGACTTTCACTTCACCGAGGACTTTGACGTTTCTCCCGATTACGTGGTGGCTGAGATTCGCGATGGGGACACCTTTTACTGCAGGGCGAGTTTTGAGGACGGACGTTTTGTGATTCGTGAAGAAAACTGCTCCCCACTCCTTGAAGGCGCTCTCAAGAGAAGGATAACCCTCAGCGCCTGCGTCAACGGCACTTACCTTGGCCACGAAATCGAGAGGGGCTCAATTGTCTACTTCCTCTTCGAAGCTTCCAACGGGACGACCTGCGTGAACGATACTGTTGAAGTGCTTGGCAGAACCCGGGGATATTTGCTAGAATAGTCAGTGGCAACGTAACGATACTCCGCAACCCGGGGAACATCAACGGGACATCTCTAGCAGACGAGGTCGTGACAATAAATAAAGAATGGTGCGGGCCGGAGAAGTGACTGGATGATAGAGTTCTAATTTTGGATTTCTCGATGCCTTCTTGAGATTTGGATAAATCTCTTTTACTCAACTTCTTTTCGTCAAATTAGGTTGTGTTTTAACTGTTAAAATATTTTTTCATTAGTTTGTAATTTACTATTAAAGAAAAAAATTTTTAAAGGCTCAGCCTTAATACTCAGGTGAAAACTATTGAGGATGAACAACTTGAAGTGGAAACCATTAATGGCAGTCCTCTTGGGACTGCTGATGGTTGGAGTGACAGCCGGGAGTGCGATGGCGGCGCCAATTTCAAATGACAACTCAGTCCCAATAACTCCCCAGAACTTTGGGGATAAAGATCAGCTGAGCATATACTTCTCAAAATACGATTCGTACGTCTACGGTGGCAGAATCTGGTTGGCATTCGTCTGGAGCTGGAGGGGATATACAGAGGCAGGTGATGGCACTAAGGATCCGATAAGGATTGCGATACCCTGGATAATTGAGTATCAGGATGGTACAACTGAGCCCATATTTAAAAGTGACCCTTGGGTTTACGTGAAAGTCAATGAGTTCTACTACAACCCAAAAACAGACATTGAAATAAAACCTGCGGAGTGGCAGGAAAAGTGGGTGGACTTTAGATTCCCTGACGGTCACGTAGAAAAAGTTAAAATTCACTACAAAGTCATTCGTGTTGATGTAGATGATGACATTGGGTACGGGATAGTCTACGTGGGAGTGCAGCCCAATGATAGGTGGTTGGGTTCAGAGTTCAACATGCCAATGTTTTACCTCCATACTTGGAACCAGTGGGGATTGATTTCCTTGGGCGTGAGTATAGCGGTTAGTGTAGTGATCCATACTCCTCCGGGCATAGTTTGGGGAGTACTTTCTGGAACGGTGAGTTGGGGCATCAGCAAACTTTTCCATGATGCACTCGAAAGCCTTGGATGGGGCATTGGTGCATGGAGAGAACCTAAATATACCAACCCACTGGTAAAGCTCTCTTACAGTGTATATCCTTATAAGCACTACTACCCACCGTTTCCACCGTGTAAGAGCGGAGTGTGTCTGACATTGTGGGGTGGTGATAATGAGGCTTTACGGGGCTGAGGTTTCTCCCATTTTATTTTTACGCTGGTGGATTGCCGAGCTGGTCTTGGCACTCTGGGGAGGTTACTTCGGAAGCCATGGGTTTCATCCTGTGGCCCTTCTTATCACCGGTTTCTTCTGGTTGGCTTTTTCAACTTTGGAATGGCTCATATGCTCTGCCTACAGAGATTCAGAGTACTGCGCGAGGGAGGGCAGAGTAGGGTTCGTTTACTCGGCTGTAGTTCCGGCGTCGAATATTTTTGTATGGGTTTTCAGATTTTACCCGTACTCCACAGCGGTAATTTCGTTCCTATGGACGCTCCTGCTGTTCAGGGTTGGACTGGCGTTGGGGGCTGAAAAAACGCTTGGCCTGGAGAAACGGGAAGAATAATGGGAAATGAGTGGGGACGGGGTTCAGCCCACCCCACAGTAGCTCCAGACGGAGTAGCCGTAGTGGCCATTGGTTGGGTCGTGGGCGGGAGCCTCGAGATAAACCCAGCCGCTTGAGTAGACGTATTTGTCCACCCAGCCGCCGAGGTTGCCGGTGTATTCGTGTATGCATGAGCCCGAGAACTTTGGCACGTACACCCACCTTCCGGCTTTGCTTGAGCCGAGGTTAATGTAAGTTATAAGGCCGGGCTTGCTCCCGTAACCGTTTCTCACGAATATAAGCTCGTCACTGTCGTAATAGACTATACTCGTGCTTCCCCCAGCGAGGTGATCGTGTATCCAGATGAGGTTCTTAAGCCTGTCCTTGTTGAGCCACTCCTCGTAGTCGCGGTAGAATATGACCGGCTGGCCTTCGTAGGTGAGTATGAAAGCATAAGCGGGATATTTGTTCCAGATTATGTCCGTGTCGTGGTTTGCCACGAAGGTTACGGCCTTGAAGGGGTCGCGGGAGACAACAGTCCCGCCATTCTGAAGGGCGTAGACGAGAGCCGGGATATTCTTATTGTCGAAGGCCTCGTCCATCTTGTAGTAAAGCGGGAAGTCGAAGACCTTGGCACCGCTCGCGTAGGCCCAGTTTAGGAGTGCATTAACGTTCGTGTCCCAGTATTCTCCAACGGCCCAGCCGCCCCACCAGTTCAGCCAGTCCTTGACAACCCATGCTCCGTAGCCTTTAACATAGTCGAAGCGCCACGCGTCAACTCCTATGCTTCTGAGGTAGGAGGCGTAGCTTTCGCTGCTTGCCCAGAGCCAGTACTGATCCCATCTCTTCTCGTGGGCTATGTCAGGGAAGCCTCCAAAGGTGCCCTCATCGCAGCACTTGACCTCGTTGGGGTGGAAATCGAGGTAGTTGGCGGTGTATTTACCAGAAGCAACCTTCGAGAAGTCCGTCCACGTGTAGCCTCCAACGAAGGGGTTCCACTCAAGGTCTCCGCCCGCGCGGTGATTTATCACTATATCAGCTATTACCTTCATGCCGTAGGAGTGGGCGGTGTTTATCATTCTCACCAGTTCTTCCTTCGAGCCGAAGCGTGTCTCCACGGTCCCCTGCTGGTAGTATTCGCCAAGGTCAAAGAAGTCGTAGGGGTCGTAGCCCATGGAATAGCCACCGCTCATTCCCTTGCTCGCTGGAGGAATCCATATGGCTGATATCCCTGCATCATGCCACTCAGGTATCTTGCTCCTTATGGTGTCCCACCATATTCCTCCAGCCGGAACGTCCCAGTAGAAGGCTTGCATTATAACCCCGCCGTTCTCGAGGGTTTCTGCCCTTGCAGGAACCGCAAAGACCCCCATGAAGAGCACGAGAGCCACGAAAATGGCAGTGGTTCTAATCTTTGCCCCCATTTTACACACCCCAAACATCATTGTCAAAAAAATATATCACTACAGGTGAATATTTAAACCTTTCCATTTGTGGTCATGGATGCAAAATAGTGGATATTAATCAACGGAGTGTGACAGATGGATCGGATAATGCAAAGATGTGGAAAGGAGACATTGAGGATATGGCTAAGATGTAAAATGGTAAGCAAAAAATTTTACTTAAGCTCCCCGATGCCGAGGAGCTCCCTTGCCCTCTTGGCCTTCTCGCAGAGTTCGCAGGACTCGAGAAACACGAGCATGTTGAGGACGTGGAAAAGCTCAATCTCCGTAAGCTCAACGTTTTCGAGTCTTTTCAAAGGTTCTCTGGCCAGGTCCTCCATGTCTCCCAGGACTTCTCTCGTGAGCTCTATGAACTCTTCCCTGTCTTTAATGTCAAAGCCGGCCTTTTTGAGGAGGTTGTAGATGCGCTCGGCCTCCACTTGAAGGTAGCGCATCCTGAATGCCACTATATCCTCTTCTTCCCCGAAGGGCTTGAGGAGGAAGAGCCTCGCTGTTCTCGAGTAGAAACGCTCGACGCCGTCCCTTCCGATCTCCTCCACGAATCCTGCCTCTTCAAGAGCTTTTATGTGGCGGTGTATTGTGGAACGGTCCTTTCTAAGGAGTTCCGCGAGTTCGCCAACGCTCATAGGTCTTTCCCTGAGTAAGCTGACTATCTGGAAGCGCGTCTGGTCGGATAGCACTTTAATTCTTTCAGGCTCGGTAATAATTAAAACTTCCCTCACTCAGTATTCCTCCAGCCTATCTTGAGGGGTCTCGCTTTCCTCAATAATCTTCTTTCCCGCAGCAACCATATCAATGCTGTGCACAACTCCACCAAACTCTTCTATAGTTCTTACAATCTCTTCATAGTTCAAATTATCTCCGACGATTGTTATCTTTACGTTTTCCGTTTCTTTATCTATCTCCACGAGGGTAATATTAACCCCCTCTACCCCCCTCAGCTCACTCAACCCCAAAGCCAGCTCAGTAACCATGGGCTGGTGAGGTTTAAGCACGTCTAACACGAGAAGTCTAATGCCTTTTGCCATTTTCTATCCCGTTTCCATTTGAACTTACTCCTTTTTAAGTATTTCTCCAAGCTTTCTCAAGAGCTCTATCGCTTCTTCATCCCTTCCAAGCTCTGCCATGGTAAGCCAATCAATCGCATGGATTATATCTTCATTTGAAAATTCCTTGAGGGCCTCTTCCTTTTCCTCTATTTCTGCAGAAATTTTCGCCGTGTACGAGTGCTCCTTCTCTAAAAGTCTGTCCATTATGTTTAAGAGTTCCTCCTCATCGAACTCATACCCGAGGGCTTTGAAAACATCAAGCTTTGTCTTTAACCGTGATCTGGCCAGATATCTAAGCTCCTCGTCTCCAAGGTAGAGATTTATGTAAAATACATCCGCAGTCCTTCCGTAGTATTTTTCCACCAGATTTCCTTTCATTTCGGTTCTTTTTACCTCCACTAAGCCGGCTTCCTTTAGCTTTTCGATGTGGTGATAGATTGTCTGTGGTGTTTTGCCGAGAATTTCACTAAGCTGGGAAATCGTCATCTCCTTGCTTCTGAGCAATTTCAATATCTGCCTCCTCGTATCTTCCAGCATTAACTTTATTACCTCTGGATCCGTGATTAGTTTAACCTTCTTTTTCATTGCCCCCACCAATTTTAACGTTCTAACAAGAATTTAAGCGTTCCGGCATATAACCTTTTCCCTAAACCCGGAAAATTTTATAAATGTAAAATCCCCACATCGAACGACAAGCATGATCATTATTGTGGGGGGAACGGTATGAATCTGGACTTCCTGTTCTACCCAAGGAGTGTTGCTGTAATAGGTGCTTCAAACAAAGAAGGAAAAATCGGAAATGCTATAATGAAAAGCCTCATAAAATCCGGTTTTAAGGGCAAGATCTATCCAGTAAACGTTAAGGAAAGTGAAGTGATGGGAATTAAAGCGTATAGGAGCGTTTTGGAGATACCTGAAGAAGTCGATGTAGCTGTTATAGCAATCCCTGGAAGGTTCGTGCCTCAGGTGCTTGAGGAATGCGGTCAAAAGGGAGTAAAGGGAGCGGTAGTGATAAGTGCGGGCTTTAAAGAAGCTGGAAATGTAGAACTTGAGGAGAAGCTCGTTGAAGTGGCAAGAAAATGGGGCATAAGGGTTGTTGGGCCAAACTGTTTGGGAATTACAAACATTGAAAATGGCTTTGATTGTACCTTTAATCCTCCGGAAAGGCAGGCTAGGCCAGAATTTGGTGGAATAGCGTTTATGAGCCAGAGCGGTGCCTTCGGTGCAGCAATTCTCGACTGGGCTGCGAGACATGAGGTGGGAATGAGTAAATTCATAAGCCTCGGAAACATGGCCGATCTTGATGAGAGCGACTTCATGGAGTATTTGAAGGATGACAAAGCAACTAAGGTCATCACGGCATATCTTGAGGGAGTTAAGGATGGCCGGAAGTTCCTAAAAGCTGCTAGAGATACAACAAAAAAGAAGCCCGTTGTGATTCTTAAGAGCGGGAGAACTGAAGCCGGAGCCAAAGCCGCAGCATCCCATACCGGGAGTCTGGCGGGAAGCTATGCGATCTACAAAGCGGCTTTTGAACAGACTGGCGTTTTAGAAGCGAAAAGCATGAGGCAACTGTTTAACTATGCAAAGGCACTGGCAATGCAGAAGCCTGCAAAGGGGGATAGGATTGCAATAGTTACAAACGGTGGCGGAGCTGGGGTGATGATGAGCGATGGGATTCTTGAGGCAGGATTAAAAATGGCTGAGCTTAGTGAGGAAACCAAAGAAAAATTCGCGAGGGCAATAGAGGAAGGGAAACTGCCCGAGCATATGAGCTACAAGAATCCCATTGACATAATTGGGGACGCTCCCTCCAGCAGATATGAAATTGCCATGCGCTATGCTTTGGAGGATGAGAACGTTGACGTTCTCGCTGTAATAGCACTCTTCCAGAGCCCGGCTTTGGATGAAGGTATCGTGGAAAAAGTTGGCGAAATGCAGAAGTATGGAAAGCCGATAGTTTTCGTAGCTCCCGGTGGTGAGTTCCCGGAGAAAATGGCGAGGAGGATAGAAAAAACTGGGGTGCCGGTTTTTGAAACCGTCGAAGATGGCGTTGATGCAGTATATGCCTTGGTTAAATATGGGCAGTATCTCAGGGAGATGCTTTAGGTTCGCCTTGGGAAAACTTTATATTCTTATTTTCTACTCTTAGATCATGCACGGTGATTGCTTTTGGCTTTGGTGATGACAACCTTAATCCTTTTTTGGCTAGTTTGAACTTTGGAGGTGTTCTGGATGGAATTTGAAGTAACTCCATGGGAAGTGAAAGGTGTAGTAGACTACGACAAGCTTATCAAGGAATTCGGAACGACGCCGCTTACCGAAGAGCTGCTTGAAAAGACCAGAGAACTCACCAAAAGTGAGCTTCCAATATACTTTAGGAGGAAGTTTTTCTTCTCCCATAGGGACTATGACCTTGTACTTAAAGACTACGAAGAAGGAAGGAGCTTTTTCCTCTATACGGGAAGAGGCCCCAGCGGGCCAATGCACATAGGCCATATAATTCCGTTCTTTGCAACAAAATGGCTCCAGGAGAATTTTGGAGTTAACCTGTATATTCAAATAACGGATGATGAAAAGTTCCTCTTCAAGTCAAATTTAACCTTCGACGACACCAAAAGATGGGCGTATGAAAACATCCTCGATATCATTGCAGTTGGCTTTGACCCGGATAGGACGTTCATCTTTCAGAATAGTGAGTTCACCAAAATCTACGAGATGGCAATTCCAATAGCAAAGAAAGTCACCTATTCAATGGCAAAAGCCGTTTTTGGGTTTAACGACCAGAGCAAAATCGGAATGATATTTTATCCGGCAATCCAAGCGGCTCCGACTTTCTTTGAGAAAAAACGTTCCCTCATCCCTGCAGCTATAGATCAAGATCCTTACTGGAGAATACAGAGGGACTTTGCCGAAAGTTTGGGCTATTACAAAGCAGCTGCCCTGCACTCAAAGTTCGTTCCCGGATTGATGGGTCTTGGAGGTAAAATGAGCGCTTCAAAGCCAGAAACTGCTATTTACCTAACAGACGATCCCGAGGAAGCTGGTAAGAAAATATGGAAGTACGCTTTAACCGGAGGAAGAGCTACAGCAAAGGAACAGAGAGAACTTGGGGGAGAGCCGGATAAGTGTGTCGTATTCAAATGGCTCGAGATATTTTTTGAGGAAGACGACAAAGCCCTGCTTGAGAGGTACCATGCATGCAAGAATGGAGAACTGTTATGCGGCCAGTGCAAGCGTTATCTCATAGAAAAGGTTCAAAACTTCTTGAGGGAGCACCAGAAGAAGAGGGAAGAGGCTAAAAAGCTTGTTGAGAAGTTCAAGTACACTGGAGAACTGGCAAGGGAGCAGTGGGATAAGGCCATTCCGGAGCCTTTAAGGGAATAGCTTTCTCTTCTTCAAACTTTCGTGAGGTTTGTACCTCATAATTTATAAGCTCTGTAAAGCATAATTTTGTCTGGTGATTCCATGATTCGTTTACCCTTTAGAGATGGCTTCTACGAGGTTAAGCCAAGCAAAATAATATGTCTCGGAAGAAATTACGCTGAACATGCAAGGGAACTTGGGCATGAAGTTCCCGAAGAGCCGGTGATCTTTCTCAAACCCCCCTCAGCTTTAATAGGTCCAAATCAAACGATAATCTTGCCGAGAAAAAGCAATCACGTTGATCATGAAGTAGAGCTTGCCGTCATCATAGGGAAGCGCGCAAAGCGCGTTTCAAGAGAGGAGGCAATGGACTACGTCATGGGCTACACCATAATGCTCGACATAACCGCCAGGGATCTCCAATGGGAGGCGAAGAAAAAAGGCCTTCCATGGACTGTGGCGAAGGGATTTGATACATTTGCTCCTATAGGGCCGAGAATAGTTGATAGGAGGGAAATAAACGTTGACGACCTTGAAATTGGTCTAAAAGTTAACGGCGAAATAAGGCAGCTCTCAAGGACGAGCAAGATGATATTCAAGGTAGATGAGATAATAGAGTATGTCTCTGGCATAATGACCCTCGAACCGGGCGACATAATAGCGACTGGAACCCCCGAAGGCGTTGGACCTCTGAGGCATGGTGACGTTGTTGAGGCTTGGATAGAGGGAATTGGGGTTTTGAAGGAGGAAGTGCTTTCTGAGCGCTCAATTCTTTGCTGATTTTTATTTACTTAATAACATATAGGTGAACTATCAGACCACCGTGCCCAACTAAACGGTGATGGGTAATTGTAAATCCATTTTCCCCAAATGCCTTCTCTATCGCCTTTTTTTCGGTTGTTATGAAAACTCCCCTCTTTTCAAGGACTTTTGAGAGCTCACTAAAAAACTTCATATAAAGCTCTGGTATCATGCTTTTTCTTCCTATCTTCAGCCCGTAGGGGAGGTTGCTTATGGCAAAATCAACACTTTCGATGTATTGAGAGAGTTTCATGGCATCTCCATGAATAAACTCAATCCTATCGTATACTCCAGCTGCTAAGGCGTTCATTTTCGCACCGTTTAAATGCTTTTTATACTTCTCAATACCGGTGATTCTTCCCTTGTACTCTCTCAAAGCGAGCTCGATTAAGATTGTCCCGCTTCCACACATCGGGTCTACAACACTTCCGCCATCAAGCTCTGCAAGCTCTATCATCGCGTTTGCTATACTTGCCTTTAGATGGGCCGGATGGTCGTAAACACGCCAAGGCCTTTTGTGAAGCGAGCTGTCGCCGGTGGTGTCTACCCCAAGGAAGAAGACATCGCCGATGAGCTCTGCCCGGAAGATGACCGCCGGGTGGTCGAGGTTCACTTTCGGCATTCCAAACTGTGAAAGTTTATCGTAGATGGCACTTCCGACGGTTTTTGCGATATCAACGCTTGTGAATTCATGTTCTCCCTTTCTAAAAGATCTTACGGCAAAACTTTCGCTTACCTTTACATATCTTTCGATAGGGGAGTTAAACACAAAATCGTAAATCTCCTTAAGGGCATTTTCTTTTTCTAAGCTGGTAAGCTTTGCTGAAAATATGTGGAGAATAACCCTGTGAAGAAGCTTGGAGTTTTCCTTCAAAAAGGAGGCTATTTCAAACTCCCTCTTCTTTCCTTTTTCATCAAAATAACCCCCTTTCTCAATCTCTGCCATTATTCTTCCCTCAACTCCAAAGGGCTTCTCTTCTGCTTTTCCCTTTAGTCCGGCTTTTTCAATGAGCATCTCAACTTCTCTCTTCGCTAAATCTTCAATCCCCTGTGAGGTTGTTAATATAAACTTCATCCCAATCACTCCATGATTGCTATTACGCCCTTCCATTTTCCTCCAAAGCACTCGCTTGCGATAACCTTCTTTTTGGTTATTTCTTCAAGGAATTTTATTGCAGAGTCGCACTTTTTAAATCCTGTTGCTATTCCTACTGTAAACCCCTCAATCTCTCTAAATCCGACCCTCTTCTTGTTATCAAGGGTTAGCCTTTCTCCATACTTCCAGAGTATTCTTCTGGGGTCTAAGAGGTGATCCTTCTCGATTTCGTCGAGAATTTCTTCGAAATCCCGAATGAAAAACTCTTTTTTCTCCTCCTCTCTTCCAAAAAGGGTGAATCTACCTGTTTGCCATTCTCTCAGGAGATAACGAGCGGCCTCTTCCAGATTGATTTTACCTCCCCTCTCTAAAAGGCCTTTCTTTCTGCCGATGGCTTCAAGAATTTGCTCCTCATTTTCAAACTCCTCTATCCCGTACTTTTCGGTAATTGCTTCCTTTCTGGTTTCTAAAATTCTTTTTATAAGTTTTAATGCCGGTTTAACGGGGTCTTCAATCTTATCCGCCGGAAAGCCTCCTCTAATAACGAGCTCGTCAAAATCATCTATCGGAACAACTCCCGGGGAATCAACTAACCATATCTTTTTTGAAAGCTTAATAAGTTGCTTTCCTTTTGTATAGCCCGGTATTGGTGCCGTTCCAACAGCATGTTTACCTTTCAGCACGTTTATTATTGTGCTCTTCCCAACGTTAGGGTAACCCACTAAGACAACCTTCACTTTCTCTTTGCCTTCTTCAAAGAGTTCCTTTGCGAGTTTCTTTATCTCCTTCCTTAAAATCCCAGTTCCCTTTCTCTCCCTTGCACTGATGAACACTATTGGAACATCCTTATGTTTCCTCTTGTACTCCTCGGCCCACTCCTTTGGGACTAAATCGGCTTTGTTCATTACTATGAGAAGCCTTTTTCCTTCCTCTTGGACGAGCCGTTCTACTTTCGGGTTTCTTGTTCCAATTGGGTCTCTTGCATCGACTACCTCTATTATAATGTCCCCCTCTTTAATAGCTTCTCTCACTATTCTCCATGCTTTCTTCTGCTTCATCTTTTATCACCGTTATTTCAAATATTACCGTTCCTCCATCCGTGTATGGAGGCCCGGGGTCGAGGCACTGCACATAGGCTTTTTCCCCTTTCCCAAGTCCTATCTCTGAAGCCTTAATTCCTTTTCGCAGTGCCACTATGTAAGGAAGGAAAGAGGCAAATGCATGGGTGCAGATTGCATCAGTCTCTTTTAAGTTGACTTTTGGTCCTTCTATAACTACCTCATCCCCAACCTTAAATACCGGACACTTTCCTTTAATCTCCACGGCTTTTATTATTAGCTTTTCCACCTTCCACCACCAAAAAGTAAATAAGGAGTAAAGCCTAAAATACCTAACTGGAATATTCACACTTAGGACTATCAGTTTAAGAGAAGTTAAATATTATCCGGTGGTGCTGGCCGTGGCGGAGGATATTGAAGAAAAAATAAGGCGCTTGAGGGAGTTGGGTAGAGTTTCTGTTGAGGAGAAAGAAGAGAAAACAACTCCTGCTGCTCCTGTCCCAGGAGCTTCACCTCCCAGAAAACCTTCAAGATTGGGAAGGCTTAGGGAAAGGGAGAGACGTAAAAGAATAATTATAGGCGCATCTGTTATAGCTGTCATTCTCATTGCTGTTGTTATAGGGATATACACAACCTATCAAAATCGTGCTGCAAAACAGCTTCAAGAGGCCAAACTTGCAAAGATCGGGGAGGTCAACCAGTATTTCACAGGGGAACTTGAGAATGATACAATGAAAACCCAGCTAATAAATCAGATCAACCAAGCAAAGAGCATAGAGGAACTTGAGAAGATAAACGTCAAGGCGATAGCAGAGCAGAGAAAAGCTCAATTAGAGCAAGAGCGTCTTCAGAAGGAGCTTCAACAGGCAAAGAGCACAAAGTTATCACAAATAGAGCAATCTTTTGAACTTCTCCTCTCTCAGCCTCTCCCAGAGGAGATAAAGAGCGAAGCTATTCAAACTCTAAACCAATTAAAGGATAAGGTTAATTCTGCAAAAACAGAAGATGAGGTATCTTTAATTGACCCCAATCCGTATCTGCTTGAGCTCTGGAGGAAATATTACTATTACCTCATAGACATCACTCCCACCCAAAAGGTGATCCTCAAGAAAGGTGCGGAAAAGAGCATATACACGAAAGCAGAAGCAAAGTACATGCTCAGCAAAGTTACGTACCTCACTGAGCTTCTTCAGTACACAGTAGAGAAAGCTGAAATGGTGCAAGTCGCTTTAGTTTTGCCAAGGGAGAACGTTAATGGTGCCTTCCTCTCATCGGGTGACAAGATAAAGATTTTTGCTCAGATAAATTCAACATCTATTCAAAAGATAGCGGATGAAGGATATGTGAACATGGTTCTCTTCCTAACAGACTCTGGTGTGATTGCAGTATCGGAGTCACAGCAAGAGACCAAAGATATAACGACCTCTTCGGAAACTTCCTACTCAGACCAATATTCGGAGAGCTATGCCCCCGGTGATCAATCAATTTCATACCAGCAGAATAAAGATGAAAGCCACTCCACAACCCAATCAAGTTCACAGATGATAAGTGCATCCTACACCTACAATGTTGCACTAAACGAGATATTAAAGGCCATTGCGGCCAACAAGATAGCTGCGGCAGATGAAGTTAAGGAGCAGCTCGCAAGGTACAGGTGGAAGGTGCTCGACCTTGAGCAAAGCACGGGGTTATTGGCTACGGAACCCACTGCTAAGGTCTTGGTGATAGTTGAAGTCCCAGCAGAATTCGTTGAGGATATACTTAAATATAGAAATGCCATCTACATAACAAAGATCGTTGGGTGACCGGGATGCCAAGGAAGATGCTCCCGCTCTTTTTCCTTGTTTTGCTAGTTTCGGGTTTGGTTAATGCACAAGAGAGTGTTAACGCATCCGCCACGGTCGATCTAAACGTTACCTTGGTGAATGCGGGTCCGTTTTACAAATTTGTTTTAATAAATCCTGATTATAACTACACTTTGTTTAGGAAAGACGGAGATATTGGAATCGTTAACACCTTGGGATTTTGGATTGCCCCATATGAGACACTTCAGGTAAATGTAAAGATTAACGAACCTTTATCCACGGGCACAATAAGCGGAGTGGAAGGTCCAAACATATTTTACAGCCCTATATATCCTCAGTTAATCCTCTATCCTCAGAAGTACTATGCAGTTGACACGTTCTTCATTTCAGATGGTTATGTGAAGGTGCTCAAGTACAGCGGAAGTGTTAAGGTAACGATAGAGAATCCATCACCCGGAAATTCAAAGTATATTGCCATAGGACTACCGGTACTCTTTGAAGGGGCTGAAATGAGCGACTTTACTCCAGAGTATACAATGAAATACAGCGAATACGTTGATACTGTTCTTTCCCAATATGCTCAATACGTTAGGGAGTACATACCTGAGTATCTGAACGGAACACCTGAAGGAAGCTCAAGCAGTCTCTCAGAGCTTTCTTCAAGAATAGTTGTTTCCTCTGGAACTGGTTTACTTGCGGGGAGCAAAGAAGAGCCTGAGTTACCCCGGATACCCAAAAAACCTGAGCTAAAATTTGATTATCCGGTTTGGATAGTGTTTTTAGGTAATAAGTTTGAAATCACCTACAGCATCAAATGGGAAAACCTCATGAGGGTGAGTGAATTTGGAGGAGAAAAAGAAAAAACGTTCAGGCTTATCATGGATAGAAGAGATCTTAAGTGAAGAAGCAGCCCCTTTGGAAGATATAATAAAAGAAGAGAGAAGAGAAGAAAAACCTAAGGCCGAGGAAGAACTATCTCCCATTGTGCCAGAAGTTAAAACTCCTTCAAGATTCTTACCCTTTGAGAGTAGGGAGGGGAGCAGCTTAGAGGAGATATTGAAGTCCACAAGAGGCTCACCAAAAGTCCCCCTTCCTACATATTATGGAGAGGAAGTGAAGGTTCTTGATGTATATGGAAATGTGAGAATTCTTAGAGTTAGAGGAGAGCCGATTCCAATTTATGAAATACGCCTTCCAAAGTTGAGTGAAGAGGAAGAAAAACTCGTGAGAATTGTTAGGGATAGGGCAATTGCAGAGATACAAATAGACCCCGAGAGCATCCCCGATCCGGAGGAGAGAAGAAGAATATTTGGAAGGGCTGTAAAGAACATAATGCGTGAACTTGCCCCTTCTATCTCCGAGGCAAGAATGAATACTCTCGTAAATCTGGTTGTCCAGAACATGATAGGTTACGGAAAACTTGATCCCCTTGTTAGGGACGATAACCTGGAGGAAGTCATGGTAATAGGAACGGGAAGACCAGTATACGTGTGGCACAGAAAGTTCTACATGTGCAAAACTAACATCGTTTTTGAGGATGAGAGGGAAATATTAAACATTATTGAACGTATAGCAAGGCAGGTTGGAAGAAGAATTGACCAGCAAACCCCACTCTTGGATGCCCGTTTGCCCGATGGGAGTAGGGTAAACGCAACTATTAGACCCGTTAGCTTAGATGGACCTACGTTAACCATAAGAAAATTCAAAAAAGACCCCCTTACGATAATTGATCTCCTGAAGTACGGCACCTTTAATTTGGAAATAGCGTCTCTGCTCTGGGTTTTTGTTGACGGTCTTGGAGTTAAGCCTGCGAACGTCCTCGTTGCCGGAGGTACTGGTTCTGGTAAAACTACCACCCTTAACGCATTGGCAATGTTCATCCCTCCAAGTGAGCGTGTTATAAGTATTGAAGATACTGCAGAACTTCAATTGCCAATCGAGCACTGGGTAAGGCTTGAAACAAGGCCTCCAAACATAGAAGGAAAGGGAGAAATAACGATGGATGATCTCGTTAAGAACACCCTAAGAATGCGTCCGGATAGAATTATCGTCGGTGAGGTCAGAGGCCCTGAGGCAAGGACCATGTTCACGGCAATGAATACGGGACATAATGGAGCGCTTTACGACTTCTCGGTTATTCAGCTCTCTAATGGGAAATTCGTGCTTATAGGAGATTTGGTTGAGGAACTCTTCAAGAAGTACTCTGATAGAATTGAGACGTACAAAGATCTTGAGTACATAGTACTCGATGAAAAAGATCGTTTTGAAGTAGTTAGCGTTGGTCCAGATCTCAAGGCGGGTAAGCATATTGTTTCAAGAGTTTGGAGAAGAAAAGTCAGAGATGGAGAAAGGCTGATGCGCATAAAGACAAGAATGGGCAATGAGGTAATACTTACTAAGACCCACCCGTTTTTTGTCTTCTCCAATGGGGATGTGATCAGGAAAGAAGCGGAGAAACTCAGGGTTGGGGATAGGGTTGCAGTAATGATGAATCCTCCCAAACCGCCCCAGTACAAAGCCATTGTTGATCCCCACATTTATGTAAAAATAAGCGATTACTACCTCATCCCCAATGGAAAGGGAATGGTAAAAGTTCCTAACGAAGGTCTTCCTCCGGAGAAGGCCCAATATCTGTCATCAGTAAATTCACACCATGTGAAATTGATCAGGGAGGTCGATGAAAAGCTCTCATACATCGCTGGAGTTATCCTTGGCGATGGATATATCTCATCAAATGGCTACTACATCTCAGCTACATTTGACGATGAAGATTACATGGAAGCCTTTGTAAGCGCAGTCTCGAACTTTATACCGAACTACGTGCCCCACATGAAGGGCAATGGAAAAAGCACAGTTGTGACCGTTGGTTCGAAGATTTTCGCCGAAATGATTTCGAGAATATTTGGAATACCTAAGGGTAAAAAATCTGAGATATGGGACGTTCCGGATATAGTTCTCTCAAACGATGAGCTCATGAGGTACTTTATAGCTGGACTCTTTGATGCCGATGGATATGTGGATAAAAACGGACCCTCCATAATTTTGGTAACCAAGAGCGAAAATGCAGCGAGAAAGATATGGTACGCTCTCCAGAGACTGGGGATAATAAGCACAGTCTCCCGTGTAAAGAATAGGGAATTCAAAGAAGGCGAAATATTCAGGGTAATCATAGGTGGAATTGAAGACCTTACTAAATTCGCAAAATTTATACCCCTACGCCATTCAAGGAAAAGGGCCAAACTTATGGAAATCTTGAACACCAAGAAGGCATACCGTGGAAGAAAAACACGCAGAGTCCCGGTATCGAGCGAAATGATAACCCCCATCCGCCGGAGGTTAGGACTGACAGTTGCAGAGCTTTCAAAGCTGGCCTCCCATTATGCAGGGGAAAAAGTTTCTGAGAGTCTTATCAGACATATAGAAAAAGGAAGGGCCAGAGAAATAAGACGTTCTGCACTTAAGGGAATAGCCCTTGCTCTTCAGCAGGTGGCCAAAGACATCGGCGATGAAGACGCTTGGGTAATGGGAAAGAGACTCCAGCTGATAGCCGAAGGGGATGTCTATTGGGATGAAGTTGTAAGTGTTGAAGAAGTTGACCCGAGAGAGCTAGGTATTGAATACCTCTACGATCTCACGGTGGAGGACGACCACAATTATGTAGCCAACGGGATACTGGTTTCCAATTGTATGGGTACAATCCACTCCAATTCAGCTAGGGAAACAATCGTAAGGCTTGAGAGTCCACCTATGAACGTTCCAAGAATCATGATTCCAGCTTTGGATGTTATCATAATGCAGGTAAGGTTCAACAACAGAAAGAAAGGAACCATAAGAAGGATCACCGAGATAGCTGAGGTTTCCGGAATAGAGGGGGAAAGCGTCCAGCTGAACACCATCTATAAGTACAATCCAGCAAAGGATGAGCTTTACCGCACGGGAGTTCCGAGTAGGGTTCTAAACCAGCTTGCTGAGCATACAGGTTTAACAATGGATGAGCTCCTAGAGGAGAGGATAAAGAGAGAAGTTATCCTCCAATGGATGGTAGAGAAAGGAATAAGGAGTATAGAAGAAGTTGGCCATTACATTAGAGAATTCTACATTGATCAAGAAGAGTTGCTGAGGAAAATAGAGAAGGACGCCTCAATTGAGTTAACTGAAAAAGTTAGAACAGTCATCTAGGGTGAGAGGACTTGGGGGTAAAGGAGAAAATACTTAAATTCATTGAAAGGCTGGGTGAAAAAACTATAGAGGTTAGCGAACGTCCTATTTCAAGAATTCCTAAAACACTAACTTTCCAGGAAAGACTTCAACTCCTGAAAAAACTTCAAGAGGAAGTCTCTCAGGAGAGAGAAGAAAAATACGAAAAAGAACTTGAAGAGATTGTTGAATGGAGAAAAAGAGAGCTGGAGGAATCTTTTACCCATAGATTCTCAGAATTTGTGCTTAGGCACTTTAGGGGTCCAGTTGAATCGTTTACAAAGTCCCTAAAGGGACTCGACTATGACCTCGTGAGGGCTAACATTAAAATGAGTAAAGAGCAGTTCGTTGCACTGATGCTGGGTGTTTCCATTTTCACTGCAATTTTTGCTTTTTTAATAGGCGTTTTTCTCCTCATGCCTGTTGACATCTCCCTGATGCTCGGGATACTGGGCTTTATTGGTGGATTCCTGTATATGAGAAACTATCCAAGAATAGTCTGGCGAAGAAGGGTTGTAGAGGTGGAAAAAGCCCTTCCATATGTTTTGAGGCACATGGCATCGCTTTTGAGTGCTGGAGTTGGTATAGCTGAGGCAATGGTTTCCGTTGCCAATGCGGATTATGGTCCCATATCCGAGGAATTTGACCTTATGATAAGAGACATGCACGGAGGAACGTCCTTTGAAGATGCACTAATGAGGTTTGAGGAGAGGATGGCGTCCGAAAACGTTAGTAGAGTTGTAAAGCAGATCCTTAGGGCCACAAAATTCGGTGGAAACTTGGCGGATATTCTCTACAAACTGGCAGAGGACTTTTCCTTTGAATACAGAATGAAGCTTGTGGAGTACATCCAAAAGGTAAACGGTGTGGCATTTGTTTACATGTTCATAACCATAATAATGCCAACGCTATTCGTTGTGGCGATACTGGCCGCTTCATTAATGAGTAGGGCGTTAGTAATGCCCGTCCAAGGGTTAGCCGTTATTCTGCTCTTTGGGTTCCCAGCTATCTCAACACTCGTTGTGTTTATGATAAAACGCAGTGAGCCGAGGTGATTAAATTTGGCTGAAGTTAAATTCCTCAGGCCATTTGCGAAAGCCCTTGGGAAGCTGCTTCCCCAGAGATGGGTTAGGAGGTACGAGCTCTTCCTATACTCGGCGGGAATATCATTTTTAGCGCTTGAATTTTTGCTGATATCGTTACTGCTGGCAGGATTGGTCGGGATAATAGTTTTCATTCTGTCTCCAGTCAAGATCTACGTAATCCCACCATCTCTTGCGGTTTTTCTGGGAGTTGCGTTTGTTTATCCATACTACCTCCTATCCAAGAAGATAGAAGACATGGAAAGAAATCTTCCCGATGCTTTCTTCTATCTTGCAAGTTCTTTGAGGGCTGGAGTTTCCTTCTCTGAAGCTTTGGAGGAGGCATCAACTGCAAGGTTTGGAGCATTGACAGAGGAATTCAAGAGAACAGTACAGGAGATAAAGAGGGGTAGAGCAACAATAGAAGCCCTGAGAGCCTTTGCAATAAGAAACAAGAAATCTTCGGTAATTTATCGCTCCACAATGATCATCCTGGAGGCCTACGAGAGAGGAGCCCCGATGGCCGATGTACTTGTGGCGGTTGCCAACGACGTCCGTGAAATACTGAGAATAAAAAAGGAGAGGAAAGCTTCAACCGGAATGCAGGCAATGTTCTTTATAATTGCAAGCGGCTTCATAGGGCCATTCATCCTGGGGGTTGTATCCCAGATTATGGGGGGTATGAACACTCCCGAAGTGGGACTTAACCTGCCATTAGAAGCGATAAAAAATGTTTCCCTTGCGTTTGTGGCAATACAAGCCATAGTTTCGGGGTTAGGAATTGGAATAATAAGAGAAGGAAAGTTCTCTGCAGGCTTCAAGTACAGCGCAATGCTGGCCATACTTGGAGTTGTGATATTCCTTGTGGCCACCAGGGTTCAGATATCAGGATTCATCTGATTCTGGCCTTGCCTTTTCTATATCCACTATTTCCACTTCAAACGTTAGTGTCTTGCCTGCCAGAGGATGGTTGAAGTCCAAAGTTACGTTTTCTTCTGTGACTGCGGTTATTCTTGCTATCCCACTATCGGTCATTATGTAAGCCCCTTCTACCGGTTCTATATCTGCTTTTTCGAACTCCTCTATTGGGACATCAATTATCAGGTCATCCCTTGGCATCCCGTAGCCTTTCTCGGGAGGAACCACTATGGTTTTTTTCTCTCCGATTTGCATCCCTATAAGAGCCTCGTCTATTCCGGGGATAAGCTCACCGACACCAACGTTAGCCCCAAGGGGCCCGTATGCTCTGTCCTCAACATAAATGCCCGCTTCCTTGGCGATATCCTCATAAGTCGTATCGAATATTTCTCCGTTTTCAAACCTTCCAATGTAGTTAAAAACCACAAAATCTCCTTTTTCAACTTTCATTTTTTCACCAACTAAATTTCTTCAAGTTTAACTCCTCCACTAACTTTATAACATTTTTGGTCAGCGTTATACAAGTTTGTGAAAATTATATACTCCCTCAATCAAAACTCCAATGGGTGATTTTTGTATGAGGGGGAGATGCTTAAAAATGAGAATCAGAGAAAACGTAAGGGCAATAATTGGAGTCTTTAGCTATTCCTCCGGGAGAAGGTAGTAAATGTAGTGAGGCCTATTAGTGAACTCGTCTATGTAAACCACCACCCCATTTTTTGGAGGCTTTAGGTAGTGGACTTCTCCTTTTTTAGTTGTTATTGCAGCGAAGGCATCGCTTTTTCTTACCCTGTTTCCCACTCCAGCTATTATCGTGGAAACAAACCCCTCCACCGGGAGCAACATAAGTTCGTCTCCTTTATACAGCCTTATCTCGGTTCTTCTATCGGGGAAAACTATTCTCGCATCACAGAGCATTTTATGCTCGTATTTATCCACATAAAAGTGAAACCTGTCGTAAATTTCTTTCCGCAGAAACTTTGCTTTTTTAACGTCTATAAACTCCGGAAGCTTTTGTCCCTTTTGTAGTCTAACCTCTATGTTGTCTTGGATTATTATGCAATCAACTTTTGCCTCGTCTCCTTCAAAGCATTCTTCAAACTCTGCCTCAACGAACAACTGCGGGAGTTTTTCCATACTCTCACCAACTTCTTCCAAGCTGTAAAACTTTTTAAACCTATCTTTACATAATTCTATGTGATGGTACTTTATGAGGCGTGGAATAATGGCCCTATACTTGCTGATAATCCTGCTAATGGGCGCAATAGTAAGCTCTGAGGCTAAGATAGGTGAAATTAAGAAGGGTAATCAAGACTATTACCTAACAGGGCTTTTCTTTGCTATCTTGATAGTTCTTGGGGGCATAATACTGATCCAGATTTTCCTAACTGTTGGAGATCCTTTTGCGAAAAAGGGCCCGGAATACGGTGTAAACTGGGGCATCTTCCTTGCCATAATAATAGGCTCCACTATACTTGCTCTCCTCATTCTCTACAAGGTTTACAAGACTCCCTTACCGAATATGACGGTGAACGGGAGTGAGGGAATTTACCACGTTAATCAGGGTTATCACGTTAGCTTCTACGAGAGGTATTTCCAAAATCCCTTTGGAGGGTCTTCAGAAGGTAGCGTTTACCTATATGCTCTCTTTGGAGTTCTTGTAATAACCCTCAGCTATGTTGCGGTGAGGTTTTATCTTGATTTGAGGGCTGCCAGAGAAAGGAGAAAACTTAAAGAGATTGTTGAACAATTTGATAAGAAGTTGGAAGAAGAGGGCATAGATTTCCTTGGAGATCCGAACGAAATTGTGGTGAAGCTCTACAAGAACGCAGTGATCTGGCTTAGGCTTTTGGGCATCCCCTACAGAGAAAGCTGGACTCATTGGGAGCATGCTGAAAAGGTAAAATACAAACACGACGCATATGTAAAGCTTGCGAGGCTTTTTGAAAAGGCAAAATACGCTCCGGAAAAGGTAACTATGGAAGATGCGAGGGAGGCTTATGAGCTTTACATGAAAATCAAGGGGGATGCAAATGAAGTTGAGGCTTAACATTGCCCTGATCCTAACTGTCCCCTTCGTCTTAGTCGCAATCTTCGCTGCTTCGTATTTGGTTAGGTGGATAGCCGTTTTAATAGTGGGAACAATACTTTTGGCTTTTATACTCGAAGAGGCTGAGCTTCCTTATATTCCAAGAAGGGGAGAACAGAAAAGGAGGAGGGAGGACTTTGAAAGGCTTGCGGATATTATAAAAATGGCAAAGAAAGGTAGTGTTGCCAAGCAAATAGTTCTCGACTCCCTCTTGGAGATATATGAAATAGTTGAAGAGGATAGAGAAAAGGCAAAGGCAAGGGTTGAGAATCTTAAAATAACGGGCTCTGGGAACAAATTCCTTGAAGATCTCGAAAAAGTTCTTGAAATTGTGGAGGCGGATGTTAATGAGAGTAGAGGAAGTTTATGAAAAAGGAAACGAGATTTTAAATGAAGTTGGAAAGGCAATAGTTGGGAAAAGGGAAGTCTTAAAGCTTATGCTGGCAACAATACTTGCCGATGGGCACATTCTCATTGAAGATCTCCCGGGATTGGCAAAGACATTAATGGCAAAGAGCTTTGCCTCGGCACTGGGAGTTGAGTTCAAAAGGGTTCAATTTACACCGGATTTACTTCCCTCAGATATACTCGGTGTTAGTGTTTTCAACCAGAAAACCCTTGAATTCGAGTTCAAAAAAGGGCCGGTGTTTACAAACATCCTTCTTGCCGATGAGGTCAACAGGGCACCCCCAAAGACTCAATCAGCTTTGCTTGAGGCTATGCAGGAGAGGCAGGTAACTATAGAAGGGAAAACCTACCAGCTTGAGAAGCCCTTTGTCGTAATAGCCACCCAAAACCCGATTGAGCAAGAGGGAACATACCCCTTGCCAGAGGCACAGCTCGATAGATTTCTCGTCAGGCTCAGGGTGGGTTACCCGACCAAGGAGGAGGAGCTCGAGATTCTCAAGAGGAGGATCAAGAGAAAGAAGGAAGAAGTGGATATAGGCCAAATAACCTCTGCTGAAGAGGTTGTAGAGATGCAGAGGGCAGTTGAGGATGTTTATGTGAGCGATGCCGTTCTTGAATACATAACCGAGATAGTGAGGGCAACAAGGGAAAATAAAAAGGAAATTGAAGTTGGAGCATCTCCAAGAGGAACTTTAGCTCTGCTCAAGCTTTCGAGGGCATACGCTGTTTTGGAAGGCAGGGACTACGTTATCCCAGATGACGTGAAGAAAGTTGCCATACCTGCACTAAGTCATAGGCTCATACTGAAGAGGGAGCTTTGGTATACGCGGGTAAGTCAAGAGATGGTCATGGAGAGAATGCTTGAAAAAATACCCGTTCCAAAGTTTGAGTGATAGCTATGAAGGAATTTTATCCAACTGGAAAAGCCCTTCAGCTTCTTCTTGTACTATGGATAGGGGTACTCATTGCTTTCTTTACCCTTCGCTGGGATATGGTATATCTTGTCCTTCCGATACTTTGGCTGTTTTTCATAGCGGTTGCATTTTTTAAACCAAAACTTGACGTGGAGATTAAGAGAATCCTGCCTCACGACAGAATTCTTGAAGGAGAAACCGTGGAAGTAAGATTAACCGTAAAGTCCAACGAAAGAATTCCAAGCTTAAGGCTTGTGGATGGCACACCGGGGGAGCTTGAGGTTATTGAAGGTAAGAACGAGTTCTTACTTTCCCTAAAAAAAGATGAAGTGAGGGAGCTTTCCTACAAGATTAGGGTACGCAGAGGGGTTCATGAGTTTAGCTGGATATACTTGAGCTACCAAGATCCATTTGGATTTTTCAAAAGGGACAAGGCGGTTGAGCTGTATGATGAGCTTATCGGTGTTCCGCTCATAGAGGACGTCATCACTCCCTACTCCACAAAGGGTACGAAAATAACCGTTGGTCCCTTGCCATCTCCAAGGATAGGTGAAGGAGTAGAGTTTCACGCCATAAGGGAATACCAGCCCGGGGATCCTTTCAAGATAATAAACTGGAAAGCAACTGCAAAGATGGGCAAAATAATGAGCAACGAGTATGAGAGCGAGAGAAAAGTTGATGTTGTGATAATAGTGGACGCTGGCTATTTGGGGGGCAGGGTTATAGACTACTCTGTAAGGGCTGCTGCCTCTCTCATGCTCGACTGCCTTAAAAACGGCACGAGCTTTGGTCTTTTGCTTTCGGAGAGCGTCCCCCTGTGGGTTAGGGTGGATTATGGAAAGAGGCATTTCTTCAGGTGTGTTGACATTCTAAGCACTGCTAGGCCGGATAAAAATAACCTAATCGCCTATCAGGTTGAACATCTTATAAGGACGCGCTTTCCTGCAAATGCCCAGATAATCTACATCTCACCCCTTGTTAGCGAAGAGAGCAGAAGGGCCCTTGAGATGATTTATCGCTACGGATACAAGATAATAGTGATCTCCCCGGATCTGTATTCAGCCATCGAGCCAAGAAGCAAAGAGGAAGAGCTGGCGGTTAGGATACTGGCCCTCAAGAGGAAAGCATACTTAAGGAAGCTTTCCGCCTATGCCTTAATAATAGACTGGGATACCAGAAAACCCCTTAGAAGCGCCATCGCAGAGGTGATCAAGTTATGAGGATAAAGTTCTCACCGATACCGCTTGTAATCCTGTTTTTCATCTTTCTAAGCTATAGGCAACTCCTTCCGGTCTTACTGCTTGCTCCTTTAGCTTTTGTCTCCTATTTCTTTGGCACACTGTTTTTGATGGCCGTTATAGGCTTCCTAGTGTACTACAAGATAGGAGGCGCTCTGGGAGTTCTGATAGTGGCTTTAGCCTTAATCTTTATTGAGTCCGCTTACTTAGATAGGGAAAAAGCCCCCAGAGAGCATTATCTAATCTTGAGCATAGCATCTCTATTGGCCATTCCCACCTACGCCCTCATAATGGGGCTCTCTTTGGTCATGCCCAAGCTCGAGGTCACCGCAGTTGCCGTTTTTATTCTAATTACCCTCTACGTATTCTCAAGGATAGTCACGAGTGATTAGATGCTCCAGCTTCCTTTTTTCTTTAGCACCTCTCTTGCCCTCGTCAGTCCTTGCTTTATGCACTCTTCGAGGTTCTTCTCCCTTGCATAATAAGCTAGAAAGCCACCAGCAAAAGCATCCCCAGCTCCCGTTGGGTCTACGATTTCCTCTACTGGAAGAGCATTGAACTTTTTGAAATCTCTCCCGTTATAAAGCAGAACCCCCTTTTCTCCCATGGTTACCACGACGATTTTAGCCCCCCCATTCGTGAAGCTTTTCGGCGGCTTTTTTGATGTCCTTTTCTCCGGTTATAGTTTTTGCCTCCCTTTCGTTTGGAAAAACTACCTCCGCTTTTGACACTATCTCCTTCATGAGTTCCCTTTTTGTCTTGTATTCCTCCATGTATGTCGGGTTGAAATCCAGGGTAACCCTTTTGCCTTTTAGTCTTTCTATCGCCTTTAGCTGCTCTTCCGGTGGTATTGGAGAGATGTGAAATATTTTCGCGTTTAGGTAATCATCCGGAATCTCTGTCTCACCCATCTTCTCTGCCACTCCCATCTCCACCGGCGCATCGACGCTCCCGTCTTCGTGGTAGATCATGTAGATGTGCATTGTTTTCCCTTCGAGAACGTGAACTCCCCTAATGTCTATGATTCCTTCAAGGTTTTTCAGCCACTCCATGGGGAAGTCCTTTCCGACCTTTGTAACCAATCCCACTTTGGCTCCACTTAGAGCGGCGGAAGTGGCAACAGCCGCGGCCGCTCCTCCCGGAAGGATCATTTCTCTCTTATCGGGAAAGATTATGTGGTCAATCGCAACATGCCCCAAAACTACCAGATCCATGGCAAGCCCCCTTTGACCTAATCGGAGAGGGTTTATAAGGTTGCCCTAACTTAATTGACTGCAACGTTTGGAGTAAAATTGGAATTAGTTTTAACAAAAGAGGCACCACAGTAAAGATCCGGGGAAAAAGGGTACCAATACTCCTCAGATCTTTACGAGATAAGGATTTACAGAAAAGATAATCTCTCTGGGTTTTACAAGATGATAGGATTTATCATACGGGGGAAACAGCAACTTTTAGGCTGGAGCATGTATAAAACAATGCTCAAAAATAGACTGGTAGCGGGGGGTGGATTTGAACCACCGACCTCCGGGTTATGAGCCCGGCGGGCACTCCTAGCTGCCCCACCCCGCTGCTTGACCCGTTACCTATTAATAAGAAGCCGATTTATAAAGTTTGCGGTATCTCTTTCGGGAGTTTCAAATGCCGGATACTCCATTGGAAGTGTCTAAAAACATTTCTAACTTTTTAGCCCTTTATTTGGATTTAACTCCAATCCCACCATGCCGGATTTAACTGCCGGGCTTTTCTCATGTGATGAAAAAGCCCTTAAACTCCCCCTCCAATTTTATATTGGTGATGAGATGTACCTCACAAAGGAGGAGGAACTGATACTTGCCGGAGAATACGGCTATGCATTGCAAAAGGCCATGGAAATCCTTGTTGCATTGGGAGATATCTATGGGGCGGATAGATTGATTCCGATTAAAAGTGCTCAGGTGGCTGGGGTTTCTTACAAAAATATCGGAGATGCCGGAATAGAGTTTCTGAAAGACCTCGTTAATTCCGGGGCGAAGGTTAGCGTTTATACTACTCTCAATCCGGCTGGCATAGGAGACGAGCTATTCATGGAGAAGCAGAGGGAAATACTCGAGCTCTATAGGGCCATGGGAATAGAGGTCACCTCCACCTGCACCCCCTACTACGGTGCAAACCTTCCGAAGTTTGGTGACCATATAGCATGGAGCGAGAGCTCCGCGGTTATCTTTGCAAACTCCATAATAGGAGCGAGAACAAACAGGGAAGGCGGACCCTCAAGCCTTGCAGCCGCAATCGTTGGCAAAACTCCAAATTATGGTCTCCACCTTGAGGAGAACAGAAAGGCAACGGTAATCGTTGAGGTGAAAGCAAAGCTCAAAGACTTTGCAGACTACAGCTTTTTGGGCTACTACCTCGGCAGAGCTCTGAAGAACGATATACCCTACTTCAAGAACCTTAAACCGGAAAAGACGGATTACCTCAAGGAATTAGGAGCTTCAATGGCGGCAACGGGCTCAATAGCACTCTACCATGTTGAAGGCGAGACTCCGGAATACAGGCACGCCATAGGGGACAAGCTCGAGAGAATTGAGGTTGATGAGAAGGGACTCGAAGAGGTTAAGGAAAAGTTCAACGCAGAGTGGAGAGAGATAGATGCAATAGTAATAGGCTGTCCCCATGCTTCAATTCAGGAGATAAAAGAGGTGGCAGAGCTTTTGAAGATGAGGAGGAAGCCTTTGAAAGTGCCGCTCTTAATAACCGCAAGCAGGGCTGTGAAGGCCCTCTCGGATACCTTGGGCTATACCGAGGTTATAGAGCGATATAACGGAAGGATAATAGCCGACGGCTGTTTAATAGTATCTCCGGTGGAGAGGTGGTATGAGGGGATAGCCACTAACAGCGGAAAGGCGAGCTTTTACTTCTCCTCGGCCGGGCTGAAGGTGAGGCTTGAGGACACTGAAAGGCTAATCCTCGAGGCACCGTGAGGTGGGAAGATGAGACTTAAGGGAAGAAAAATCACCAGAGGAAAGGCAAAGGGAGTTGCCCTTGTCTCAAAAAAGCCTCTCTCATTTTTAGGGGGTGTCGACCCAAAAACTGGCATAGTGAAGGACATCGAGAGTGACATCAGGGGAGAGATCATAAAGGACAAAATCCTTGTATTTCCGAGGGGCAAAGGCTCGACTGTTGGCTCTTACGTCATTTACCAGCTGAAGAAAAACGGTGTTGCACCTAAGGCAATAGTTGTTGAAGAGGCAGAGACGATTGTAGCAACGGGAGCTATTATTGCAGAAATCCCCATGGTGGACAAAGTGGACATAAGCAAGATCAAGAGCGGCCAGATCGTTGAGGTGGATGCGGACAGGGGGGAGGTAATCATAGAGGAATAGTTTTTAAGCTTTCTTCCCTATTCTTTTTAAGTGGTGGAAAAAATGGCAGAGGGTATTTACAAGTGCGTTAAATGTGGCCATAGAGAGGTTAGAGAGTCCAACGCAGCTTTGCTGGAAAATTCTTGTCCAAAGTGCGGCTCGGACATGGTTCTTGTTGGCTTTGAGATTGAGCCGGTTGAGGAAACCTTTAACGAGCCTCTCATGGAAAAGCTCAGCGAGTTTTATTCTCTTGGCGAGATGCAGGCTAAAGGAGACGTAATGGCTTTTGAGGTTTTATCGGTGAAAGAGACCAACTTCGAGAGGGTTCTTAAGGAGCTTGAGAAGCTCGGCTACTGGGCGGCATTGAAAAAGAGGGAAGGCAAAGTTGCTCTCTTCGTTTTTCCAGCGCAGCAGGTTAAGGAAGAAAACCCCCTCATCGGCATAGGGCTTTTTATTGCAACGGTTTTGAGCACCCTCTTTGCGGGCTACTGGCTTTCAAGTTCTTATATATCCTTTCTTGACCAGTACAACCTCCCGGGGATAAGGAACATCTATCTAAATGCCCTGGCCTTTTCAATAAGCGTTTTGGCTATTCTTGGCACCCACGAGATGGGGCACAAGATAGCGGCTACCCTTCACGGCGTAAAGTCAACTTTTCCTTACTTCATACCGTTTCCAAACATACTCGGCACTCTTGGAGCTGTTATAAGGGTTAAATCCCCAATACCAACGAGAAACGCCGCCATAGACCTGGGCTCAAGCGGACCCATAGCGGGATTCATCGTTGCCATTCCAGTGCTACTTATAGGGTTAAGGCTCTCTCCAACCTTACCAATCTCTGCTGCTCAAATGGAGGGCGAGATAGCCTTTGGACAAAGCCTTATAATGCTCCTCCTTGAGAGGTACATCTTTAGGGTTCCCGGGGACTATGTGATTTACCTCCACCCGGTGGCGATAGCCGGGTGGGTGGGAATACTTGTGACATTCCTAAACCTAATCCCAGCCGCCCAGCTTGATGGTGGCCACATAGCGAGGGCCTTCCTTGGGGAAAAGCTCCACTCGATTTTGACCTTTGGTCTGGGCTTGGCAATGATTGGGCTAAGTGTCCTCTGGGCAGGGTGGCTCATCTGGGGCTTCATAATCCTCCTCATGGGAAGAATAGGAAACCCGGGGGCTTTAGATGAGGTCAGCCCAGTTTCGCCTAAGAGAATAGTTCTGGCTTTGATAGTGCTCGCAATATTCATCCTCTCGGCAACGCCAGTGCCCATAAGCGTTGTCCAGTGAGCTTTTTATATTTTTTACAACGATTTGTCAGTTCTTTTCAAATACCATAAACTCTTCGGTAGAGACTTTGAGCTTTAGCGGCAATGAGCTCCCTTCTATAGAAAAAGGGCAGAAATTGCTGGGGTGTCACATCAAGATTTTATAACGGAGCCGAAAATGGAAAATCCCCGCATTTTCTTACAGCGATGAGGGGGCTTAAAGGTTTTGCGCTTTTTTGTACGATGCAGGGGGTCTATCAAAAGAAAAGAATTAGCAAAAGCAATGAAAAGCCCAAGGAAAGGTGGGTTCAAAATTTCCGAGAGCTTTCTTCCAAAGTTTCAGGGGCCCTCTAACTTTCCTTCAAAATCTGCTCTATGTCGTTGTAGATTGAATCCCTCGAGACGTTGAATAGCCTCGCTATCTCAGAGATGTTCAAAACCTTTGGATTCCAGCCAAAAAGCTCAAGGGCTTTTCTCAGGATTGCCCTCCTTTCTTCAATGCTCAAATTATCGAAGCTTTCTCTTTCTCTTGGTATGTTCACAACCGCTATCCCTACGGCATATTTCCTTCTGGTTATTGGCATAGTGTAGGTTCCGAAGGTGAAGTCCACTATTTGGGCATTCTTTACCTTCTCCCCCATCTTCTCCTGCAGCCTTTCGAGGACGTCCTTCCCTGATGAGTATTCAGCTATTACCATCTTCCCATAGTTTTTGTCCACCTCTATGCTCAGGCTTATTCTAACGCTCATAAAGGCACCGAAAGAGAGCTCTATCTTGGCTTTATCTATTCTTCCCGGGATTTTCTTTAAAACTTCGGCCTTTTTTCTGAGCTCCTCTAAACAGCTTTCAATGCTCGATGACTCGCACTCTATGAAGACCAGCATTGCTATCCCCACTTTTGATTATCCCATAGGTAAAATTGAGGAAAAAAATATTTATCCTTTTCCGAAGATAATCAAAGCATGAGCCGGAAGGGTCAAGGCTCACTGGAGTACCTCTTCATGGTTGCCGCAGCATTGATAATAATCTTCGCTGTGGTGAGTTATATCAGCGGTTCTGGAAGCCAAGCTACACAACAAGGTGACATTGCATTACTGCAAAGCCAGGCAGAGCTTGCAAAATCTAAGCTAACTGCTAAAGGCCTCTGGAACGACGAATACTGCTTTTACATCCTCTCGGAGAGTTATTCCAAAGACAAAGTTGGCTCCAAATACGGCATAAGCATAAAGGACAAAGGCTCAAATGGGAAGTGTGATAAGAGTGACAGGGTCATCTACTACCTCGACTACAGTGGCTCGGAATACAGGGAGGAAGTGAAGGCCCTCTACGGGGACGGGAAATATAATCTGAAAACCCTTAAGGAGCTCTATGACCAATGCCTCGCAGGTGATGAAAACGCTTGCAAGGTAATAATCACCCTCGACGAGTCGTTGTGGATTCCTCAATAGTTTGTACCACATTTGCGGAAGTGATCGGCATAATTGAGGGGAAAGATATTTATAGGTCTTCGATGTAATTTGTCTTTGAAGATACCCTTTCGGAGGTGTTGGAAAATGATAAACCTGAAGAAGTTGTTTAGGAGGAAGAAGGGTCAGGGTGCGCTGGAGTACCTCTTCATGATAGCAGCGGCCCTGATAATAATCTTTGTTGTGGTTAGGTATATATCAAGCACTGGGCAGCAGGCTGCTTCACAAGGGGACATAACGGTGTTGCAAAGTCAAGCGGAACTTGTAAAATCATCATTCCAAGCAAAAGGGTGGTGGAGTAATAGTACAACTGTTTCATACGATAATAATAGTACGAAGTTGACCCTAAATATACCTGGCGTTTCTCCCAGCCCACAATACAGCGTCCCCACTGAATATAAGGATACACTTTCCACTTATTTCGGCAGCAGCAACAAGTCTATAATAACGGTCTACAATGAGTGCCAAGCTGGTAAGTTGGAAGCTTGCCAAGTCTTCGGAGTTCTTGCAGGTTCAACGACCTGATCTCGGCTCTTTCCTTTTTTGGTGATTTTTATGAAAAAAGCTCAAGGTTCCCTCGAGTATTCTGCAATGATTGCCCTCGTTCTTGTCATAATATTGGTTGCGGTTTTTTACCTTGGCGAAGGTGTTGTTCCGAAGACAATAAACTCCGCCCAGCAGGCCCAGCTTCTCCAGTATCAGGATAGCGTTGAGATCATAAAGAGCAATTACGAAGCCACGGGAACTTGGGGGAAACTCAAAGCCCAAACCATCTCCTGCTCGAACGGGCAGTGTGAGTTCAACGGGGAGACAAAAGAGATAGACGACTCCACCTTTACATACTCAGACACCCTTGAGAACGCCTACAACAAGTGCATCTACGAGAACAACCTGGACTCATGCAAAGCGATAGTTTATGTTTTGGGCGATTAGTCTTGGAGATGCTCCACAACTTCTTTTTTTATTTAGGACTGGATTGTGAAGAACCGATAACCTAAAACGAGTGCGATGATAGCGTTAGCCAGCAGAACCGACAGAAATCATAAAGAAGCAAAAGAGTTTTTTGAAAAATCTATTAGGAGCGGCATAAAGTTCGTTGTTGGCAGGCCAGTACTGGTGGAGTTCCTTAATGGGGTTTCAAAGAGGGTTAACAAGAAGACTGCGATTCAGCTTTATAAAAGCTACGCAAAGAGTAGGGTTGTGATAATTGAGAAAGAAAGGGAAGAAGACTGGGAAAAGGCCTGGGAGATATTTGAGAAGTATGAGCATCAGAACGACATGGATGTCGTAGATTGCTTGAGCTTTGCTATAATGGAGAGGCTGAAAATCAAGGAAGCTTTTACTTTTGACCGGGACTTTGAGGTTTATGGGTTCAAGAGGCTACCGGATCGTTGATTTCTCTTTTTGACATAGTTTAGAAGGAGTGAATCTCGGAAAAATAAGGCCCTCACTCCTTCTCGCACTCACAGGGGTTCTTCCCGCAGTAGGGGCAGACTCCCGGATACTTCTTCTTCGCCGCTTCCTCCACATCAACTCCAGCTATGTTGGCCAGGCTCACAAGCCACGCTAAAACGTCGGCAAACTCCTCTTCCATGGCCTCTCTATCGTTTTTCCTCAATGCCTCGGCCAGCTCGCCTACCTCCTCAGTAAACCATAGGAAGGTCTTCTCCAAGCCCCTCCTCTTATCCCGGTGGAAGTAAAGTTCCCTAATGAGCTCTTGGAACTCCCTTATGTGCATATTCCCACCCCTATTGATGGCTCGGGTCGAGCTGTCATCACCACTCAGCGCAATTCGCTCTCCTCATTGCCCAACTTTAAATTCCCGGGAGCCTTTTAAAGGTTAGCCAAAACCCATTTAAGGATGAAGGTGTAAGATAACTTAAGTGATGAAGTATGGGATTGTTCTCCTTCGGATCGAAAAAGAATAAGGTCATAAAGATGCTCTCGGAGGGAAACTTTGAGGAGGCTCTCCGCTCTGCAGCGAAAGATCCAAAGTATGTGGACGCCATAGTGGAGCTCCTCAACGAGGAGAACCCGGGGATAAGGGGAGATGCGCTTCTCCTCATTGGAGAGCTAACGGTCAGGCACAAAGACCTTGTGATGCCATACGTTGAAGAAGGGCTCCCCATAACCGTGCTTTCGCTTATAAACGACCCCAATCCTTATGTTAAAGAAAACGCCATGCAGAGCTTTGAGATCATGCTGAGATACTTCCCATGGGTTGGGGAAAAGTTCAGGAATGAAATGACTTCTCTACTGCTTGAGATTCTCCAGACGGGAGATAAAAACAAGAAGGCCTTTGCGATTCTAATGCTTGGAAAGCTAAAGGTGAAAGAAGCCCTTCCGTTAATAGAGGAATTCAGAAACGTCAGCGATACCGTAATTTTGCCCCTGGAAGGCATCAAATGGGTGCCCCTCGGAGAGATAGCGGAGAAGGTTATAAAAGAGCTTGGAGGTGATGGAAATGATTAACCTTCTGATATTCATAGTGCTCTTGATACTCGCCGCGGTTATAGTGGTTAAGCTGACCTTTGCTGTGCTGAGATGGATGGCAGTAAACGCTGTAATAGGGCTCATCCTCGTGGGGGTTTTGAACTACCTCGGGGTTACCCACATAGAGCTCACCCCTATAAACTTCCTCATAATAGCCGTGGGTGGAATTTTGGGCGTTTTCCTTTTGGCTTTTCTGTCCTTCCTTTAGCCTTTTCCAAACCTTTATAAAGTCGAATTTTTAAAGGTGGTTGGGAGAGAAGAAATAAGTTGTTAGAGGTGATGTTCATGTCTCACAAATCTGCTGAAATGTATGAGCTCAAAAAGAAGGTAGAAGAGCTTAAGAAGATTCGAGGTCGAGGGACTGAACTGGTTTCCCTTTACATCCCCGCCGGTTACGACATAAACAAGGTTATGCAGCAGCTTAGGGAAGAGTACGGCACGGCACAAAACATCAAATCAAAGACAACTCGAAAGAACGTTCTCGGAGCTCTGGAAAGGGCAATGCAGCATCTCAAGCTCTACAAACAAACTCCGGAGACGGGCTTGGCCTTATTTGTTGGAAACGTCAGCGAACAGGAAGGGGTAACGGATATACAGCTTTTTGCCATAATCCCACCCGAACCGTTGAACGTGAGGCTCTATCGATGTGACCAAACCTTTGTTACGGAGCCTCTTGAGGAGATGCTCCGAGTTAAAGATGCCTACGGCTTAATAACGGTTGAAAAGAACGAAGCGACTATAGGCCTTCTGAGGGGGAAGAAGATAGAGGTCATTGAGGAGCTCACCTCCAACGTTCCCGGAAAGACAAGGGCCGGTGGTCAGTCTGCAAGGAGATATGAGAGAATTAGGGAGCAGGAAACGCATGAGTTCATGAAGAGGATTGGAGAGCATGCAACGAAGGCTTTCCTTCCCCTCCTTGAAAAAGATGAGCTTAAGGGAATCATTGTCGGCGGTCCCGGACCCACGAAGGAGGAGTTCGTTGAAGGGGATTATTTACACCACGAGCTCAAGAAAAAGATAATTGGCGTTGTTGACATAAGCTATCACGGCGAGTACGGGCTGAGGGAGCTCGTTGAAAAGGCAAGCGACATACTAAAGGAGCACGAGGCAATTAGAGAGAGAAAGCTCGTGCAGGAGTTCTTCAGACACCTGGTCAAGGACACGGGCTTGATAACCTATGGAGAGAAGGAAGTAAGAAAAGCTCTGGAGCTTGGAGCCGTTGATGTGCTCCTGATAAGCGAAGGCTACGACAGGGTTCGCGTTAAGGCAAAGTGCAACCACTGCGGCTGGGAAGAGCTCAAGACCATGACCGAGAGCGAATACGAAGTTTACAAGAAGAACCTTAAAACATGCCCCAAATGTGGAAGCCAAAACATAAGCTTTGAAAAATGGGATGTTGCGGAGGAGTTAATAAAAATGGCGGAGGAGAGCGGGGCTGAAGTTGAAGTGATTTCCCTTGACACCGAGGATGGACAGCAGTTCTACAGGGCATTTGGTGGACTCGGGGCAATTTTAAGGTACAAGACCCAGTGAAGACAAGAGGTCTTTTACCTTCCCTATAACCTCTTCTCCGTCCATCGTGTATGGGGGTCTTAGGATGGGCTTTATGGAGAAGCCCCTTATGCCCATTGCTATCTTTATTGCAGAGCCGAAGGAAGATGCGAGGTCGTAAACCTTTGAAAGTTTGGCAAGCTTTCTGGCATATTCCATAGCTTTTTCAAAGTCCTTATCTTCAAAGGCTTTGTATAGGGCAAGATGGAGCTCCGGGGCAAAGTTTGCGCATGCCATTATCCCTCCGTCACCTCCAAGGAGGAGCGTATTGAGGAAGTGCTGATCTAAGCCCGTAAAAACCTTAAAGTCCCCTCTTTCTTCTTTGACCTCAAATATGACATCCCTAACATGGTTTATGCTATCTATGGTCTCCTTTATGCCGGCTATGTTTGAGTACTCAGTGGCGAGCTTTTTGATGAGTGGAACGCTTAGAGGAGTTGTACAGCCCGGGATGTTGTAGAGGATTATTGGGATATCCGTTTTCTCTGCTATTATGGAGTAGTGGTTAAAGAGTGCCTCATCACTGAGAGGACAGTAATAGGGGGGCGCTATAACCACATAATCCGCCCCGATATCTTGGGCATGCTTAGTCAGCTCAACCACTTCAAAGGTGTTTGTTGAAGCCGTTCCTACCAGATAGAAAGTTGAGGTAACAATCTCCCTGCCCTTCTCTGCGATAAGCTTTCTTTCTTCGAAGCTGAGGCTTGTGAATTCTCCAGTTGTTGCATTGATGAAGATTCCATGTACTCCGGCGTTTTGAAGGTAGTTTATATGTTCTTCCAGTGCAGGAAAGTCTATGGAGTAGTCCTCATTAAAAGGCGTTACAAGGGGAACTATCACTCCTCTCATTGAACCACCAAGGTAAATAAGCCTCAGAATATTTTAGGTTTGTGGAAAAAAGAAAGGATCACATGACTTCCGGAGCCTCGATTCCCATAAGCTCAAGGGCGTTCTTTAGAACCTGCTTTGTTGCCATGACCAAAAGCAATCTCATCTCCCTTATCCCTTCCTCAGCCTTCAGCACTGGCAGCGCCATGTAAAACCTGTTGAAGACCATTGCAAGCTCATTTGCGTAATTCGCTATTAGGTTGGGCTTTACGTCCCTTCCGGCCGTCTTTATGACTTCCGGGAATTTGGAAAGGATCTTTATTAGCTCTTTTTCTTTTAAGTCTGGATTTGAGAAGTCTGCCTTGCTTAAGAGCTTCTCGCTTTCAACGCTTATCCCTTCTTCTTTTGCCTTCTTAATTATGGAGCAGCATCTCGCATGGGCGTACTGGATGTATGGGGCGCTTTCGCCCTCAAAGTTCAGCACATCGTCCCATCTGAACGTTATTATCTTTTCCGGCGAGTATTTTATCATGTTGTACCTCACTGCCCCTATCCCCACTATCTCCGCTATTTTCTCCTTTTCTTCTTCGCTCAATCCGGGGTTCTTCTCTTCCACAAGCTCTTTAGCTCTTTTTATGGCCTCATCAAGCACCTCATCCACGGTAAAGCCTATCCATGTCCCCTTTCTTCCGCTGAACTTTCCTTCAGGTCTCACAACGTGCTCGTAAGCAAGGTGATAGAAGTTATTGTAGGCATCCTCATGGCCGAGGAGCTTGAGGGCATATGCAACTGCTTTCTGCTCGTACCTCTGCTCTGAGCCGACGACGTTTATCACTATATCCGCATTGGCAAACCTTCCCGGCATTTCTTCCCCATCTTTTGCCGTCGTCCACGTCTCATGTCCATCCTTTTTATCCCAGAGCTTGTAGCGCATATCTGATTTAACTTTACCAAACTTCCACAAGTGATAAGCTATGTCCTTTCCCGTGTAAGTCGCTGTTCCGTCGCTCCTTATGAGCACCGTGTCTGGGTTCTCCATGTCTGGAAAGAGGTCTCCAAGCTTCATGATGAACGCTCCCTTGTATTTGCCCTCTTTTGCCCATTCAAAGTGTTCGTTCTTTTCTATCATTGCGTAGGCCTCTTCAAATATTCCACTCCTCACTATGTCGCTTTCCCAGCTGAGCAGGTCGTAAAAGATGTTCATCCTGTAGGTTGTTTCCATCTGAGCTCTAACCACCTTTTCCGCCAGCTTTCTGCCCTCCTCGGCTATCTCGTTGTCTCCCTCCTCCAGCTTCTTCATGAGCTCCCTTATCTGTCTCTCCACCTCCGGGTCTTCCTCCATTCTCTTGTGAACCTCAACGTAGAGCAGACCCAAAGCGTGGTCGATTACATCGTCCTTAGAAAGTCCTTTCTCCTTGAGTTCCTCAATGATCCTCCCAAACTCTTCCCTCAGGTTTAGGTAGCCCCACAGAACCTGTGCAAACTGAACCCCCAGATCGTCTATATAATTTTGAACCTCCACCTTGTAGCCAAGTTTCCTCATTATTCTTGCCATTGTATCTCCAAGAATTGAGTTTCTTGCATGCCCCATGTGAAGCGGCTTGGTTGGGTTCACGGAGGTGTGCTCCACTATAACCTTTTTTCCATTTCCCAGATTGCTTTCTCCGAATTGATCTCCTTTTTTGAGGATCTCTTCCACCACAAGTTTCCCGAATTTTTCGTAATCTAAGAAAAAGTTTATATATCCGGCTCCAGCTACCTCTACCCTTGAAATGTAATCGGGGAGCTTTCCTTCTAAGTTTGAGACAATCTCTTGGGCTATAACTCTTGGGGCTTTTCTAAACACTTTTGCAAGCTGAAAGGCAACGGTGGTGGCAAAGTCACCAAGCTCCATACTGGGCGTTTCATCAAATAAAACCTCACCTTCCCAGCTTTTTCCCTCTTTTTCAAGCATTTCTGAAATAACCTTCTCCACTATCCCCTTAACCTCTCTCTTGACATCATCGTAAGCCACAGTTATCACCGCTTCTCATTTTTCATAAACCTTTAAAAACCACCCGCTTTAAATTTGTCTGTGGTGGGCATGAGGAGAATAGGAGAGCACAAAGCCAAAAAGGGCCTTATAAGGTTTGAGATTGAGGAAGAAAAGGGAATTGCAAAGGACGTAAAGATCACTGGCGACTTCTTTATCTATCCTGAGGAAGCTATCGGCGAGCTTGAGAGCCGGTTAAGAGGAAAAAAACTTGATGAGCTTGAGAAGGAGATAGAGGACTTCTTTGCTGTCAGGCTGGACATTGAGATGCCTTACATAAACGTTGAGGACTTTAAAATCGCCCTCAAAAACGCTCTGCGTGGTGAAAATGAGGAGTAAAGTTTTTTACGCTTTTCTTGGAATTTTTCTCGCTGGAGTTCTCTTTGGTGTGGTATTTTCCATGTTAAGTCCAAACTCTGCGGAGAACCTGTTCTCAAACCTCAGGCAGTTTTTTGGCGGGACTATAGGAGAAAATACCGACAAGTTCAGCCTCTTCAGCTTTATATTCCTCAACAACTCAAGGGTCGCGGTAATATGCACCCTTGGTGGAGTTCTTTTTGGCATAGTGCCGGCTGGAATATTGTTCTTTAACGGCTTTATAGTGGGGGTGGTTATTCAGTACTTCAATGCACAGGGGGAAAGCTTGGCGAAGATTCTTCTTGCTATTATTCCCCATGGGGTGATAGAGATCCCGGCTTTTGCAGTTGCCGGGATGGGGGGAGTGGAGTGGTATCTTGAGATAATCAACGGAGAAGGAACCGTTGGAGAGAGATTTTTAAGGGGATTTAAGAGAGCTGTGAGAATGCTTGCCTTAGCCCTTGTAATGCTTCTAGCGGCGGCTTTTGTTGAGGCTTACATCACTCCGGCCGTTGCTTCAGGCGTTTAAGTAGATATGCAAAAGCAAGAAATGCAACGACTGCCGGGATAGTCAAGGGAGTACTCTTGGGGTTTTCTTTTTCTCCTTCTGAAGTTTCTGTTATCAGCAAATCAACAGCTCCTCCGGATAGGAGTTCCAGAGTTTGAAGCTTTTCTACACGGATGATTCTTTTTTCTCCCGGCCTGAGGTCACCTATGTGATAAATTCTCCCATCTATCCTCAACGTCACGTTCTTTGAGTAACCTCCCCCTTTAGAAATTCACCGTTTGGCTTCGATGTACTCAAATCGTTTGATAAGAATAAACACCCAATCTGGTAAACTGCGCTACCGTTAAACTCTATCGCAATCTCCGCTGTACCATCTTCCGGCATGTTGAATACGTAGTAAAAAGGTCTCAATTCAGTGCTTACTTGAGCTAAACCCCCGTAGCTTCTTTCTTTTGTTAGGACTGCTACACGGGCGGGAGCGATCTCGTTCCATGAACGGGAGCTTTTCATGCATAGACCTAAGGTATACCACCCTTTTTCTAGGGGAAGTTTAAGTTTAAGGACTGCAGAGGGGCTTAATGTGGTAAATACTAAAAATTTTCCCCGCTTTTCCAAAGTTCCGTTTACTGGAACCCAAGCTAAGTTGGGGGAGAGATAATTTCTGAACTCTTTCCCCTTTACTGTAACTCCAAGCGGCTTCTCGTTCTTCAGGTAGATCACCAGAGGGCGATGCTCCACCAAGGTTATCGATACTGGGGGTTTAGCAATGCCTCCCATCGAAACTTCTGTAAACCTTTGCGCTGTTGGATTTGGCCCCATATTCCCCTATAAGCAAAAACTCCTCGTTTCCTGCCCACGACCACCATATTGCGTACTTGTCTTTGTCTAATCTTAAGACCTCCTCGAATTTTTCTCCGTTCTTCATGAATACACTTCCATCGGCGTCTGAAAAGAAGAGAACTCCTTTCCAGAGATAGAGAGATTTAACCTCCGTCCCATGCTCGTATATAAGCTCCCACGCTATTCCATCCCTGCTTTTTAGGATTTTCCTCCTCTCGTGCCTCAGTTTTCTGTACTCAACTCCGTAAAGGTACCCCTCCGGATCAGGGCCTACAACGTAGGTTACGGGAATCTCTTGGATGTTCAGAGAAACAGCTTGTGGGGGATCGTCAATTATCTTCCCAATCCCATGTAGGTAGTATTCAAAAGCTGTGGTTGGAAAAGCGTAGAGGAGTAAGAGAAGAATACTCACAACAGCATTGGTTTTCATCCTTTGTCCACCAGCTCCTCTGTGGAAATTTCCGGAGCAGGGAAGGTGCCGTACTCTTCATAGATTTCGATTTCCCTTAGGAAAGCGTCTATAGGGTTCTCCATGGAGGCAATTATTCCTCTTATATGCTTTCTAAAGGCTCCGTTCTTCCTCATAAGCTCCCAGGCCTTTTCAGAAACTTCTATCGGATCGGTGGAGTGGAACTTAATGCCGAGGCTTATAAGCCATCTCGTAATTGACAAAAGCCTGCCCGGGTAAGTTGAAATGGTGGGAGTTCCTAAAGCCAAGGCCTCCCTGTTCATCGTTCCCCCCGCACCGATCATTAGCTTTGCATAGTAGAGGAGGGACAGGCTGTCAGTAACGTGCTCCGGAATTATGACGTTTTCAAAGTGTTCAAAGCGCTTCTTTTGGCTTTCTGTTCTTGGGAATAACACTATGGGAATATCCGGGAGTAGAGGGATTATATTTTCAAGAACGCTCTTCTCGGCGTCGCCGTTAAAGTAATTGGCCTTTATGGGCTCGGTTCTCATCACAATGTAGCTGTATGAAGATAGCCCCAACTCCCTTAGGGGCTTTTTGCTGGGGATAAAGCCATATACATGGGCCAACTCCGGTATGCCGTTTATTGGCTTGAGGGAATTTACATCTGCCCCGCATCTTATGAGCTCGTAAGCGTCTATGGCTTTGGGGTATATTAGTCTCCTTGTGAAGGGCAGCATGAGCTTGTTGACCGCTATGGCGGTATCGTTGTCGGCAAATCCAATTGTAGGAATCCCCAATCCGAAAGCCACCCTCGGAGCTTCCGGAGAATTTTTATAGAGTGCCAAATCTGGTTTTTCTTCAATTACCAGCTTAGCAAGCTTGTATTGTCTCTCAACACTTGCTATAAGCTTCCCTTCAAGGGTTGATCCGCCATGCTTTCCTACAACGTAATAGTCTATTCCCAACATATCCAAGATTCCAGTTAAGCCGTCAAACTCTCTCGTGGTGACCAAAACCTCATGTCCTCTTTTTTCAAGCTCCCTGATTATACCCTTGAAGAAGTGAGCGTGAGGTGCATTGACAATATCTACCCATATCTTCACGGATTTCACCCATTATTATGGACAGCTTTGTCCATTAAAAGGGTTTCCGTAAAACGGTTTTTTCTGCCTTTATTTTTCAAGTTATTTAGGAATTCTTTGATCTGCCAATTGTTTATTACGCTTTCTGTTCATGAAAGAAGGTCTAATACCAGAGTAACCCCATAAAGGTTCGTAGGAAAACGTAGTCTATTAAAATTTTCTTGGAGCTTGCCGGGAAATCTTTGAGATTACCACCCGAAATTGTTTCGTGGAAAAACCTTAAATTTTGGTGCTCAATCTCTCTTCATTGGTGAGAATGCATGAGGGAGAAGATAATGGACAGAAGCGCAGAAATTGCTGTCATAGGTTTGGGTTACATTGGCCTTCCCACGGCAATTATTTTTGCCAATGCCGGATTTAAAGTAATAGGATATGAAATAAGGGAAGAAGTGGTGAAAAAGATAAACTCGGGGAATTCCCACATAATCGAACCGGAAATAGAGGAGATGCTAAAGAGAGCAATTGAAAACGGAAATTTAAAGGCTACTTCAGACAAGAAGGAGATAGCAGGTAAGGATGTCTACATAATATGCGTTCAAACCCCTCTAAAAGATGATAGAACTCCCGACTTGAGCTATCTTGAAAACGCCGTTAGAACAACCGCTGAATCCATGAAGAGGGGTTCTCTCATTATTATAGAGAGCACCGTTCCCCCTATGACAACTCTGAAGATGGCAAAGCTTGTAGAGAAGCTGACGGGCCTCAAAGCTGGGGAAGACTTCTATATGGCTCATGCTCCTGAGAGGGTCATGCCCGGCAGAATATTCAAGGAGCTCGTTTACAACTCCAGAATAATCGGGGGGATAAATGAAGAAAGCTCTGAACTCGCTGAGCTTTTGTACAGGTCATTTGTAAAGGGCCAAATTTTTAAAACAAACTCGACCACAAGCGAAATGGTAAAGCTAATGGAGAACACTTTTAGGGATGTAAACATTGCTTTAGCTAACGAATTCGCTTTTCTTGCCCACCAGTATGGGGTCAATGTTTTTGAGGCAATAGAGCTTGCCAACACCCATCCAAGGGTTAAAATCCATATACCGGGAATCGGTGTTGGAGGCCACTGTTTGCCAAAAGACCCATATCTGCTCCTCAGTTCTGCAAAAGAAGACTTTGGATTGATAAAGAAAGCAAGGGAAATCAATGAAGACATGCCGCTCTTTGCAAAGGATCTTCTTATGGATGCCCTAAAGACGATTAACCTTCCACCGGAAGAAGCTGTCGTGGTGGTTCTGGGGCTGTCTTACAAGGGGAATTCCGATGATACAAGAAATTCCCCATCCCTTAAGTTCATTGAGGAGATAAGGGAAGATGTTATGGAGGTTAGAACTTACGATCCTTATGTAAAAGGCACGCATAAAAGTCTTGAGGAGGCTTTAAAGGGGGCGGATGCAGCTGTCATAGCAACAGACCATTCAGAGTTTAAGAGTTTAGACTGGCAAGCCCTTGGAGGCCTTATGAGAAACAAAATACTCATAGACGGAAGGCATGTCGTAAAAGAGCCTCCGAAAGGATTTGTATTCAAAGGGATTGGGAGGGGCGAGTATTGAAACCGGCGTTTGTCTTTGGTACAAGGCCGGAGATAATAAAACTCGCACCCGTAATAAGGGCATTCGAAAGAAGGGGCATTGAGCCGCTAATAGTTCACACGGGACAGCACTACGATTATGAGATGAGCAGGATTTTCTTAGAAGAGCTCGAGCTACATAAAATTGACTACCATCTCGAAGTGGGCTCCGGAACCCAGGCTTATCAAACGGGAATGGCAATGATAAAGATAGAAGAAGTTCTTATGAAGGAGAAGCCCGATGTTACATTGGTTCAGGGGGATACAAATACCGTCTTGGCTGGAGCTTTGGCGAGTGTTAAGCTTAAAATTCCCGTTGCACACGTTGAAGCCGGCTTGAGAAGCTTTGACAGGACAATGCCGGAAGAAATAAATAGAATTTTGGCCGACCACGCGAGTGAAGTTCTTTTTGCTCCGACTGAGGAGGCGAAGAAAAATCTTGAGAAGGAGGGCATCGTTGAAGGGGTTTATGTTGTTGGAAATACGATAGTTGATTCCGTTCTCCAAAATTCGGAGATAGCCGAAAGGAAAAGCAGGATTCTTGAGGCTTTAGGACTAAAATCAAAGGAATATGCCCTCTTGACAGCCCATAGGGCTGAGAACACCGATAGCGAGGAGAACCTCAAAAGACTCGTGGAAATAATAGAATCCCTCCCAATATCAGTGGTTTATCCCGTCCATCCCCGAACTGAAAAAAGATTAAAGTCCTTAGGTCTATGGGAAAAGCTGGAAGAGAAAGAGCACGTGATTCTAACAAAACCCCTTGGCTATTTAGACTTTTTAAAACTGCAAAAAAATGCTAAGTTTGTTTTAACAGACTCGGGTGGAGTTCAGGAAGAGAGCATAATTCTCAACGTCCCATGCATAACCCTACGTTATAATACAGAAAGGCCGGAGACAATAAAAGCGGGAGGGAACGTTTTAGTCGGTCTTGAGAAGGACAGGGTTTTTTACTATGTCGATAAGCTCCTAAACGATGAAGAGTTTTACGGCAGGATGGCAAGTGCTAAGAATCCTTTTGGAGATGGAAAGGCTGGGGAAAGAATTGCTGAAATACTTATCGGTCTCTACGAAAAGGGAGAACTTAGGGTGAAGAGTTCGAGGTTTATTTAAAAATAAAAAGGCTGTTCTCTAGTTGGTATTTTGCGTAAGTTTTAAATATTTTCGTTGCATACATTGACTTAGGTGTTATCAATGCCAAAATTTTACAAACCCTCTGAGGTTGCAGAACTCCTTAACTACAACAAAGTCACCATAATTCGCTGGATTCACGCTGGAAAAATCAGAGCCATCAAAATAGGCCGAGACTTCAGAATTCCCGAGGAGGAAGTCCAGCGACTACTGGGTAAAAAGAACGAAACAACGAGGGCAGTCCTCTACGCAAGAGTTTCAGGAAGAGACCAAAAAGAAGACCTCGGAACACAACTCAAAACCCTCGAACAATACGCCATCAGCAAAGGCTACCAAATCGTGGACGAGGTGAAAGAAATAGCCTCTGGACTGAACGAAAACAGAAAGGGCCTAAGAAAACTCATCACTCTCGCAAGAAACAGCGAGTATGACGTTCTTATCGTCACTTATCCAGATAGGCTTACACGATTCGGCTTCAAATATCTGGAAGAACTCTTCTCAGCATACAACGTGAGGATTGAAACAGTCTTCAAAGAAGACAAGACACCAAAAGAAGAACTCGTTGAAGACTTAATCGCAATAATAACCAGCTTTGCCGGGAGACTTTATGGGCTAAGGAGCCACAAGAACAAAAGGTTCGTTCAAGAATTTAAAAAACTCCTCGCGGAGGTTGAGAACGAGTGAAACTAACCCGAACAGTCATCCTCGAAAGCCTCCCACTCACGGGAAAGAAGTTCGAGGCGATAAAAGAGATTTATGACGAATACTCGGAAATATTAACCTTTCTGACAAACTATGCAGTTGAAAACAAAGTGAAGAGCCATCTAAAACTTAGGAAAATCTTCTACAAAAAACTCAAGGAGGAGCACAATCTTCCAACCCACTATTATTACACGGTTTGCCAAGACGCAGTGACGAGAGCCAAGAGCTTCTTCGAACTGAAGAAGAAGGGAAAGGCCAAAACCGGGAAACCCGTCATCAAACGCGTCTCCCTCTGGCTGGACGACGTTCTGTGGGATTACAAGAGGTTTCCACGGTTCAACGTCCTGAAAAATGGGAGAAAAATCCTCATCATAGGCTTCACGACGAAAAGGGGTAGGATAAAACTCCCGCTGAAACCGCACAAACTCTTCTTCAGGTATCTTGACGAGGGCTGGAAGGTCAAGGCTGGCGTGAAACTCCGCGTCGTTGAAGAGGAGCGGAAAGTTCTTGCATACTTCATCTTTGAGAAAGAGTTCACCGAGCTTGAACCAACCGAAAGATTCCTTAGCGTGGATTATAACGTCGATAATGTCTCTTTTGGCACTCGCGAGTTTTTAATTCAGGTTAAGACGGATTTGGGCAGAATGACGAGGTTTTATTCTGACGTGAGGAAGCAGGTTCAAAAGACTCACTCGGTCGGTTGGAAGAGGAAACTACCCTCAAAGCGTGGTAGAAACCTCCTCAAAAAATTCGGTAGGAGGAAGATGAACAGGAGGGTTGACTTGCAAAGGAAGTTGGCGATGAGGCTTGCTGATCTCGCTGGGAAGTTGAACGCTACTCTCGTCCTTGAAGCCGTTCCGAAGAATTTTAATCAAAGGATTGTGAGGAAAAGAAGAAAGAGCGAGGCGAGGTTGAGGGATACGCTTCACAACATTGGAATGAATGGTTTCCAGCGTTTTGTCTTTGAGAAGGCGGTTGAGTATGGTGTTTCTGTGGTTTTTGTCAATCCTGCTTATTCTTCTCAGGTTTGTCCGCATTGTGGTGCGTTTAGGGTTAAACCCGGTGACGACGCTCTGCGTCGGAGGGTTTTCGAGTGTCCGGTTTGCGGTTTTTCAATGGACAGGGATTTTGTTGCGGTCTTGAACTTGTTGGGGCTGTTTCCGTTCAGCCCGAAGGCCTGTGAGCCATCGGCGGAGGGCTCGGTGAGTCCGGTGATGCTGGTGGTTGAGGCCAACCTCCTGCACTGCAAGAACTCGTTAATGATAATTAGTCAAGGACTGCAACAAAAATAAGTGCAGGAGGAAACGGAACCTAGCTTTTCACAAGCACCAAAACTTTTAACCCCGGGACAGTTAACTTTCCCTCGTATGTTTTATCTCCATCTGGCCACACCAGCTTCCATCTTCCGGGAGGAAGAGAGATATCTGTATCTTCTGGAGCATTGTTGGCAACCACAAGTACTTCATCGTCGTGCCCTCTAAAGAACGCCAGTACTCCTTCTTTTGCAGTGTAAAACTTTATTTTGCTGCTTGTTAATGCTGGAACGCTTTTTCTCAAATCTGCAAGGCTTTTGTAGTGATCTAAAACTTCCTCATTTACACTGTCCCATTGTATTGGGTACCTCTGCGAATCGAAGTGTTCCTTGTTTCCAAGGAGCCCCCTCTCATCCCCCTGAAAAGTCACAGGCATGCCTGGGAGCGTATATAGAAGCGTTGATAGGAGCTTTAGTCTCTGTATTGCTTCTGGTTTGGGGCTGTCTCCTAAATTCCCGCCTCCAAGATCTGTAAGGACTCTCGAGGTGTCGTGGGAGCTTACCAGATTAAAGCCCATGGCAACGACGTTTTCCCCATAACTTGCATAGTATCTGCCCAAAAGCTCTAGTGTCCCCTCTCCATTCCAGTCCCCTCTTGCGTAGGCTAGGAGGATGTCTCTTCCAAGAGCGTAGTTCATAAGAGAATCAAAGATGTTTCCCTGAACCCATTTTGGAGATAATGACCAGATTTCTCCAACTATATACGCATCGGGATGCTTTTCTTTGATGGCCTTCCTTAGCTCGGAGAAAAACTCCTCAGCGTTTATGAGTTCTTGCGGAGCGTCTATTCTAATGCCATCAAATCCAAAATCGAGCCAGTAAAGAGCGGCCCCTATTAGGTATTCCTTGACCTCTGGGTTAGCGGTGTTGAGCTTGGGTAAACTTCCAAGTCCCCACCAGCCGAGGTAGGCTTTCCCATCACCCAATTTGAAGGGCCACCTCTGCACAAAGTACCAGTTCCAGTAGGGACTTTCTTTTCCCCTTGATGCAACATCTAGGAATGCCCAGTGTCCGATTCCGCTGTGGTTGGGGACAAAGTCGAAGATGATTCTGATACCTCTTTTATGGGCCTCTTCAATGAGGGTCTTTAAGTCTTCCTCGCTCCCGAACTGTGGATCAAGGCGGTAATAGTCGTATACATCATAGCCGTGAGCGCTTCCAGCCAAAAAGATTGGGTTTATGTAGATAACAGTGACTCCAAGTTCTTGAAGGTAATCGAGCTTTTCGATTATTCCCTTTATATCTCCACCAAAGTACTGGTGGCAGCAGTGGAGCGGGCCTATAGAATCGCTCCAGTTTGAAAGGGTAGGTTTCTTATCCGTGAGTTCATTGAACCAGAGCTCGTCGTTTTGGAGGGCTAAGGGATCATTGCTCGGGTCGCCGTTGTTAAAGCGATCCGGGAATATCCGGTATCCTATTCCTTTGCCCACCCATTCAACTTGGGGGAACCTGTTTATCCCGTCGAATGTAAAGAAGGGATTGGTGGAAGTATTGAGAAGAAGAACGTCTCCCTCTTTTGTCGCAAGCCTAAAGTAATATTTAATTGGCTTCACTTCCCGAATTTCAGCCCTCCAGACTTCTCCAGAACCCCACCAGAGCTGGCGCTCCATTTCGTATTCTCCATTGGAGGTTACGAGAAGGGCTGATTTTATCTGGTTGGGATGTATTTTGAACCTGATCACCGTCCTATTATCGGCAATTGAGAGATATGCGGGATTTTTGGGGTCATGCTCTATTCCCAGACCTTTTTCGCCTTTTACGATTTTGACGGCATTTTTTCCGCCAAAGCCGTCATCAACGTAGGTATCGGCCGTTGAGTCTACAGCGGACATATCCTTTACCCATTCGCCATCCACGAAGAACTTGTATTCGTATCTACCAGGTTCCAAGCACACGGAAATTGTCCATACTCCATCCTCTTTTCCATTGGCCACTCTCCCCAGTCATTGAAGGTTCCGCGCAAGCTAACGGAGGTGACATTCTCCTCCTGTGGGTTATAGGTGAAAGTTACAGGGGTTTTTCCTGGAGGGCAAGTCTCTTTGGTTTCTTCATTGAGATAAATAGTGCTGTAATTGCCTTCTGGAAGGGTTAGAGTTTGTTCGGTAGTTTTAGGAACACTCTGTTGAACGCACCCAGAAGCCATTGTTCCTATTATGAGAATTACCATCACTACCCCAGAAGCCCATCTCTTCATATTGTGTATCACCGGTAGTGATCATCCTCTAGATATATTAAAGTTTTGTTAAGGGCATTCTATATTGTCGAGAGCAATTTTTTGCACTGCCTTTCGAGGAGAAAGGGGAGTATGTGATGTTTACTTCTTCAACCCACACCGCTAAAAATTGCCCGTTGCATTTTGTAGGGAATTCAAGCATTACGACATTTTCCCCTCCGGCTTTTAGTTCCTTCGCTACAATTTTCCAAAATTGGAATTTGGGTAGATGAAGCAATCTTTGACGGTTACGTTTCCGTATGATTTTCCCGCTCCCCCCGAGGCTGTACTTTCTGTTTTAAGTTGATAAATGCAAAATTCCCAAACGCTCATCTAGATATTCTGGTTGATATTAGTTCTGGGAACCACCCCCACCTGTTATTCAAAAGCAACGCCAGAAAGTCCAAATAACCCTGCAACTCAAGCTGGCACACGATACTTCCTCGGATAAGCCCTCAGAAAACCATGCCTGTTCTCACAACTGTTAACATGCTCACAACGTGCAAACTCTCTCCCAGAATGATTAACCCGCTCATGAGAATTAATAACCCCCAAACCCTCCCTCAGAGAATCATAAATGGAATACTCGTCAGTAAAAACCTTCAGTTCTCCCGCAATCAAGCTACTCCGTTTGGCCAGCGGATTTGTCTGATTGTTCTGTAGCACTCTTCTGGGTCTGGTAAGAATAATCTTCGGGCGATTATGTCGTTTGTAATTACCCCTGTCATGATCTAATACTCGGGAAGAAAACTTAAAACCTTTCAGCCACAATAAGTAGATGAGCCAAAAGGATAAGGGTGTTATTTATGAATGAGGATTCTAACAAGAGAACAAAAGAAATCTCTGAGTACATTAGACAGTGTGTAGAGCATCCTGAGGAGCACCTTGAACATTGGGAGGACTGGCTTAGGGCTGGGAGAAGAAGGTTTCTGCTCCTGAATGTTATTTACTACCTCCAGCATGTTAGAGGGAAGAGCAGAGGAGTTACTAAAAATGACCTTGAAGAATTCTTGGCAGTTCTCTACTATGTGGATCGAGAAATGTTCTTCAATATCATAAAACCGTGGAAATCTTTAGACGACACTCTTGAAGAGCTTTTGGAACAAAAGCTAATTGTCCAGACTCCGAAAGGGGCATATCTGGTAAATGAAGAAAAAATTAAAACTGAAAAAGATTTAATTTACTGGAAAAGTGTAAAAAGAATACTTGACAAAGTTAGCAACAAAATTGAGGTGTTAGGATGTCAAGGTTAATTGAGGGTAAGCGTAAAGAACTACATGAGAGATTAATCCTTTGGAAGAACTTTGTTGAATTTGTTGGAAAGAGAGATGAGTCGTATTTTGACTTGACAGGTAATTCTGGATGGTTGAGAAACATAGAAGACATTACTGAAATTGTTAGAAAGCTCGAAAACAAAGAGGGCGATATGCCAAAGCTTCTCAAAGAACTGTTTAATAAGAAGATATGGGCTGGAAATATTTGGCTTCTCAAGAGCTTTCTAAGTGGGGCTCCAAAAGCGGATATCCAAAAGCTTGCTGAAGTAGTTGTTGATGTAAAAAATTCAAACGAATTTAGGGAAGAATGGGTGGATGAAGTTTATGAACTTCTTAAAAAGCATTATCCTCAAGCTGAGAATTTCTCTGGGCTAAAAGGTAACTTATTCAACATCTTTGGTGAGCTGTATGGGAAGTTGCACATAGAAACTTGCCCAATAATGAACGCATGCTCCAGAAGGTTTCTAGAGGGATACTATTCATTCGATAAACACAATTACAATGAATTCAAAGAGACCTTTGAAGAACTGAAAAAAGAATATCTAAAAATCGCGGGTAAACTCTCGGAAAATGTATTTCCAATTAATGCTGAAATTGACCAGATGTTCAACTTCTTTGACAAAGTTAAGGTCTGGCAGATGTATCCCGGTGAGGAAGGCAAATTTTTAGAAGCATTTTACAATGAAAAAAGGATATTTATTGGATGGGGAAAAGTCGGAGACATTTCCATGATTGCAAAAGATATTAACTCTCAAAAAGGCCTTAGAGAAGCATTGGGGCAAAAGCTTCGGGAGATTTATCAATATACCTCTAAAGGAGCTAATCCTGTTGCAACTATGCTAATCAATTTTTACAACATGAATATCGGGGATATTGTTGTACTAAAGAAGGGAATTAACAGGGTAGTTGCCATCTGTAAAGTTACGGGAAAATACAAATATCTCGAAGAGTCCCCGATTGAAGGCACGGATTACAATCACTCGAGGAGAGTTGAGTTTATTTGGTACAATTCCGACGGTGTTACTGTGGAAGAGCTTCCTTCAATTCCATACACTCTAGAAAAACTTGACTGGGGCAAATTTGGAAAAGTCTTGGAAAGTGTTCTAAATGGCTTAAATAGCGATTCCAACAATAACGAACAGATTCCTCCCGAGTTATCTGAAGAAATAACTCAGCTCCTAGAAAGAAAAGGTCAAATTATTCTCTACGGTCCACCAGGAACCGGAAAAACTTGGCTCGCCCAAAATTATGTGAGATTAGAAACAAAAGAAAATACACCAGGAAATAGGTGGGACTTTGTAACCTTCCACCAATCTTACAGTTATGAGGAGTTCATTGAGGGCTTCAGACCAGTCAGCAAAGGAGAGAATGTTGTCTATGTGGTTGAGGATGGAATTTTCAAGAAGATTGCTCTTAAGGCAATTGTTGAGACTCTGAAAAGACATAAGGAATTACTCGGAGACTTTGCCGATGAACTTGACGAACTTCTCCAATATCTAAGACAAGATGCTGTAAAAGATTACGGAAGATACCACGAGCTCAAGAAGAAGCTATGGGGGAGACTACTATCGCTGTCTAAAGAAAAAAGAGAAGGTATCTTCAAAGACAAAGACGCTCCAAAATTCTACCTTATCGTTGATGAAATTAATCGTGGTAATATTAGCAAAATCTTTGGCGAGCTGATAACTCTCCTTGAAAATGACAAACGCTTAGGCGAGGAAAACGAAATCATTGTGACCCTCCCATATTCAGGAGAACCATTTGGTGTTCCACCTAACTTGTACATCATTGGGACTATGAACACGGCAGACAGAAGCATTGCATTACTTGACGTCGCACTAAGGAGAAGGTTTGCATTTCTGGAGATTGAACCACAGCCAAAAGAACTGGAGAACAAGACCATTGAAGGGATAAACCTAAAAGAGCTACTTGAAAAGCTGAACATTAAAATTGAGGCAATTAAAGACAGGGACCACAGGATAGGCCACAGCTATTTCATGAAAGTCAAAACACTAGAGGATCTTTGGTTTGCTTGGTACTATGAGATAATACCTTTACTCATGGAGTACTTCTACAATGACTGGGACTCCCTGCGGTGGTTACTTGGAAGTGAATTTGTCGAGGAGGTCATCCCTGCAAGCAAATTCAACACAGCTTCCAACATGCAAATAGAGGCTAGTTCAATTTACAAAATCAAAAAATATGACTTAGGAACAGAGAAGAGTGATTTTATTAAAGCTCTTCAGGAGATCATCAATTCAGTACCTGAAGTTTCAGAGAAAACCACTTCAGGAAATCCTGAAAGCTCTCAGGAATTGGAAAATGGTTTCCAACAATCTGAACAAAGCTGATTTAGGGGAGCTCTATGCCTTCCTTCAAAATTTTAACCCTCTACGAGCATGACGAAGTTTCTTATGGGTGTCTCTCAAAAAAGCTGGGGATATCAGAGCATGAGATAGAAAAAAGTTTAAGGAAATTGAATAGGGCATTTGCCAGAAATCCTCCCAAATCAATGTCCAATGACAGTCCAGAAGAAACGGAGTTAAATGAAAATAAGGGATTCCTACTTCTCTACAGCGATGCAGTAAGGGCTCGGCATTATGTCGGTTTTGCGACCATTGATAACTTGCTCATCCAAGTGCTTCCTAAAGTCTTCAAGTCAAAAGGTTCAAATAAGAACTGCACAAATCAACAAAACTATCAAGGCCAGAAAGAAGCTCTTTTAGCATTTATTCGCATGCTTAACGTGTCCTATGGTCTGAAAATTCGAGATGTAGAATTGGCCAACCTTAGATACTCAAAAATTCCTAATAGCATCCTCGAAATATTTATTCACCTTTTCGCAAAAAGCCTGTGGGAGGAAGTGCAGAAAGGTTACTACCGTGAATATCAAGAGATACAGCAGGAAGAGAAGTTTCTAAGGGGGAAACTTCTGGTTAGCAGGCAGATAAAGAAGTTGCCTCACAAAAGACACACATTCAGTGTTGAACTTCATGAGTTCAGTGAGGACAACCTCCTTAACCAGATATTCTATGCAACGATACGGTTTTCGCTCTCAAAAACAATGTGGCTGGCCAACAAGAAGTTGCTGAGCGAGCTCATGATGGTGTTTGATGGTGTGAGTTTTAGACGGATAACTGAGGCTGATTTGAGAAAAGTGCATTTTACTCGTCTCAATGATCGATTTAGAAAACCCTTTAACCTTGTTAAGATTATTTTGAAATCTTTTGGTGGCATTTCTGGAGAAGAAGTTGGAGGATTCTTCGTTGACATGAATGAATTGTTTGAGCGGTTCATACTGTGGGTGCTCAAGAAAAGCCTCCAAGAGTATGAAGTCGAGTATCAGAGAGAGTTGAATTTATTTGATGAGAAAAAAGGAGGAAACATAATAACAAGAAAACAGTATCCTGATTTTATTATTAGTAAGAACAGCATTCCTGTTGCAGTATTAGATGCCAAATACAGGCCCCTAGGGATTAAAGAGGGCAAACTTCAGATTAGTCCAGATTTGCTGAGGCAGGTTTACGTTTATGCCAAGATTCTTGAGGAAAAATATGATGTTAGTAGAGTACCTACTGTCCTCATATTCCCCAAGAGCTATACGTACAACTCAAGCATTAAGACAGAAGACAATGAAGCCACAGTTGGTAGTGCTATGTTTTTTGATGGCAGGAAGCTCTTAGTTATGGTGTATGACATGGAAACTCTCAAAAAGGAGCTTAAAATTGAGGAAATTGAGAAGAAATTTGGGGAATCACTTAAGAAATCACTTTGTGATCTTCTGAATCCATGAAGTAACTTGAATGCAAACGAGGAATAACATCTCGAATTGGGGACAATATGAGGATTCTTTTAAGTGGCTTGAAAAGGAGCTTTCTGAGGGCTTCATTTGGAGCAATTTGTAACATCTGGGTTTGGAGACAATACACGTATTTTGACCACAATAATTTTCCTTAGAAACATGAAATTTTAATCATGTGTAAAAAGAAGGCATGAGAGGGCTGTTTTCACAGCGAGAGTGTTGATTAAAAATAACGCTCATCTAGATATTCTGGTTGATATTAGTTCTGAGAACCACCATGAGAATTAATAATCCCCAAACCCTCCTTCAGAGAATCATAAGTGGTGGTCGAATATTGTTCTTGTTAGGTCGTTGAAGTGTTTTCTGCAGTTTTTGCAGTGGTATTTCTGGGCTCTTTTCGGCGTGTGTCCGTTCTTCTGAATGTTTTTACTGCCGCAGTATTAGCTACTCCGTTTGGCCAGCGGATTTGTCTGATTGTCCTGTAACACTCTTCTTGGTCTGGTAAGAATAATCTTCGGGCGATTATGTCGTTTGTAATTACCCCTGTCATGAAGAAAACTTAAAAACCTTTCAGCCACAATAAGTAGATGAGCCTTCCCTCAAATATCCACATAGGGCTGGAAATTAATAAATTTTTCTAAACGGGAGTCCCAACGTAGATTCCGTGCCTTGTTCTCACTATTTTGACCTTAATTTCATCGCCAACTTTTGCGTTCGTGTTTATTATCTCTATTAACCTACTCCTTGCTGTTCCGAGCATTTCTCCATCAATTCTTCCCGGGAGGATGACTTTTGCTTTGACAACTTCTCCGGTGTGGAACTGCAAGGGAATAAATTTTCTCCTGTGCATCCCAAAGTGTTCTGGTCTTAGAACAAGTGGTCTCATCCCGGTTTTTTCTTCAAGAGTTCTCAACCATGCGTAGAACTCTTTAAATGATAGAAACTTTACTGTGGGATGTCTCCCGAACTTATAGGGGACGTAGTTCTGGAAACCCAAAGCAGGCCATCTTTTCCCGGCACCAATTTTTCTTGCAAACTCTATAAATTTCTCCGCTTCATTGTCGTTTATCCCAAAAATTATTACCGGAGCCAAAAGAACGTCAATCCCGGCATTTACAAGTGCCTCAGCCATCTCCAAAACATGGTTGAGATCGTACTCCTTCATTCCCATTAACATTTTTGCCTTTTCGGGATCAAGGGAGTGAATTGAGAGGTTTACCCTATCCAAACCTGCCTCTGCCAGCTCTTCAACAAGTTTATCGTTTAGCAACACCCCATTGCTCTGCATCGAAATCACACTAACGTTTGGGTTTTCCCTAAGCCCTTGGACGAGTTCTACAATGAACGGATATAGCAGAGGTTCACCTTGCCCATCTAAATGGGCTTCCAGACCTTTGCCCTTAAACCTGGCAACCTCATCGAACCATTTCAGCAGATAGTCGATATCAACAACGTAATCAAGAAGCCGGGTTCTTGAGTATGGCCCCTCATCAACGGAGCAGAAGATGCATGAGACATTACACCCAGTTGAGCCTCTGATTTGAATTAGATTAGTCCCCCTATCTATCAAACCAAATCCGTTATATCCCAAAAGAGGAACTTCCATCCCTTCGTGGATGTATACCACTTTTCTTCTCGTGTACCTGCTCCTTAAAAATTCTCCAAGGTGGCTCTGAATGAAGAAGGCAATGAATTTTTCAATCTCTTCGCTTTCTGTATTCACTACAAGGTATCCATTCTCAACGTGAATTTCGGGTTTAACTCTAAATTTTCTTCTAATGGCCTTTTCAAGGAGGGCTTTTTCAAAATCAGCATAGAGGGTGTTTCTCCAGATTAATCTTATGCTATTGTCAACTTCCTCAAAATACGAATTTGGAAGCTTTATTCTCATAACGTTCCCCTTTAATGGTTATGCTCTTTTAAAACTTTAGCAAAACTTATAAAACTATAATTGGACACAGTTCTGCATGGAAACATTTTAATACTTTTGTAGCAAACGGTCTAATGATGAACTATTATGAACAGGGGTGGGGAAAATGTGGGGCAGAATTGAGCACTACTTTGATGAGTATCCGGTAAGAAAGCAAATAGCAAAACTGTTATTGAAATACGGTCTCAAGGTTTCGGATGATATGAAAATAAAATGCGGCAACATAGAGGTTCCGTACACAAAAATAGCCAAGGCCCTCGACGTTGATAGAAGGGTTGTCAAGGAGACTGTTTCCATGATACTAAAAATCCCGGAGCTTAGAGAGGTATACACGAACCTCGAGCCCACAGTTCATATGAAGTTCGTCGGAAGGCATGTCGGATATGGAGTCATAGAGATAGAGCCCGAGCCAAGGGCCATAGGGATACTGGCAAAGATAGCATCAAAGATTGCAGAGAGAGGGATAAACATTGTACAGGTTGTTGCAGAAGATCCGGAGCTTTATCCGGAGGCCACTTTGACCATAATCACCGAGAAGCCTATTCCAGGAGAACTGATAAATGAACTATCGAAGCTTGAGGGTGTTAAGCGTATTTCCATTTATTGAGCTCTCTTTTAACTTATTATCTTGATGTACACATTGGGCCATAATCTTGATACGGTTTGTCGGTGATTTTTCTTTATGTTAAATTCAGGAAAGCAAGTTTTTATTTGTTTAACCATTGGTTTTTAACCTTTTGGTATTTTGATAAGGTTTATAAATATCAATCTCCCAATAAAGGTTAGAAACGTTAGGTGTAAAAAATTTCAACCTTGGCTTGTGGAGGGTTGTTAAATGGGAGAAGCAAGCAAGATAAGCCGGTACATCTACACCGTTTTGATATTGTTTATTATTTGGTTGTTTTTAACCAGCAGCCTTGATCCTCAAGAGCTCACCATCGGGGCGATATTTTCATTAATGGTTGGAGCGCTGACCTACGAAGTTTTTACAGAGAGAGGCTTAGAAAACCTTAATCCGAAAAGGGTGCTGTATTTCATAGCGTACATACCCTACTTCCTTTGGGCAATGATAATGGCAAATCTGGACGTTGCATACCGTGTTTTACATCCAAAAAGGCCAATAAATCCGGGAATTGTTGAGTGCAGAACGGTTCTCACAAACAACGTTGGAAAGCTGGCTCTTGCCAATTCAATAACCCTAACCCCGGGCACAATTACCCTCGATGTTAAGGGCGATCGCTACTTCATCCACTGGATTGATGTTAAAGACAAAAGTGTAGAGGGGGCTTCTGAGAACATAACAAAACCCTTTGAAAAATTCCTGAAGGTGATCTTCGAATGATAGAGATTTATTTATACCTAATAGCCATCGCGGTTATTTTGAGCATGTACAGATTTTTCAGAGGACCAACGACAGCCGACAGAATAGTTGCGGTGGACATAATGACCACTTTAACCACCGGGCTGATGGTGCTGTTTGCCCTCTACTACAGGAGAGCAATATTCCTTGACGTGGCGTTAGTTTATGCAGTTCTTGCTTTCGTTGGAGTTATAGCCTTCGCCAGATACATGGAGGGAGGTCTATGAGCGTTGCCTCAATAATTGGCCAAGCCCTTGTGCTCTTTGGAACATTCTTCTATGTGCTCTCTTCATTAGGTCTCATTAGAATGCCCGATGTTTACAACAGAATGCAAACTGCAACCAAGAGCGCTACTTTGGGGTCCCTTGGCGTCATCATTGGAACTGGGATATGGGCCATTGGAGAAGTTGGGAGCTATTCATGGATTCCAAAGACCTTGATAATTGCCGTGTTTTTGCTTTTGACAAATCCGATAGCGGCGCATGCACTAATTAGGGCTGCTTACAAGAGCGGAGTGCCTTTATGGGAAGGCAGCGTCGTGGATAAGTACAAGGAGGCAAATTATTCTTTGGAGCAAGTGGAAGAGATTGGAGAGAGTTTGGAAGAACCCTCCCAGGAGGTTGAGACGAATGAGTGACTGGGTTGCCATTTTTATAGCCGCTCTTATGATACTCTCCGCAATCTTCTCGGTTGAGTGGAGAGACCTTTTGGCGGCGGTAGTTGGAATGGCTGCAGTAAGCTTATTCGCCTCAATAGCCTTCTTCTTCCTCCAGGCGCCGGATGTGGCTATGGTTGAGGCAGCTATAGGGGCCGCTCTGAGCGCTGCAGTTTTCATCTTCGCAATAAAGAGAACCGAGAGATACGAGAGTGAGGAAGAAGGCACGGGATGGTGGGTGAGATGGTGAAGCGTATCCTCGCCATAGTTTTCATCTTGATAATAGGTTTCTGGATGGCAAAAGCCCTCGACCAGGTTCCCTTCGGAGAAGATAGAATGCTCGTAGGCAAATATTACCTCGAGCATGTTAAGGAAGAAACCGGAGCAGTAAACGCTGTAACCGCTGTGGTCGTTAACTACAGAGGTTTTGATACTCTGGGAGAAGTTACCGTGCTGTTCATAGCTTCCACAGGTGTTGCCGCCCTTCTATGGAGAAAGAAGAGGGAGAGAACTGCAAAAACAGAGGGAAGCGTTGTTTTAACAACCGGTGCAAGGCTCCTTTTACCCTTCATAATGCTCTTTGGGGCTTACATCTTCATCCACGGACACCTGACTCCGGGTGGAGGATTCCCTGGCGGGGCAACAATCGCAACAGCGTTCCTGTTCCTCTACTTGGCCTTTACGGTCTACGAAATAGATCACAAAATCTTTGAGCCCCTTGAAGGTCTCGCCGGTGTTGGCTACGTTACGGTTGGTCTTATAGGTTTAGCAATAGGCGGCTACTTCCTCTTTGACTGGATATGGCAAACATGGGGAATCGGAAGGGAAAATATAGGGAGACTTTTCAGTGCTGGTTTCATACCAATAATCTACACCCTAATCGGAATAAAGGTCGGCACTGAGCTTACCGGAATCGTTGACAACATGGTTAAAGAGCCCGAGGAGGGAGGGCAATGAACCCCTACTACTTTGCTTCAATCGCATTAATCCTTATCGGATTTTATGCAGTGTTGGTAAAGAGGAACGTCCTTAAGATGCTCGTTGGGCTCAGCATAATGGAAACCGGGGTTAATTTACTGCTCATTAGTGTTGGCTATGTGAGCGGAAAAAGCGCCCCCATACTTAGCGAGGGAATAACTCCAGATAAAGCCGTGGATCCAATTCCTCAAGCTCTGGTTCTTACGGCAATAGTTATTGGCGTTGCAACAACTGCGATGGCCTTGAGTGTTGTTATAAACCTCTACGAGAAGTACAAGACCCTTAATGTAGAAGAGATAAGGAGGTTGAGGGGATGAGTCAGTACGCTTCACTCCTCATCGCGTTACCGTTGTTTAGTGCATTCTTCATTCCAATACTCAAGAGAATTAGCAAAAATGCAGTGATGCCCTTCTTGGCTTTGGTAACGCTAATCCAGACCGGAATTGCAGCATGGGTGTTTAGCGAGGTTTACTCAACTGGAAAGCCCATAATAATCATGACAGGTGGATTCAAGCCCCCAGTGGGAATCAACCTTTACATTGGGCACTTTGCAGCACTCTTCGTCTTAGTTATTGCAGTTGCCAGCTTCCTGATGGCAATCTTTAGCGTTAAATCCGTTAGCGTTGAACCAAAGGACAAGTATGCAATGTTGTTCTTGCTCCTCATGCTCGGTGCAACCGGTATGATTTCCACTGGAGACCTCTTCAACCTCTTCGTCTTCATGGAGATCACCGCAATCAGCGCTTATGCATTGACCGCTTACAACAAAACCGGAGAAGCGAGTGAAGCTGCTCTAAAGTACATTGTCCTCGGAGGAGTTGGCTCAAGCTTTTTCCTCGTCGGTATCGCCTTGATTTACGGTAGTCTTGGAACGCTCAACATGGCTCACATTGCACAGTTGGCAAATCTAATTAATCCCATCGCTGCTAAAGTAGGTTTAGCATTGCTTATCTTTGGATTGGCAGTTGAGGCGGAGCAGTTCCCACTTAACGCCTGGGCGCCTGATGCGTATCAAGAAGCCCCACACCCAGTGACGGCAATGTTCTCCGCCTTTGTGGTTAAAGCCTCTTTATACGCAATCGGAAGGGTTGTGTATATTCTCAGCGCCGCAGAAGGATGGAGTTCAATCCTAAGGTTGCTGATAATCTTGGGGACCCTCACTGTTATCGTTGGTGAGATGAGTGCGTTAAGACAGAGCAATGTCAAGAGAATGTTTGCCTATTCCAGTATAGCTCAGGTTGGTCTGATTGCCGTGGGCTTAGCCTTGGGAACAGCAAGCGGTGTAAGCGCAAGCGTATTCCATATGTTTAACCATGCAATAGTTAAAGCCCTTATGTTCTTGGCAGTTGGCTACGTTGCGGTGGAGCTTGGAGGGGCAGAAATGGACAAATTTGAAGGCTTAGGAAAGAGAATGCCGGTAACCGCGTTTGCAATAACCATTGGTGCAATAAGCATCATTGGGATACCGCTATTCAACATCTTCTGGAGCAAAATGCAACTTATCCTTGCCGCGTTAAATGCTCGGTACACTTGGGTGGTCGCACTGATCTTGGGTGCAAGCTTGGTGGAGGCTACCTATTACATAAGGCTGATACACACAATATGGTTCAAGGGAGAGGGCGAGAAAGTGAAGGAAAACAGCGTGCTGGCATTGGTGATGCTCTTGCTGGTGGCGTTAATAATGCTCATTGGAATCTATCCAGAACCATTCTGGAATGTTATGCAGAAAGCTGGAAGTGACATCTTCAACGTTGCCCAGTATGTTAAGAACGTTCCTCTAATGGGGGTGAGCCCATGAACGAACTTGCCTTAGTTATATTTGCTCCCCTAATAGCCGGTGCTCTGGCGTGGCTCATTGACATGAAAGGCATTAGAGAGACCCTTGGTGTTTTAGGAGCCGGGGTCTCACTCGGATACACCGCTCTGCTATACCAGAAGACGGGCGAGGGCCTTAGCTTTGTCCTCAACTTGGGCGTCTTTAAGCTAACCTTTGCCCTAAACACATTGAACTGGTTCTTCCTAGGGATAGGTGCTTTGGTGGGATTTTCGGCAGTTTTGGCACTGGTTTCGACTGCTAAGGACAGCTATGAATGGTTATTTGCGTTAATGAGCCTCAGCGGAGTACTTGGAGTATTCCTCGCAAACGACCTTATGACTTTCTTCATCTTCTGGGAAATAATGACCTTTGCGAGCTTCATGATGGTCCTCCGCTACAACAGAGCTGCTTCGCTAAAGTACTTCTTGTTGAGTGTCTTTGGAGCATATGCGATGCTTATTGCACTGGGAATTATTTACGCAAAGCTCGGCACGTTTGACTTTGCCCAGATACAGCAGGCAATGTACAAAGAAGCTTATGCAGCGGCTTTTGGGGCAGATACGGTTTTCAGCAAAGGTGAGAGCGCCCTTATATACCTGCTCTTCCTCATTGCATTTGGAGTTAAAGCGGGAATGTTTCCACTCCACGTTTGGGCGCCCGACGCTTACTCCGAGACCAATCAAAGCTACGCAGCAATGTTCAGCGGAGTTCTAAGCAAAGCCGGTGTTTATGGTCTTGTAATGCTCTACATCCTCATGGGGACTCGCCTGGCTATCGAACTTGGAGGGTTTAGAAGCACGACAAAGTTCGGCTACATTATAGCCTTCCTCGGTGGTTTAACAATAATCGTCGGTGGTCTTTTGGCGGCTCTTCAAGAGGACATAAGAAAGCTCTTCGCTTATTCAAGTATAAGCCAAATCGGCTACATACTGGTGGGCATAGGAGTGGGCACGGCTTTAAGCATGCAGGCAGCTCTGTTCCACGCTCTAAGCCACGCACTCTTCAAGGGGTTGTTCTTCCTCATAGTGGCCACCATCGTTTACAGAACGGGCAAGACGACCTTTGCGGACATGGGAGGACTGGCCGAGAAGATGCCCTTCACCTTCGCCATGGCCTTCGTGGCGATTTTAAGCTTAGCCGGAATACCCCCACTCGTTGGCTTTGCCAGCAAGTGGGTGCTCTTTGAAGCCGTTATAAGCCAGAACCTTCCAATACTTGGTGGTATAGTCTTCTTTGGAAGCGCAATAGGTTTTGTCTACCTAATAAGGTTCACATACGCCGTCTGGTTCGGGCAAAGGCCAACCGACCTTGACGACACCAAGGATGCCCCGCTGCCAATGGCGATAGCGATGGCAATCTTAGCACTTTTCAACGTTGTCCTGGGCATAGCGCCCGGCCTCGTTGCGAGGGAACTCAACAAAATATTTGGAAAGGAAGTTATCGGCGGAAACCTCTTCGTCCTCGACCTTGGCTTTGGAAGGTACAACGCTCTCGCGATAGTGATATACCTCATAGTGGGCATCATAATAGCTGGAATAATCTACTTCCTTGGGGCAAAGGTCAGGAAAGTGCCAGTTACCGATACATATCAATCCGCTAACCCCGTTACAATGGAGTACAACCTAACCATAAGGAGGAACTTCTTCCTTCCGCTCAAGGAGGCCCTTGCCTTCTGGCTCAGGATAAGCTTCGATAGGCTTTACCGCGACATTGGGGCATGGGTTGAGGACTTGGCCGAGGTTTTGAGAAACTACATCTACAACGGAAGCGTCCAAAGCTACGCGTGGTATCTGGCAATAATCTTGCTAATCCTTGCACTGTGGGGGGTGTAAAGAATGATTGAAACCGCTTTGAAGGCTCTCCTAATTTTAATTTATGCGACCTTTGTAGGGTTCATGTTCATGGGAATAATCAGAATAGTCACGGCAAGAATTCACAGAAGGATTGGGCCCCCGATTTACCAGCCCATCCTTGATACAATAAAGCTTCTCTCCAAAAAGAGCAACATAACCCACGGTTTGATCTACGACTTTGGCGTAATCTACGCTTTAGGAGCGACAATATTGGCCCTGATGTTCATTCCACTTGGCAGCATTGGAATCCTTAGAGCCTATGGTGATTTAATCCTCATCACCTTCCTCCTCGAAATCCCAATGCTGGGAATAATGTTCGCTGCAATGAGCTCGGGGAACCCTTATGCGGGCATTGGTGCCCAGAGAGCCCTGCTTACACTTTTAGCGATTCAAGTACCGCTCGGATTTGCCATAATCGCCTTGGCTGAATTTTACGGAACCTTCAGCACCTACGAAATAGTCATGGCCCAGCAGACAATGGGCTGGAGCATAATTCACCTTCCGCTCTTGCTTGCTGCGATAGCCTATGATATTGTCCTGCAGGCGATGTTCGGAAAGGAGCCCTTCGACATCATGATAGCCCCGGGTGAGATATCCCTCGGTCCAATGGTGGAGTTCGGAGGAAAGCACATGGGAATACTGCAGATACAGCACGCCATAGCCCTCTTCGCGGAGACGCTGTTCTTCGCCAACATCTTCCTCGGCGGAGGAGTGGTCACGGCATTTGCAAGTCCGATACTCAACACCATAGCGAGCCTTGCCGTGCTCCTCGTCAAGCAGGTGGCGGTACTGCTGATAGCGACATTCGTTGGCGCAATATTCCCGAGGTTCACCATAGATCAAGCCGCAAAGTTCTACTGGAAGTGGCCCACAATTATAGCGGCCCTTGGAGCTATCTTAGCAAGCTTGTGAGGTGGAGAAGATGGTAGATTGGAGGTTGTATGAACCGCTCATCAACTTTGCGAGAAAGAGAAGCATGTGGATTGTTGCATTCTGTACAGGATGTGGGGGTATAGAAATGCCCCCATTAATGACCTCAAGATACGACCTTGAGCGTTTCGGTATGATGCCCAATCCAGCGCCGAGAATGGCCGATCTCTTCCTCATCACCGGTTATGTAACTCCAAAGACCCTGAAGAGAATAATAATAACCTACGAGATGCAGCCCGATCCTAAGTACGTACTCGCCCACGGTTCATGTCCCCTCAACGGCGGCATTTACTGGGACGCTTACAACGCAATAAAGCACCTTGATAAGTACATCCCGGTGGATGTGGCAATAGCCGGCTGTATGCCGAGGCCGGAGGCTGTGATGGACGGAATAAAGAAGATGATGGAACTCATAGAAACGGGCAAAGCCGATGGATGGAAGCGCTACAGGGAAAACTACGAATACTATAAGAAGAACCAGGACGAGCTCTTTGGTGAGGGCTGGAGGGAGAGAACCGCGAGAAGATGGATTCCATGGCTAATGAATAAAAAGAAAGAAACTGGAGGAGGAGAGCAATGAGCCTTGAAAAAGAGCAGGTAATCGTGGATACCATACTCCAAAAAGCACCGTACGCAGAGGGGAGGGTTAGAAGGCAGAGAAGAATAGAATTCAAGATTCCAGCCGACAGGATAAGGGAGTTTCTTCTCCTCCTCAAGGAAAACAACTTTGAGTCGATGATGCAGATAACGGCGGTTGATTGGCCAAAGGACGGTGAGATAGAGCTCGTTTACCAGATGTGGAGCTACACATATGCAGTTCATGCCTTTGTAAAGACGAGGATTCCAAGGGACGTTGATAGGGCAAAGGTTCCAAGTGTTAGGGACATCTATCCGGTAGCAGAAACTTATGAGAGAGACGCCCATGAATTCTACAAGGTAACCTTTGAGGGTAACGATAAGCTTGAAATGCCATGGATTCTTGAAGATGAGGACAGAGAAGCCGGGGTTTCTCACAGGAAGGACTTTGACATGCTTGGCTATGTCAAGAGGAAGTACAAACTGCTCGATAGGTTTGAAGAGGATAAGGAAAACTATGTGATCTGAGGTGAGATAGATGGTTTCACAACAGGAGTTGATTAGGGAAGCGAGAGAAAATGGGATGGAGCTTTTACCCCTTGAAAAGGACACTTACGAGTTGTTCTTTGGGCCACAGCACATGGCCACCGAGAACTACAGCCTAATCCTTAAAATGGACGGTAACAGGGTGGTCAAGGCCATAGCTAACCCCGGTTTCCTCCACAGAGGGTTTGAGAAGCTTGCCGAATACAGGCCATGGTACACAAACATAGCCCTCCTTTTGAGAATATGCGTTCCCGAGCCAGATGTGCCGGAGGCAATCTACTCGATGGCAGTTGACGAGCTCATGGGATGGGAGGTTCCGGAGAGAGCCCAATGGATAAGGACAACGGTTCTCGAGATGGCAAGGGTTAGCGCTTACCTGTTCTGGACTATGGGAATGGCGTTTAAGCTCGGTGTCTACACCGCTGGACAGTGGGCCGCCGCTTATAGAGAGAGGTTCATGGCGCTCTTCGAGCAGCTTACCGGAGCGAGGGTTTATCACATCTACACGATTCCGGGCGGAGTTAGAAGGGACATACCCGGTGACAAGTGGTTAAGGCAGTTGAAGGACACTGTGGAGTATCTAAAAGACAAACTTAAAGACTTTGACAACGTCCTCTTTGAGAACTACATCACATTCAAGAGGCTTGAGGGAATTGGGGTTATGGACAAGAAATTTGCCTTAGAAGAAGGTGTAACCGGGCCAAACCTCAGAGCAACGGGAGTTAGGGCCGATGTCAGAAGGCTCGACCCATATCTCCTTTACCCAGAGCTTGACTTTGAGGTGCCGGTGCTTAGAGAGGGAGACGCCTTGGCAAGAGTTCTCGTAAGAAGGTTTGAACTTGAACAGGATCTTTACATCCTTGAACAGCTCCTTGAAATGGGGCCACCGAGCGGGCCATACAAGGTGGAGCACGCTGGCTTTAAGGCCCTTCCAAGGTTTAAGGTGCCAGCTGGAGACGCTTACGCTCACGTGGAGTCGAGCAAAGGTGACTTTGGGGCTTATGTAGTAAGCGATGGAGGAAACAAGCCTTACAGGGTTCAGATAAGAGGCCCGAGCATAGCCCATGGAATCAGAGTCATAGAGCAGCTTTTGGTTGGAGCGAGGTTGGCAGACGTGTCCGTGATTTTGGTGAGCCTCGACAACTGCCCACCCGACATAGACAGGTGATAAAAATGGAGAGCGCAAAACAGGTTGAATTTAAAGTTGCCCCTGAGGAGAAAGTTAAGAAGAAACCCTCATTCCTCAAGCCGTGGCTTGGGCTTAAGTACCTCTTCAAAAAACCCGTTACCATTAAGATTCCCTACGAACAGACACAAATAGCCGAGAAGTATAGGGGGTTCCACACGCTCAACTGGAAAACGTGCATAGGCTGTAACATGTGTGGCCAGATATGCCCAGCGAGGGCAATAGAGATGACTTGGATAGAGGGCGAGAAGAGGGCCCACCCGAAGATAGACTACGGACGCTGTACTTTCTGCCAGTTCTGTGTTGATGTCTGTCCCACAAATGCCTTGGGCTATGTGGAGAATTATCTCCTCACAACCGAGTGGAAAGAGGAAGAGCTTGAGCTATTTGACTGGGTTCCCCTGCCGGAGGAGAAGGTTAGAAAGTTCAAAGACTACAGGCATCCTTTAGCGAAGATAGAGCACCTTGAAGATGGTAGGGTAAGATACATCTTGAGGGACGGTGAAGCGATAGAGTTCAGGATTCTCGGCTACGGTCTAAAGCCACCGGCAAAGCCCAAGCCACCAGAGGAGAAAGAGGCTAAAGAAGAAAAGAAAGCCGAGTAGCCTCTTTTATTTTTCGCAAATTCTATAAGGCTTTACCCCCTTTTTCTTTTTGGTGGGAAAATTGAAAGTTGAAGCCCTCAAGAGCATTCTTAAGGAACTCGGTGTTGAATGCGCAAGAACAATCGAGGAGAAGGTTGACCTGCAGTTTTCGGCTTTGGAGAACCTTTACAAAAACCTTAACGATGGTGAGCTCTTTCTCAAGCTTGTGGTGGCTAATTCAATCGTTAGCTATCAGCTTTCTGCCAAAGGAGAGAACTGGTGGTGGGAGTTCTCGGAGTACTTCTCAAAAAACCCTCCAAAAGGCATCGTAGCAGCTTACTCCGAGTTCTTACCAAACTCGAAAACCAACAGGAGATTAATTCAGTCAAAGATGGCTCGTCTTAAAAAGCTGGAGCCTTTTTTGAACTCTCTAACGGGGGAGGATTTAAGGAATTACTACCACAACATGCTGAGATTTCGGGATCGTCTGGCAGGGGTCATGAGTTCAAAGGAAGATGCAAAAACAATTGTTTTTGCTGTAAAAATGTTTGGCTATGCCTCAAGGATAGCTTTCAAAGAGTTCATCCCCTATCCAATGGAAATCGACATCCCAAAAGACTTCAGAATCGAAAATTATACAAGAAGGTTTACATCCGAGGAGCCAGTAAAATTCTGGAGGAAAATTTCGAGGGAAGTTGGAATACCTCCCCTCCACATAGATTCCATCCTCTGGCCCGTACTCGGGGGAGATAGAAGGATCATTGAGAGACTGAAGAAGCACTGTGAAAAATCCGGGCTGGTTTTACAACTTGTGTCTCTTTGAGTTATTCTTTCGAACTTAGGAATGGAAACGTCGCTGAACTAATTAGGGTTTCTGAGTTTTGTTAGGAAAACCGAAAGGTTTATATATTCGAACTTTAAAAGTTTCATATGAAAACAAGCGAGGTGATGAAGATGGTAGCTATCGGTGAAAAGTTTCCAGAGGTTGAGGTAAAAACAACCCATGGAGTGATAAAGCTCCCGGACTACTTTGCAGAAAGGGGCAAGTGGTTCCTTCTTTTCAGCCACCCGGCCGACTTTACCCCGGTCTGCACCACTGAGTTCTACGCTCTACAAAAGAGAATCGATAAGTTCAGAGAGCTCGGTGTTGAGCCAATTGGACTGAGCGTTGACCAAGTATTCAGCCACATCAAATGGATGGAATGGATCAAGGAGAACCTCGGGGAGGAGATAACCTTCCCAGTAATAGCAGACGATAGAGGAGACCTAGCCGATAGGCTCGGCATGATACCAAGCGGTGCCACAATAACTGCCAGAGCGGTCTTTGTTGTTGATGACAAAGGCGTTATCAGGGCAATAGTCTATTACCCAGCCGAAGTTGGTAGGGATTGGGACGAGATTTTAAGGCTCGTCAAGGCCCTGAAGATAAGCACCGAGAAGGGAGTTGCTTTGCCCCACAAGTGGCCCAACAATGAGCTTATAGGTGACAAAGTCATTGTCCCACCGGCCAGTACAGTTGACCAAGTTAAAGAACGCGAGGAAGCGAAGGCCAAGGGCGAGATAGAGTGCTACGACTGGTGGTTCTGCTACAAGAAGCTTGAGTGATCTCTTCTCTTTAATTCTGTCTTTTTCCCAGAGTTTGTTTGCTTTCTTCATCGTTAGGGCTTTAGAAGAAAATTATATAAACCTAATCCATAAACCTTATTATGACGAAAGTCGAACTTTATTGGAAGGGATGGCATATGGTCGAGTTTAAGGAGGATGTTTCTATCGTTTTGGGCGGTGCAGCAGGTCAGGGGATTCAGACAGTTGAGGAAATCCTCACAAGGGTCTTGAAGCTTTCTGGCTACAACGTCTATGCGAACAAAGAGTACATGTCACGGGTTAGGGGTGGAATAAACACCACCGAAATCAGAGTATCATCAAAAAAGGTAAGGGCTTTTGTAAGGAGAATCGATATCCTAATCCCGTTCAAGCGTGGAGTTCTTCCCTGGGTGGAAAAAAGGTTAACAGAAAATACAGTGGTTCTTGGCGAAAAAGAAAACGTTGAGGAGGAATACCTCAGCAGGGTGAACTTCGTTGAAGTGCCTCTCAATGAAATGGCAAAAGGAGTTGGCAGTCCTCTGTATTTAAACACAATAGCAGCGGGAGTTGTGATTGGACTCTTCCACGGGGACTTTGAGGTTTTTGAGGAATATCTGAGGAAAAGATTTGGCAGCAAAGGAGAAGGGGTTGTGTTAAAAAACATTGAAGCCGCCAAGAGAGGTTATGAGCTTGGAGTGAAGCTTTGTGAAGAGGGAACAATTGGAATTGAAGTTAAAAGAGATGAAAACGTTAAGAATGAGCTCCTTTTAAGCGGCACCGAGGCCGTAGCCTTGGGTGCGGTCGCTGGGGGGATGAACTTCCTGAGCTTTTATCCCATGAGCCCCTCCACAGGTGTTGCGGTTTTCTCTGCCCAGCATGCTGAAGACTTTGAGATAATAGTGGAGCAGGTGGAGGATGAGATAGCTGCAATAAACATGGCTCTGGGAGCATGGTTCGCCGGTGCGAGGGGAATGGTAACAACCTCGGGAGGCGGCTTTGCCTTGATGAGCGAAGCCCTAAGTCTGGCTGGAATGGCGGAAAATCCAGTGGTAATTCATCTCGCCCAAAGACCCGGTCCGGCAACGGGATTACCCACAAGAACAATGCAAGGCGACCTGAACCTTGTTCTTTATTCTGGACATGGCGAGTTTCCAAGAATAGTTTTAGCTCCGGGGAGCATTGAGGAGGCTTTTTACCTTACGGCAGAGGCTTTCAATTTAGCTGACAAATACCAAGTGCCCGTTATAATCTTAACGGATCAGTATTTTGTTGACACTTACTACAACCTCCCAGAGCTTGATCTAAGCAAAATCAAAGTGGAAAAATACATTGTCGAGAGCGATGAGGACTACAAGAGGTACAAGCTCACCGAAGACGGCATCTCTCCAAGGAGCATTCCCGGATACGGAAAGGGGGTTGTGGTGGCTAATGGAAACGAACACGACGAGTGGGGAGACATAACTGAAGACGAAGAACTTTCAAGGCTGATGCAGGAGAAAAGGGCAATAAAGAAGCTTGAAACGATAAGGAAAAATGCCATGATGCCGGAACTTGTGGGGAGAGAGGATGCGAAATACGTCATTGTCGCATGGGGTTCAACCTACCATGTGATAAGAGAAGCCCTCGAAGTTCTCAACAGGGAAGACGTAGCGTTTTTACACTTTAAGTGGGTGTATCCTCTGCCCGAGAGGGTCAAAGGTCTCTTGGAGGGCAAAGTGATAGTAGACATCGAGCAAAACGTTACCGCTCAATTTGCAGACCTTTTAAAGAAGGAGTTTGGAGTGGAAGTGCATCACAAGATTTTGAAGTATGATGGAAGACCCTTCTCCGTTGAAGAGATTCTTGATGCTCTTAAGGGGGTGTTAGAATGATTTCTCCGCTTATTTTTGAATCCAAAAGACCCGGAAGCAAGGATATAGCCTGGTGCCCGGGGTGTGGAAACTTCGGTATTAGGAACATTTTGAAGTCTGCTTTTGCTGAACTCAACCTAAGGCCGCAGGATGTTGTCATAATAAGCGGAATCGGCCAAGCTGCAAAGATGCCCCACTACATAAACGCCAACGGTTATCATACACTTCACGGTCGTTCAATTCCAATAGCCACAGCTGTTAAAGCCGCAAATCCGTCTTTGACGGTAATAGCGGAGGGTGGAGATGGAGACATGTACGCTGAAGGAGGCAACCACCTACTCCACGCCATAAGAAGAAACCCGGACATAACGGTTTTAGTCCATAACAACCAGATTTATGGTTTGACTAAAGGCCAAGCTTCTCCAACAACAATGCTGGGGATGAAAACCCCCACTCAACCTTGGGGAGTCTTTGAAGAGCCTTTCAACCCAATAGCTTTAGCAATAGCCCTTGATGCTTCTTTTGTAGCAAGGACTTTTATGGGATACTTTAAGGAGAGCGTGGAGATAATCAAAAAGGCCATCCAGCATAAGGGATTAGCCATAGTGGACATCTTCCACCCATGCGTGAGTTTCAACAAGGTGAACACCTACGAGTGGTACCGCGAGCACACTTACTGGATGAAGGATCACAACCCGTACGATAGGGAGGAGGCATTTAGGAGAGCTATAGAGAGCGATCCCCTCCCGCTGGGAGTGTTCTACATCCACGAAAAGCCAACCTTTGAAGAGCAGGTTCCAGCTTATAAGAAGGACAAGACACCGCTGTGGCAGAGGAAGCCTAAGCTTGAAGAAATTGGAAAAATTTTGGAGGCTAAGAGAACGTTTTGATTTTTATAAATTTTGAGGTGGAGGAAATGCTTGGAGAAAAAGCACCGGATTTTGTGTTGAAAGACCAAAACGGAGAGGAATTTAAGCTTTCGGATTTTAGAGGGAAGAAAGTTCTCCTGTCCTTCCACCCGCTGGCATGGACAGGTATCTGCGAAAAACAGATGAAAGCTCTGGAGGAAAATTACGAAAAATTTGAAAACCTAAACGTTTTTCCGGTAGGTATAAGCGTTGACCCCGTGCCGAGTAAAAAGGCCTGGGCTGAGCATATAGGGCTTAAGAAGCTTAGAATTCTGAGCGACTTTTGGCCCCACGGTAAGGTTGCAAGGCTATACGGGCTTTTTAGAGAAAAGGACGGGATTTCAGAAAGGGCAAACGTTTTGGTGGATGAGGAGGGAAAGATAGTTTTCTACAAAGTTTACCCAATAAGGGAGGTGCCGGATTTAGATGAGATATTCGAGTTTCTGGAAGGGTGAAAAACTTTTTATATTTCTATTTTTAAACTGAATTGGGGTGGTGAAAAAATGCCAAAGGTTTGGATAGAGAAACTTCTTGATACGCCAGAGCTCTACCTTTTGAGGATTGACGACGACAAAATAAAATACTTCGAGGCAACATGGGACATTCCGGAAGGAATAACATACAACGCTTACCTTATGAAGACGGACAGCGCTGTTATTCTTTTTGATGCCTGGAAAAGAGACTACGCTGATGAGTTTCTTGAAGCACTCTCGGGTATAGTTGACCCTAAAGAGATAACCCACATAGTTGTTCATCATACGGAGCCTGATCATAGCGGAGCAATACCAAAAGTTCTTGAGGCCAACGGATACAAGGCAAAAATTATAGGCACCGCATTCGCAAAGAGGCTTTTGGAGACGTTTTATGGTATCAAAGAGAACGTTCATGCAATTGAAGACGGAGAAGAGCTTAAGATTGGCAGCAGGACTTTAAAGTTCATAACGGTTCCATGGCTTCACTGGCCCGATACCATGATAACTTACGTAGTTGAGGACAGGATAATCTTCTCTTGCGATGCTGGAGGAGGTTATTCTATCCCCGAAGCCATAGATGACAGCGACGAAGAGATCGTTGAGAAGTACCTCCCCTACGTTACCAAGTACATAGTTACCGTTATCGGCCACTACCACAAGTACATCGTGGAGAACATTGAGAAGATAAAAGAGCTCGGCATAGTTGATGACGTTAGAATGATTCTTCCGGGGCATGGATTGATATGGCGTAAGAACCCACAGAAGATCTTTGAACACTATGCAAATGTCGGCGCTGGAGTTCCAAAGAAAGGCAAAGTTTTGGTGGTTTACGATTCGATGTACGGCTTCGTTGAGGAGAGCGTTAGAGTGGCAGTTAACGAGCTAGAAAGGCTCGGCTTTACTCCGGTAGTTTACGGATATGCCGACAAAGAGGCTCCAGCGGTGAGCGACATTCTTGGAGAAGTTCCAGACAGTGAAGCCGTTATCATTGGAAGTTCAACATACGAAGCGGGCATACACCCGAGAATAAGGTATCTCCTCTATGAGATGCTCGATAAGGCTAACTATGAAAAGCCTGTTCTTATAATAGGAACATTCGGATGGGCGGGAGTAGCGGGAAGAGAGATAGAGGCACTAATCAAGAGGTCAAAGTTTGACCACGTGGATACAATAGAGGTTAAGGGCAGAACTACGCCAGAAGATGAAGTGAGAATCAGAGAAGGGGTCAGAGAACTCGTTAAAAGGCTCAGAAGGTGAGCCTCATCTTTAATATTATTTTTAGAGGTGCCCTCATGATTGAAAACGCCGTTGAAAAACTGCTAAGTGGAATTAAAGTTGAAGGATTTGAGATATATGCGGAAAAATACCCCGGAAGATTCCCAAACGAGACTCTTCTTGAGATTTTCGTTGAAAGAGGTTCTTTAAGAGACCACCTCCTTTACGCAAGGGTTTATTTTGGTAGGAAGTACTACAGCTCTTGGGTTGAAATATCTTCCATAAATCCGACTCCAGAAGTTGGGCTACTGTACTTTGATTCACCCGTAGAAGAAACCCTGCTGGAGCTTTTTGCGAGTCATTTAAAACCCGGAGAGCATGTCTTTGTCAGTTATGTTGAGGACCTTGAAACCAAAAGGGCTCTCTATTTCGGGGCTCCGGCTCCAACGACAAGGCTCGGCTTTAAGCTTTTTAACCTAGGCTTTACGTGGTTCAAGGACTGGTACTTTCCGGAGGGCTTTAAAGAAGGGGGAGAAAAACTTCAGGCAGAAAAGCCTTTAAACGAGGAGCAAAGACGGGCTCATCTTTTGAACATAAAGAAGGAACTCGAAGAGTTTTTTGATAGGGATGAAGCAAGGGACGAATATCTTTTGGGGGCACTAAAAAGGAGACAGATGCTCTTAAATTCGCTAAACGAACTCATATGAAGATTCCCTGAACAGTATCATAAGCCGGGACAAACCCCTATTGATTCTTCAGAAGAAGTGGAATGGTAAACATTAAATATACCCGCGAGAAAGTCTTTAACGTAGGGGGTGCATCTATGGAAGAAGACATTGTTAAAAGACTGGAAGTCCTTTCTGAAAAGGAAATTTTGGGCTATGCAATAGCCTCTGAAGAAGATGCCAAAGCCTTTTATCTCAAACTTGCTGAGGGAAAGGGCGAGCTTATAGAGAACTTCTTTAAAGACCTTGCAAAGGCGGAAGAAGCCCATAAAACACTTCTTCTGAACCTGTACAGGAAACTCTTCGGAGATGAAAACTACACAGTTCCAGAAGGAATTCCCTTCCTTGAGAGCACTATCAATGCCGTAACATTGGGGACAATGGTTGAGGCCATGAAAACGGCACTGATGAACGAAAAGGTAGCAGAGAGAGTTTACAAACTTCTGGCCAAAAGGCTTCCTGAGCATAAGGCCCTTTTTGACTTCTTGGCAACACAAGAGAGAGCCCATTACAAAGCAATTGAAGTCCACAAGGAATACCTTGAGGGTCTGATGAGAGGAAAGCCGGATTATGCCAATATTCCCGCCCATGTGATATTCAATCAGGTGGAAATCTACTACAAGCCAAGAGTTCTCTGAAGGGAGGCATATGAAGATTGTCATAGTTGGAAATGGACCCGGAGGAGTAGAGCTGGCCAATCAGCTTTCTGGAGAAGAGATAAGCATAGTTGAGCAGGAGAAGGTTCCCCATTACAGTAAACCCATGTTAAGCCATTACATAGCAGGGTTCATTGAGAAGGAAAAGCTCTTCCCGTATTCCCTTGAATGGTACGAAAAGAAAGGAATAGACCTGAATCTGGGAGTAAGGGCGGAGTTAATAGACAGGGCTCGAAAAAGGCTGATAACAAGTGAAGGCGAGATATCCTACGATGTCTTAGTTATAGCCACCGGTGCCAGGCCAAGAGAACCGACTCTTGAGGGCAAGGAGTTTGTACACACCCTTAGAACACTCCAGGATGCCGAGAGGATTAAGGAGCAAATAGAAAGATATGAAGACGTCCTGATACTTGGTGGGGGATTCATCGGCCTTGAGCTTGCCGGGAATCTGGCAAAGGCAGGCTACAAAGTTAAGCTGGTTCACAGAAGGAATAATCTTCTTGGCCTTGATGAAGAGCTCACGAAAATAATAATGGAAAAGCTCGAATGCAATGGTGTAGAGTTTTATCTCAATGCAGATGCATTCAAAGCTGATGAAGGGGGAGTTCTTACGGATAAGGGTTACGTAAATGGAAAAGTTAAGATATGCGCCTTTGGAATCGTTCCCAACAAGGAAATAGCCGTTAAAAGCGGTATTCACGCTGGAAGAGGGATATTGATTGATGACCGCTTTAGAACTTCGGCAAAGGATGTGTATGCGATTGGGGACTGTGCCGAGTACAATGGAATAGTCTGCGGCACCGCAAAAGCCGCCATGGGGCACGCGAGAGTTCTTGCCAACATTTTAAAAGGTAGAGAAGACAGGTATGACTTTGAATTCCGTTCCACAGTTTTTAAATTCGGTGATCTCCCAATAGCCCTGATTGGAAAAACAAGGGGAGAGGGTAAGTGGCTGGATGAGAAGACAAAAGTTTTCCTTGAAGGAGGCAAGATAGTTGGAGCGGTCGTTATGGAGGACATAAGAAAGGCAATTATGCTGGAGAAAAAGATAAAAGCCGGAGTTGGCGTAGAGGAACTGTGATGCCCTTTCCCCATCTTTTAAATTTCGAAGAGAAAACCTTTTATATTTCTCTATCGAAATTAATAATGCCGCTCTGGGGTGATAGGTATGGTCGTTGAAAGAAAAATGACCAAAAAGTTTCTTGAGGAAGCATACGCCGGAGAAAGCATGGCCCATATGAGGTACATGATTTTTGCAGATGTTGCCGAGAAGGAAGGATTTCCAAACATAGCGAAGCTTTTCAGAGCTATAGCCTTTGCTGAACTTGTTCATGCAAGAAATCACTACGAAGCCCTGGGCAACGTTAAAGATACCCCAAGCAACCTTCAAGTTGCTATTGATGGAGAGACGTATGAGGTTGAAGAAATGTACCCTGTTTTCAATAAAGTTGCAGAGTTCCAGGGAGAAAAGGAAGCTGTTAGGAGCACTCACTACGCTTTAGAGGCCGAAAAAATCCATGCCGAGCTTTACAAGAAGGCAAAAGAGTTCGCAGAGCAGAAAAAGGACATAGAGATAAAGAGGGTCTACATCTGCCCAGTTTGCGGATACACGGCAGTTGATGAGGCTCCGGAGTACTGTCCAGTTTGCGGTGCCCCAAGGGATAAGTTCGTGGTGTTTGAGTAGCTCTTTCGTTTTTTGCTCCATTTAGTTCGGAGCGCAAACTTTATAAGGTCAATCTAATAATATTAGGGTGGTGGAAACATGGCGAAGTGGAAGTGCATAGTTTGTGGATACATATACGATGAGGAAGCCGGAGACCCGGACAGTGGAATTGCCCCGGGGACAAAGTTTGAAGAGCTCCCGGATGACTGGGTATGCCCGCTCTGTGGAGCTCCAAAAGACATGTTTGAGAAGATAGATTGAGGTGGTGGAAATGATAAGCGAAACCATAAGAAGTGGAGACTGGAAAGGAGAAAAGCACGTCCCCGTTATAGAGTACGAAAGGGAGGGGGAGCTTGTTAAAGTTAAGGTGCAAGTTGGTAAAGAAATCCCCCATCCAAACACCACCGAGCACCACATCAGATACATAGAGCTTTACTTCCTGCCGGAGGGCGAGAACTTTGTTTACCATGTTGGAAGGGCTGAGTTTACAGCCCATGGGGAGTCTGTAAACGGTCCAAACGCGAGCGACGTATACACGGAGCCCATAGCCTACTTTGTACTCAAGACCAAGAAGAAGGGCAAGCTCTATGCTTTGAGCTACTGCAACATCCACGGCCTCTGGGAGAACGAGGTTCAGCTTGAGTGATTCTCTCCGTAGTTTTCTTTGATGACTTTTCTACTTTTTCTGTTGGTATGCAATTACTTACGGCGTGGGATTTTTGAAGCCTCACCCCACATGAAATCTACCATCAAGAAGTTCTGTTTCACGAAGTTTAAGCGGGCTTCTTCGGTGGCTATTGTGCTCCTCGTCAATGCCATCTCGGGCTACGTTAGAACCCCTCTACATGAGACTTTTATATTCGAGTTAGGGGGTTTGTCACCAGAACCTCAATTTGATGGAAAGATTTTAGTATGAAAAAGCCCTATTAATTAATGTCTTGTTTTTGAAATGGGGTGGAAAAAATGGTGGAGATTGACATGGGGATTCCCCTTGAAAAGGTGAATGAGTTCTCTCTGAAGGAGCTCTTGGGAATGGCCATAAAGGCGGAAATAGGGGCAAGGGAGTTTTACAAAAGCATGGCCGCAAACGTTGATATAGAGACTTTAAGGAAAAAGCTGGAGTTTCTTGCCGGAGAGGAGGAAAAGCACGAGGAATTTTTAAGGAAGCTTTACGCCCAGTGGTTCCCTGGAGAGGAAATAGTGTTCCCCAAGGAACATGTGGGGCCAGAGTTAAAGCCCGTTGCAGAGAAAATCAAAAACGTTCAGGATATTCTTGAGTTGATTAGATGGGCTATGGAAGCTGAGAGGATTGCCAAAGAATTCTATTCTAAGCTTGAAGAGATGACGGAGGACAATGCAAAGAAAGGCCTTCTCAGGTATCTGGCTTCAATGGAAAATACACACTACTTTATCCTGAGAACAGAATACGAGCTCCTATTAGACTGGGAAATGTACAGCCAGATGATGCATGTTGGGCCGTGAAGCCCTTCATTAAGTTTCCTTTTGGTTTCCTCTACACTGTCAGGAAAAGCTTAATAGCCTTCGCTTTTCTATTTCTATACCACCAAGCGAAAGGCTTAATAGTTAGGAAAACCTAACGAACAAGGAGGTGCGAAAAATGCCTGAAAAGTTTGACAAGATATATGACTACTATGTGGACAAAGGCTATGAACCCAGCAAGAAGAGGGATATCATAGCCGTTTTTAGGATAACTCCAGCTGAAGGATACACTATTGAGCAAGCGGCCGGAGGAGTTGCCGCGGAGAGCTCAACCGGAACCTGGACTACCCTCTATCCATGGTATGAGGAGGAAAGGTGGGCGGATCTATCTGCAAAAGCTTACGACTTCCACGACATGGGGGATGGCAGCTGGATAGTTAAGATCGCCTATCCGTTCCACACTTTTGAAGAAGCCAATTTACCGGGACTTCTTGCGAGCATTGCTGGAAACGTCTTTGGAATGAAAAGAGTGAAAGGGCTCCGTCTTGAGGATCTCTACCTGCCCGAGAAAATAATCAGAGAGTTCAACGGACCTGCCTTTGGTATAGAGGGAGTAAGAAAGATGCTTGAAATCAAAGATAGGCCCCTCTACGGTGTGGTTCCAAAGCCAAAGGTCGGCTATTCACCGGAGGAGTTTGAGAAGCTTGCCTATGAGCTCCTTTCAAACGGTGCCGACTACATGAAGGACGATGAAAATCTTACAAGCCCGTGGTACAACCGCTTCGAGGAGAGAGCAGAGATAATGGCGAGAATAATTGAAAAAGTCGAGAACGAAACCGGGGAAAAGAAGACGTGGTTCGCCAACATTACTGCGGACATAAGGGAAATGGAAACCAGACTTGAGCTCCTTGCAGACCTTGGTCTCAAGCACGCGATGGTCGATGTTGTCATAACCGGCTGGGGTGCTCTGGAATACATAAGGGATTTGGCTGAAGATTATGGTCTCGCTATACACGGCCACAGGGCGATGCACGCTACCTTCACGAGGAACCCATATCACGGCATCTCAATGTTCGTCCTTGCTAAGCTCTACAGGTTAATAGGCATCGACCAGCTCCACGTTGGAACTGCTGGTGCTGGAAAGCTCGAAGGTGGCAAGTGGGACGTTATTCAAAACGCCAGAATCTTAAGGGAAACCCATTACAAGCCCGATGAAAACGACGTCTTCCACCTTGAGCAGAAGTTCTACGGCATAAGAGCAGCATTCCCGACCAGCTCCGGTGGATTACATCCGGGCAACTTGCCAGCGGTCATAGAGGCTTTAGGAACCGACGTTGTCCTCCAGCTCGGCGGGGGAACCCTCGGTCACCCTGACGGACCCGCCGCTGGAGCGAGGGCAGTCAGGCAGGCTATAGATGCCATAATGCAGGGAATTGCTTTGGAGGAGTACGCGAAGACACACAAGGAGCTCGCAAGGGCATTAGAAAAGTGGGGTCACGTGACCCCGGTTTGATTTTTCCACAAACTTTATATATTTTCTTCGCTTAACTTTTAGTTAGGGTGACCTAATTATGTTAGAGAACTTCATAACGTCACTGAGCACTTACCTTCTTGCGGTTTCAAATGGTAGCTTGATGATGGTTGCTTTTTATGCGGGTCTTTTTGTGGCTTTAATGACAACTCTTGGCTCTCTACTTGCGATAATATCCCATAGGATGCCTGACTGGGGAATGGACTTTAGCTTATCATTCGCCGCTGGAGTAATGATCGTTGCGAGCTTTACGAGTTTAATACTCCCGGGGATTGAAGCTGCTGATGGCTTTACACCGGCTGGAGTGGGGATTTTGCTCGGCATACTCCTCATATACGCTATCGACCGCTTTGTACCTCATGAGCACCTTGTCAAGGGCTACGAGGGACCAGAAGAACTTAAGGATAAGCTGAGGGTCGTTTGGCTGATAGTATTGGCGGTCATAATACACAACCTTCCCGAAGGCCTGGCCGTTGGGACTTCCATTGTGTTTGACCTAAAGACAGGAGTTGTGACGGCAATAGCCATTGGTATACAGGACTTCCCCGAGGGGACAGTTGTTTCATTGCCCCTTGCGACCCTTCAAAAGAAAAGGTTTCAGCCCATTCTGATGGGTGCTCTAAGTGGAGTTGCGGAATGGGTCATGGTTCTTGTGGGGGCGTTTTTCTTCACCATATTCCATGGTTTGCTCCCCTATGGTCTCGGACTTGCCGGTGGAGCTATGCTCTACGTTACCGTGAAGGAGATGATTCCGGAGATTTACAAACACGAAGAGAATGAACTTTTGGTAACTGCAGGCTTCTTTTTGGGCTTTTATGTAATGCTTTTCCTTGACTCAATGCTCGGTTAGTTCGAATTCTGTACTTTTGTTTTTAATTTTTCGAAAACTTTATTAGAGAGACCGAACAATTAAATATCGGTGTGTAAGGATGAACAGAATTGGTGCATTGGCTTTAGCTGGTTTGATTGTAGTCGCTTTTTTAAGCGGTTGCATCGGCCAGAAGGAGGAGGTTCCCACTATAGTGATAGGTTCCAAGCCCTTTAACGAGCAGTACATCTTAGCCCACATGATAGCTCTTCTCCTTCAGGAGAACGGCTTCAAGGCAGAGGTTAAGGAGGGTCTCGGCGGAACCCTCGTCAACTACGAGGCGTTAAAACGGGGCCAGATTCACGTCTATGTAGAATATACCGGAACAGCCTACAACAACATCCTAAAGCTTGAGCCTCCTGAAAAGTGGGACCCCGACTACGTCTATGAGAGGAGCAAGGAGGAGATGTTAAAGCGCGATGGTATTCTAACCCTCGTAAAGCTCGGCTTTAGGGATGACTACGCGATAGCCGTTAAGAAAGAATTTGCAGAGAAGAACAACTTAGAAAAACTCAGTGATCTTGCTCCATACGCACCTGAGATGACATTAGGAACCGACCCGGAGTTCGCAACGAGACCGGACGGCCTGCCGAGGATTAAGGAGGTCTACGGCTTCACCTTTGGGGAAGTAAAGCAGATGGAGCCAACGCTTATGTACGAGGCAATAAAGAACGGACAGGTTGATGCGATTTCAGCGTACACGACCGATGCGAGGGTTGACTTATTCGGCCTCAAAATCCTCGAGGACGATAAAGGAGCTCTACCCCCTTACGATGCCGTGATTTTAATAAAGAAGGAGTTCGCCGACAAATATCCGGAAGTAGTGGAGGTCCTCAAGAAGCTCGGGGGGCTCATTGACACCGACACCATGCGCGCTCTAAACTACCAGTACGACGTAGAAAAGAAGGATGCGAGGGAAATAGCGGGGGAGTTTTTAATTGAGAAAGGCCTCCTTAAGGGCTGATTCCTTTTTCTTTATGGTGATTGAAATGCTCTTCGAAAGAATAGAAACCGTCGAGCTCAGAGATGTTACAAAAAGATACGGAGATTTCACGGCTGTCGATCATGTCAATCTCGAGATCATAGGCGGTGAGCTTTTAATACTCATAGGGCCAAGCGGCTCCGGCAAAACCACTCTTCTGCGAACTATAAACCGCCTTGTGGAGCCAGATGAGGGGGAGATTTTTATCAATGGGCGAAACATTGGGGAGTTTGATGTTGTAAAACTCAGGAGGAGCATTGGTTACGTTATCCAGCAGATAGGACTCTTTCCCCACATGACCGTGAGAGATAACATAGGGCTTCTTTTGAAACTGGAGGGCCGGAGTGAGGAAGAGATTGATAAGAGGGTTAAAGAGCTCTTGAACCTTGTGGCCCTTCCTGAAGACTTCGCCACTCGTTATCCTCACCAGCTAAGCGGTGGTCAACAGCAGAGGGTTGGCCTCGCGAGGGCCCTCGCTCTAAACCCCCCTCTTCTGTTGATGGATGAGCCCTTCGGCGCTTTAGATCCAATCTTGAGGAAACAACTTCAGGAAGAGTTCTTGAGAATAAAAGAAGTTCTCGGGAGGACCATTGTTTTCGTAACCCACGACATAGAGGAGGCCTTCAAGCTCGGGGATAGAATAGCGATAATGAGAGACGGAAAGCTCATCCAGATCGGCTATCCTGATGAGCTCGTCCTCAATCCAGCGGATGAGTTCGTCGCTAAGTTAGTTAATGCGGACAAGAAGTTCAAGCATCTCGACACCCTGAAGGTGAAAGACCTCATGGTGGATGCCGGGAAATACACGGTGGAAGTGCAGAGAAAGGACGAGTTGCTCCAGTGGATGAAAGATAGAAACCTTGAATTTGCAGTTATGGTGGAAAAAGGGGCACTTAAAGGGGTTACGGATTTAAAATCTCTATTAAAGTCGCAGGATTTAGAGGAAGCTCTCATGGAGCCCCTTGTATTTTCTCCCGGTGATTCACTCGCTTCCGCCCTGGCTGAGATGAAACGCAGGAATGCCTTTCTTGGAGTTGTAGTTGAGAGGGAAAAGCCCATTGGCATTTTACTTGCTAATGAAGTTCTTTTAAAGCTCTTGTGAGGGTCTCCAATGGACATTAGATGGGTATGGGAGAGCCAGAACCTCACCCAAAGAACGCTTGAGCACCTCCGCATGTTCGGAATAGCGCTGGGTCTGGCCCTCGTTATTGGCATCTCTTTAGGTTTTGTGCTCTACAGGCGGCCGAAGCTGGCTCCAATAGCGTTCAACGTCCTGAACATCCTTGAGACGGTGCCAACGCTCGCACTCCTCGTCCTTCTCCTTCCCCTCCTCGGCCTCGGGGAGAAGCCCACCATAGCGGCTTCCGTTCTCTATTCCATCCTCCCCATAGCGAGGAACACCTATACCGGGCTGACGAGCGTTGAGAGGAGCTACATCGAGGTGGCCGAAGCGATAGGGCTGAGTGAGATGGAGATACTCCTTAAGGTCCGCTTTCCCCTGGCTTTACCGCTCATAGCCGCAGGAATAAGGATAGCGGTTGTTTTTACCATGGGCGTCGTTACACTCGGTGGCCTTATAGCGGCCGGCGGCCTTGGGGCGCCGATACAGACGGGCATACATCTCTATGATAGGAACATAATCATAGTCACCGGTTTGTGGGTTGGGATTCTTGCATTAATACTGGATGGGGTTGCTGCATTGATAGAACGCTATCTGAGGGATCGCTATGGTAGGCGTTGAAAGGGTTCTTGGGGCCTTTGGGGAGCACCTCGTTTTGACTTATGCTTCCCTCTTCCTGAGCATAGCGGTTGGGATACCCTTAGCTATACTCTCACTCAAGAGCAAAAGGTTAGCCTCATTTATAACCGGCTTCGCCAACCTTGTCCAGGCTATACCGAGCTTTGCCGTTGTTGCCATAGTGGTTCCCCTCCTCGGGATAGGCTTCACTCCCGCGGTTTTCGCAATATTCCTCCGGGCACTTCTCCCCATAGTCAAGAACACCTACGTGGGGCTTAGTGAAGTGGATGAAGCGATGATAGACGCTGCCCGGGGAATTGGGCTCACTGAGTGGGAGATCATAAGGTACGTCCGCTTTCCACATGCTTATCCAGCGATGTTCGCGGGGATAAAGTTCGCCGCTGTTCTGGCCAACTCGATAGCGATATTGACGGCTATAATCGGCTCAGGGGGGCTGGGGAGTCTGGTCTTTGAGGGCTTGGCCAGCTTCAACACGGACAAAATCCTTGCCGGCTCGATCCCGGCCATAATGATGGCGGTGTTTATTGATATCAGCTTTTCCTACCTCGAAAAGAGGGTTACTCCAAAGGGAATAGGAGGTGGGTGATGTGAGGATTGTTATAGGGGCAAAGCCCTTCAACGAGCAGAGAATCCTCGCCCATGTGATCGGAAAGCTCCTGAAAAGGGAAGGCTTTGAGTACGAGGTGAGGGTGAGCGAACCGAGGCTGGAGGCAAACATCGAGGCGCTTGAAAAGGGGGAGATAAACATCTATGTGGAATACACAGGAACGGCTTACAACGCCCTTCTTAAGCTCCCGCCAATGGAGGAGTGGGACGAGGAAAGAGTCTTTGAAGCCGTGAGAGAGGGCTTCAGAGAGAGGGGAATAGAGGTAATCGCGAGGCTCGGCTTCAGGAACGACTTTGCGCTCGCGGTAAAGAAAGAGCTGGCGGAGGGTGAAGGGCTGAAGAGGATAAGCGACCTCGCGAGGATATCGAAAAGCCTCACCTTCGCCTGTCCCGCCCCCTACATCGAGAGGCCCGATGGTTTGCCGAGGCTTAGAGAAGTTTACGGCCTTGAGTTCGGGAAGATAAAGCCCCTTATGCCCCGGGAGATGTATGAAGCCATATCGAAGGGCGAAGTAGATGTGATCACGGCCTTCACAACCGATGCGAGGGTTGACGCCTACAGGCTTGCTCTCCTTGAGGACGATAAAAAGGCCATACCGCCCTACGAGGCCATCATAATAGCCAGAGGGCTTCCCAAGGGAGCAGTGAAGGCGTTGAAGGCGCTGGAAGGCAGGATAAGCACCGAAACTATGAGGAGGCTCAACCACATGCTTGACTTCGGAGGAAAGAAGGAAGAGGACATAGCGGAGGAATTTCTGGTCAGTCTCGGTGTTTAAACGCTGGGGGGATTTGTAATGACAACCTACAACCTTAGGGATAAAGTTGCAATCGTTACAGGTGGGGGGCAGGGCATCGGTGCGGCAATAGCCCAGCTTTTCGCCGAAAACGGGGCGAAAGTGGTGATAGCGGAGATAGACGAAGAAGCCGGAAAGGAAAGGGAGGCAATGCTCCGCGAGAGGGGCCTTGAGGTGACCTTCATAAAGACAGATGTTGCCGACGAGGAGTCGGTAAAGAACATGATCAAAAAAACCGTCGAGCTCTACGGGGGAGTTGACATACTCGTCAACAATGCAGCGATAATGTCCGTCAAGAGTATTTTTGAAAGAACGCTCGAAGAGTGGGAGAGGGTAATAAGGGTGAACCTTACCGGGCCATACATATGCTCGCGCTATGCAGCAGAGGAGATGATAAAGCGCGGAGGGGGAGTTATCATCAACATCGCGAGCACAAGGGCTTTAATGTCCGAGCCGGACACGGAGCCATATTCCGCTTCCAAAGGTGGCCTTCTGGCATTAACGCACTCCTTAGCTATAAGCCTCGCGAAGTATCGAATCAGGGTGGTGGCCGTAAGCCCGGGCTGGATAGAGACGTCGCGCTGGAAGAAGTCAAAACTGCGCTCCGAGCCAAATCTTAGACCCATAGACCACGAGCAGCACCCGGCTGGAAGGGTTGGAGAGCCAATGGACATAGCCCACATATGTGCTTTTTTGGCCGATAATGAAAAGGCCGGCTTTATAACGGGCGTTAACTTCGTCGTTGACGGCGGAATGACGGTCAAGATGATCTACGCGGAGTGATAAGCTGGAAAAACTATAAATACACCATTGTCGTACCAGATAGTTAGGTGATGTACATGGATGACAAGTTTAGGTCGCTGAAAAGGCTCAACATGATAGCGGGAGTGTTTCACCTGATACAGGGTGTTCTCATACTCCTGCTTTCCAGCGATTTCGCCGTTACCGTAACCCGAAACTACCTTAAGTTTGACGAGGCCACTAGGAACCTCCTAACGGTAACGGAGAACCTCTTTGAGGTCAAGCTGGTGTATCTCATAGCCCTCTTCCCGTTCCTAACGGCTTTGGCCCATCTCGCGGTTTCAACGGTGCTCTTTGATTCCTACAGGAGGAACCTCTCGAAGGGCATCAACCCCTACCGCTGGGCCGAGTACTCGGTGACCTCCTCAATCATGGTGGTCATCATAGCCCTCCTCGTCGGCATCTCGGACATAGGAGCTTTGATTCTCATCTTCTCAATCAACGCGGCCATGATATTCTTCGGCTACCTCATGGAGCTCCTCAACCAGTACACCGAGAAGGTTAACTGGAGTCCCTTCATCTTCGGTTCCTTCACGGGGATAATGCCGTGGGTAGTGATATTCATGACAATTCTCCGCTCAAACCCGCCGGGCTTCGTGATATGGATATTCGTCAGCATAGCGGTGTTCTTCAACCTCTTCCCGCTCAACATGGTACTCCAGTACAAGAAGTGGGGCAAATGGGCGGACTATCTCCACGGCGAGAAGGTATACATAATACTGAGCCTCGTCTCGAAGACCATACTCGTGTGGCAGGTCTACGCTGGAACTCTCCAGCCTTGAGGTTTTATTTTTGAATTTGGGTTTTTGCTTATTCCAAGGTGATAGCATGTGGTTCGCGGTCCTTTCGTCAAAGGAAGTTGGGAAAAAGCCCGTAGGTGTTAGAAGGCTCGGTAAAGACATAGTTTTCTGGAGGGACAGCAAAGGGAAAGTTCACGCCCTTGAGGACTTCTGCGTGCACAGGAGGGGGGGCTTTCTGCAGGAAAGGTGGTTTGGTAAGGCTCATCCCGGCGCTCGGAAGGAACTACAAAGTTCCCGAAAAGTTCAGGGTCAAGACCTACCACGTTGCCGAAAAAGCCGGCATGGTGTGGCTATCTTGAGTTCATATTCCCAAACGTCTGGCAGAACCACATAAGCGATGGGACGAGGGTGGTGGCGTTTTTCGCGCCGTGTTCTTCCAGGCCGAAGGCGGAGTGGAGAAATGGGAAAGGAGAAACCTCACTTCGGCATCTCCTTGATTTGTGTGCCTTCATTTTTCGCTTTTTTACTGGCTTTGATCCATCGTTCAGGAATGCCCAGAATTAGAACCACCACGATCAATGCCACAACGCTCACATACCTGAGGAGAAGGAACGGGTCCTCAAATTTAAGCTCAAGAACGTGGTTTCCGGCGGTAAGTGCGACTTCAATAAGGCCGAACTCCTCGTTTTTCTTTATTTCGACTTCTTTTCCATCAACGTATGCCTTCCAGTGTGGATAGTAGTTCTCGCTAACGATGACTGTAGAGGAGCGCGAGAGGTTGAAGCCCAGCTTTATGTAACAATCCTCCATCTCAATAATGGCGTAGGAAACCTTCGGCGGCTTGATGTAGTCCTTTAAAAGCTCCCTAATGATCTCTGCCTCATACTCGTTGCCGGTATAAGCCGAGTGGTATGGCAGGTTTAGGCCGATGAAGTAAACTCTACCGGAGCCGTAATCTTTATACCCGAGCATGGCATAGTTCCCGAGCTTTATCAGGGAGATTAGATCGCCTTCGTAGGCTGTGGCGGTCCACGGCTGGCCTTCGTAGGTGAAATTCGAGAAGGCAGAGACGTTGTAGATAGAAGAGCTTAAGTTTGCCCTTCCGAGAATCCTGACTATAACCGACTTCACACCGAAGCGGGTTGCCTCGGCGTCTGGACTTAGAAAAGTGTTCAGCACGAGAGTTCCACCGTTTTTAACGTATTCCTCAAGATCGACCCAGACCAGAGGATCGCGGTACTTGTAAGCGTTGAGGATTACTACGGAGTACTCGTTCAGCCTGTCTGCGTAGTCGTCCACGTATTCGGCCTTTTCATAAGAAACTCCCAGATCAAAGGGCCAGCTTCCAACAACGAGGACGCTTGATTTTGGCTGGAGGAAGGTGAAGTTGCTCCAGCGGTAGAGGTGGAACGAACCGGAGGAATAGACCTCCTCAAAGCCGAAGTCCTTCAGGTTCTTCACTATGGCGCTGTAACCCTTGTAGTGTTCGTCCGTTAGGATGTACTTTATGGAATATGCTCTGAGGGCCTTCTCAGCGAAGCCGGGTTCATTTTCGATGGCATAGTTGAGGTAGCTGTGCTGGGGATAGGCTGGGTCTCCCTGCCGGTACCACCCTTCGAGGGCGGGTTTACCAGCAAGAGCAGGTGCCCAGGACACCCTCGAGCCCTGGGTTATTTCAAGGCCCGCTTGGTAGAACCTCCAGCCTGTCGAGTTGTCGTTTCCCATATAGTTAAGAACCGCAAGGTAATCACCGGGAAAGTCCTCGGCCTTTAATGAATCGGTTTGAAGCCTGACGTCTGATAGGGATAGGATAACGAGAAACACGAGGAAAATCCCCACCACTATGCTTTTTCTAGCCGCATTGATTTCGATTTTCTGAGAGAGGGACTCACCAAGAACCTCGAAGAGAACCCCCATTCCAATTGCACCGACGAGCGAAAGGCTGTCGAGCCATCTGTACGGAGGAATCATGTTGAGAAGGGGAAGCCTGTTTAGAAAAGGCGTGGGGCCGTAATAGCCAAGCGAAAGCAGTAGGGCTGTAAGAGAAGCCCCAAGCAGGCCCGCTCCAAGCGCTTTCTCAGGCTTCTCCCGCTTCAGTAGGAGAAGTACAACACCAGCAATTCCCAGATAGAAAGCCACTCCCTGGTAGAACGACCATGGGGAGGTGGGAAATAGAAAGTCTTCCAGCTTAACGCTCTGGAACTTAAAGAGGTACTCAATGCTATTCTCATTCAGAAAATGAGCGTTGTTCTTTTCCAGCAAAAACGGAACAACCCAAAAGGCCGAAATTGAGAAAGCGACGGTACTAGCTATGGCGGTTTTGATGGCTATCCCCCTGATATTCTCCTTTCGCGTTATCCAGAGGTAGGGTATCATGAAGAGCGCGGGCAGGCCAAAGCTCACGAAGAGCGTATGGTGTGTAAGTCCCACAATGGCCAGGAACAGTCCGGAGAGTATGGAGTATTTCCAGTTTCTGCGGGTTACATAGAGGAACGCCAAAAGGAACAGGGGTGCAACGTTCAGGGCAACGAATCTTGGAAAGTTCCCCTCAGGCGCGAGAACCCTCAGGTGGTAGATAGAGAACGCATAGACGATTCCAGCCAGATAAGATGAAGCGTCAGAAAAACCAAGCTCCCTGAGGAGAAGCCTCGCGGAGATTGCCCCAAGGAGGATCGAGAACAGCACGGTGAACTTGTACCCGAGAACTGTAGACGAAGTTATTTTTCCAAAAAATACACCGATGAAGTATGCAAGCGGCGGGTAAAACCGGAGGAACGGATAACCACCGTACCAGTCCGCAATCCAGGGCTTGTAGCCATGTATGAGCTTCCAGATTTTGAAGAGGTGACCATAAGAATCGCCGCCCCATGAGGGAGGATAGCCGGGGGAGAGGAAGCCCCTTAACACCACCAAGGAGAGGAGAAAAACAGACAGTATAAAAGGAATCTCTCGAAGTTTAGTGCTCCTGATTTTAAGCATATGCTCACCAGTTTAATCCAACTATTGAAGAGAGATAGTCAAAGATTGGCTCAAGGAAGGGGAACTCAGGAACCTGCGCGCTGTCAACAACTTCTGCTCCACTCTTGCCGTCATCGGTACCGGCGAGTCCCCAGACAAAGAAGTCGTCCTGACCGTCTTCAAAGTCTTCGCTTATCGTTCCCTCCGAATAGGTGTACTCAACGTTGTCTATAAACATGTCGAACTCCTTTCCCCCACGGAAAATTCCCGCCGCAGCGATGTAGCGTATGTTCCCGGGAGGTGCATCAGGCTCCGTGTATACCTTATTGTCATCTATGTAGTACACCAGCTTTTTTACCTTCCCCCGTTTGTTATAGACGACCTCAATCCTGTAAGTATGTAGGGATGACCCATCGACGTTAGTATCTTTGACCGGAGTGTCCGAGGAGGGATCACCCGTGTTGGAGAAGATAACCACCGTCCCGTTTCTCCAGAAAAAGCCCCATGCATATCCACTGTCATCAATCACTGCCATGATAGCTACGTATTGGTCTCCCGTATTATAATTGGTCACTATGGCATCCCACTGGATATTTAGAGGTTTGTCATTTCCGACATATCTATACACATAGTAGGAGCTCTCCAAACTGTGGTCCCAGACGTGGAGCATCTTCCCACTTATCTGGGCACCGCTAACGTTGTTTAACCCTGCGAGAACGAGGATGAGGGTGACTCCAATGATACCCGGTCTCGCAAACTTCATCCTCACCATCGCCTCCAAAAATTATTCGACTTTCGCTTTTATAACATATTTAGTCAGTTCTTCAAACGGGTTAGGTTTCCCTAATCCCCTAATTGGATAGTACCAAGCTAAAATATTTAAATCTTTCTCCCCAAAAATAGGTAAAAATTCTCAAAATTTGGGGGATTTCCCGGAAGACCTCAAACCAAGCAAAAATGCATTGGCTATGAGGAAGACAACAAGTAGGAACAGCAGGATTGGCCCAATTGTATAATGAAACGTATTGAAGGCACCCTTCCCAAATCGGTGGTAGAGATAGATAGAAAAGAACACACGGAAGATGTTTGCGATGTATAAGGTTGAAACTCCAAAGAGCCACTCAAGGGGTTTCTTCTTAAGTCCGGGGAGGAAGAGGTAAATCAGGGTGTAAAGCGTCATGCTAAAGGTTCCGCTACACTGCCAGGTTATTTCAAAGGATATCCTGTCCGTGGGGAGATATACCTGCTTTCCAATGAGGTAGTTGTCTATCCCAAAAGTTCCGAGCAAGAGATGGATATTAGATGCCTCAATCCTCGTGAGGGGCTTCCCCACCGCGAAGCCAATCAACAATGTTACTACCGGAAACACCGTGAGATAGACTATCAGTACCAGAATGTTCTTTCTCTCCTGAGACAGATTTAATCGCCTCATACACCCCATCCTCCCGTTTCCTTACGAGACCGTACTCCTCCATTGTGGTGAGGTTGTGATGAACCGTCGACTTGCTCACACCGAGTAACCGGGAGAGCTCACTCACCCCCATCGGTCTCTCAATTATGAGTTCATAAATCCTTTTCCGTGTCTTGTTCTCGAGCAGGAAGAGCTTGATGGCTTCTTCCTTTTTCCCGATTGGGTGAAATACGATTGTATTGCCGACATTCGTCTCCTCAAGGAGCTTTGCCCTGGTAAGGACACGTAAGTGCCACTTTGCGTTTGTTCTTGATATCCCAAAGGTCGAAACCACGTCGATGAGAGTTGAGTATCCCTTGGCTTTTATGTACTCGTATATTCCCCGTCTTGTACTGTTCTGCAGAACCTCCGCGGGGGGCGTGAGGAAGCGGCCGATAACGATTACGGGAAATGACTTGATCAGCTCTCTAAACCTTTGTACATGCGGATTGTTCGAAGTCGCCGCGTATCCAGCCAAAACTGCCGCTCCAAGGGCGCCACCCACCAGAAGGGCCCGTGAAGAACCGGGGCGAGAGTAGTGGTCTATCAGGGAAACAACAAACTCCACCACCCCAGGATTGCTGGTGTCCAGATAGTAGGCCGTTGGATTGATTCCTACCACAACAAGCTTTCCCTTTCCGAGGGAAATCTCAGTAACTATCTGCATTCCCCCCGAATCAAGGAGAACCTTCGAGTTTCTTGCACGTACAATAACGAGCCCATATCTGTCGGAATCGTACCCAAACTTTTCAAACTTAAGAAGGCCGTTAGGTTCAATCGGGAGTATTCCCACAGTTGTATAGTTCAGCTGTATCCCGGCGAATTCCAGAATCCTTGGATTTACCTTTTCGACTGCCCTCAGTGTGTTCAGCCCGACTATAACCGTTTTTCCTTTCTTAGCCTCACCAATAAGATTCACTGGAAGGTCTTTGTCACTCCCGTTCAGAAAAGCATAGTTTACGTCGAGTGCAACTATCAGGTTTCCCGATGGTTCCTTGCTGAGGAGGACTCCAGTACGGTTCGAAATGGCGTTGTAAAGCGGAATGTCCCCCGGATCGGAAGCAACGTAAACCACCGTAAAGGCAACAACAGGTGGTAAAAGAGTGAAGAGTGCAACCACAATAAGCGCGAAGAAGTGTGATGCCCTCACCATTCCTGATCCACCCCCCTGAGAAACCTCAACGTTGCATCTAGTTTTGCCAGGGAGAGCAGAGGGTTGTAGAGGAGGTAGTATAGAAAGATCGCAGGGAAGTTTCTCAAAGCTCTCCTTGGACTTCTTTCAATGGCCACCACAACGGTGCTCATAAATATGGCCGGCAGATACTGGGTAGAGATGACAACGAGGAACAGAAACGCCATAACGTCCGGAGGCAGGTTTATGTCGGTTATGGCAATTCCCAGAAAGTGCCTGGAGAGGACGATAAGGGGTAGGAGAATCATCCCTATGATCTGAAGAACCGCCAGAACGTACTCCAGCAGAATTAGGTGAAGAAACATGAAGAGGCCCTTCTCCCCGTATTTCCTATTCAAAATAAGGTCATGGTGCTTACTCAAAACCTGAAGACCGCCGTAGTACCACCGTATCCTCTGACGGTACAGCCTTTTCCAGCTCATTTCCGGCTCGGTGTATACGATGGCTCCGGGCTCAAAATTTGAGTCAAGCCCTACCCTGAAGGCTATAACCGTGAGGTCAAAGTCTTCAGCCAGAGTATCCTTTGGAAGTGCGGGTAGGGATTTTATAAAATAGCTCTTAAAAGCTGAGAAAGCGCCGGAAACAACGAGTAACCAGCCAAGGTAACCCTGGACTCTTCTCCCCACTTCAAATGAATGCAGGAACTCTATCTCTTGGAATTTCTCGAGCAGGCTTCCAAACCGCTGCTCTATCCTTATCACCCCAGTTGAAATCCCAATGAAGGGGCGTTCATACAGGCTCTCGACGATCCTCCTCAAGGAGTACCCGTTCCCAAAATACGAATCGGCATCCATCGTTAGTACAACCTCTCCATTCGCAGATTTTATTCCATCCTCCAGAGATTGAGCTTTTCCAAGGTTTTTTTCGTGTCGGATTATCTTCACCCCGTATTTCGATGCTATCTCAGATGTTTCATCCTGGCTTCCGTCATCAACGATTATGACTTCAACGAGTTCACGAGGGTAATCCTGATACTCAACACTCTCGATGAACCTCTCTATATTCATCGCCTCGTTGTGGGCGGGCACCACAATCGACACTGTAGGATAGAAGCGGGGGAGTTTGATAAGCCCCTCATTCGACCGGTAGTAAAGGTAGAAGATGAAATAAGCACTGTAAAAGAGTATGATAAAAGCCCCGGTGAGGTAGAAAAGGTAGCGGACGAAGGAGTAAACAGAGTATCTGTCGACTTCAGACCCGAAAACTACGAGAACTGACTTCCAGCTGGCCCACTGGAGAAAGGAATATTCCAGATAGACCACATACGCGGAGACTATATAAGCAGAGAGATACGAAAAAACCTTTCTCCTCATTCCTCAAACCACCTCGAAAGGGCTCTGGTGGGGTATACTTCGTAGTCGAAGGGCATTTTTCGTATCTCAACAACTCCATACCTAGACATCTCCCTGAGCAGCTCAAGGACTTCGTAGGGAGGCATGTTTGAGGTGCGAGCTAGGTCAAGTATGGTAATCCCTGGATGAGAGGCTATTTTCTCCATGAGGCGTGGATACCGCTTTATCATCCATGCCGCAACGCCCTCGGCCTCAAGACCGTGGAGGGTTATAAGATAGTCCTTCTCGCCAAGCCGGGAGATATCCAGCATGCTGATCGTTCTCTTCAGCTTAAGGACGGCCACACAGAACTTTAAGCGACGGGCTTTCTCCCCCATCTCTTCTGCCAGTTTGGATATGGTAACCCCTCTCATCACGGAGATAGCTTCAAGGAGGTGTTTACACCTTTTTCTTTTCTTAATGCGGCCCCAGAAGGGCACCAGTGGAGCCACAAAGAAAACTGTAAGATCTACGGGCAGGAAGCCAAGATACGCAGGAAGTTCGAGGAAGATAAAGGCAATTAGCCCAAGGGTAAGCGGATGAAGCAGAACTCTCTTCAAAAGGATCAACGTCTTCTTAGCAGTACCCACAGTGGGAGGATTCTTTCTCTCTTTCAAGGCTTCGCTAGAAATCGCCAGATAAACCTCGAGGAAAGAATGGTCTACCTCAACATAGGCTTTTATCGGGTTAAATGTCATCAGGACGGCAACACCAGAACCATAGTGGTTCATCGTTACGGCGGGGTTTCCGTTCTTATAAGCTGCAATAACCTTTGCGCCCGCTGTTCTGACAACTACTTCTTGGTAGGTGTCGTTATAGGGGTAAACCTTACCGCCAAACACTATGTCCCAATCCTCCCCGTCCTCAACTGGTCTCTCCACACGCAGTATCTTGACCCCAAAGACATTGTCCAGCTTTCTGCTCCAGCTCTGGGAGTAGGTGTTGAGGCCAACAACGAGGACACCGCCGCTCCCAACGTACTCCGCCAGCGTCTCTATCTCCCCTTCATTCAGCCTTCCACCCTCTGTCCACTGGACGTTGAGGTCGAGAATCCATATTTCATCGTATTTGGAAAGATACAGAATATCGGATAGGAGAGAGCGATCATCTGGAAGGTCTTTGCCGAGGTAAAGGATGTCAACGTCATCCCCGAAAGAATTCGCCAGTGTAACGTCTTCCAAGTCGCTGCACACAAACAGAATTTTAGGGTTCTGATTCTGAGGGGAGTTTGAGGTAACCGGGCCAGCAGAAATAAGCAAGATTACCAGCGTTATTGTCATAGTGATTTTCAGGTTCAACCATCATCCCCTGTCCAATTTTACTTGTGCCCTTTAAATGGATAACCTTCAAGAGCTTCGCCAAAGTTTGAAGAAAAAACTAATTAAAAGCTCACTTTGGCATCTCCTTGATGTGGACATCCAGCTGCGGGAAGGGTATCTCTATTCCCTCCCTCACGTAGGCCTCGTAGATGCCCCTGGTGAGGTCTCCCTTGACCCCCCAGAAGTCCTCTGTTTTAACCCAAGCCCTCAGCTGGAGGTTTATTGACGAGTCCGCAAGCCCAGTTATCACAACACTCGGAGCCGGGTCTTTGAGAACCTTCGGGTGGTTCTCCATAAGCTCCATCGCTATCTTTATCGCTCTATCGAGGTCAGTTCCGTAGGCGACGCCGACGTTGACGTCAACTCTCCTCGTGGGCATCCTGGTGTAGTTGGTTATTACGCTCCCCCACACGAGCTTGTTGGGGATTGTTATGAGCGTGTTGTCGGCCGTTAAGAGCTCGGTGCTCATTATGCCCACGGCCCTAACTGTTCCGGTCTTTCCCGCTACCTCAACGACCTCACCCATGTCAATAGGCCTTAGAGCGGCTATCCACACGCCGGCTGCGAGGTTCGTTAGCGTGTCCTGCATGCCAAAGCCCAGGATTAAGCCTATAACTGCTGACAGGCCGAGCACAACCGAGCCAACCTCAATGCCTAAGGCCCTCACCGCGAGCAGTAGCACCGCCACGTAGAGGAGGGCGCTGAGAAACCTTCCGAGGAACTCGACGACGAGCTCCGGGAGCTTCGTCTTCTTCAGACCCCTCTTGAAGGAGGCCGTGATGACCTTTGCCACGATGTAGCCCACTGTAAGTATTGCTATCGCGGTTATCACCTGCATCGGGGTAACTCCCACGTAGGGGAGCGGTTTATCAAGAGCTGCCACCTTCAATCACCCCCTTAGCAATTTGCGTTTGTTATATTTAACACTTGCTTCTGCTTAAAGCATTGTTAGTCAGTTCTTCGAACTAAGACGAAAAAGTTAAAATCATGAGGAACGAACTCTCAAAGGGATATCATTGGAGAGCGGGAGTTTTACCCCTGAGGACCTTGAGGTAATACTCGATAAACTCAAAAAGCTGGACGAAAAGTCCCTGTTAGCCTACTGGATCAAAGGAGAGCACGATGAGGCTGAATTCTACGAAAAGCTGGCTCAGAGGGCAAAGGAACTCGGCCTTCCCGAATCCCTGGTGGAGACCTTCATCATCCTCTCAAAGGAGTCGAAGGAGCACGGAGACACACTAAGAAATATATTCCTCCGGAATTACGGAGAAGAGCCCATTCCACCTGATTTACCCCCTATCGAGGTTGCACCACTTCTGGATAAATTCGAAAGGGCCGAGGACGTTTTTGAGGTGCTTAAACTTGCAATGGAGAGTGAACTGCTGGCGAAGAAACTATACACGCACCTTGCCGAGAACGAGAAAAGGGAAGAGTTCAAAAAAATCTACCTGATCCTCGCGGCGGTGGAAAGTTCCCACTACGAGAGGCTAAAGGGCGAGTTTGAAATACTTAAAAAGCTAAAGAGAAGGAAAAATCCCATGGGCTCACTCCTTGTACTTGGCTATGAGCTCCGCTAAGAGCCTGTGGTGTTCTTCTTCGTTTTTAACGAGTGCTTCCGCTATTCCCTTGAAGAGAGGATGCGTCATCTTCTCGGCCATCTTTTTGTATGTTTCTATCATGTCCTTTTCAATTTCAAGGTGCATCTCGGCAAACCTTTTCACAAGAAGAGCCTGTTCCTTAGTGGGTTCTATTTCCATCGGCTCTTTTACATGTTCATAACCTTTTCTAAATTTCTCAAGCTCCTTTTGAGCCTCGAGAATGGCCTTCATCAGGTGTTTGTGGATTATTGTATCAACGGCTATCCGCGTTATAACCGCCTCCGCGGCGGTATACTTCAGCCCCTGACCCCTAATCTTTGCCAATCCTTCGGTATAACTCTTGGCCGCCTTGTCCTCAACTTCGGCAGCCTTTTTAACAAGAGGATCTACCATAGGAATCACCAGTTTATAATATGGTATTTGAAAGTTATATACCTTTCCCATTATAGCGTCAGAGAAGTGCCAGTAGCTCCTTTAAAAGTCTCGAATGCTGAAGTAAACTTTCCCCAATTAGTTTGAAAATCATGTCTTCTAAGGGAGTTTTTGGTTTTAATTTTTCAAAAACTTCAAGTTCCGCGTTGTTGACCTCAATCAACCTGAACACTATCCCTTTAACGGTAGCTTTCTTTTCTTCGGGAAGGTTCTCTGGAAAGGGTTCCGCATAAAAAAGGGCCTTCCACTCTGCAAGCTCCTCTCTTCCCATTCTGACTGCTGGAACCTTTTCCTTATAACACATTCCCCCCAGATTGTACACCTCAACGTTCTCCACAACACTCTCTTTCCAGAATTTTTCCAAAACTCTCTCTATTTCCATTTCTGCTTTAGGGAGCTCTTTTAACAATTTTTCTTGAAGGACAAGATCAAAATAAAGTGATAAAAGTTCCTCCGTTGGTAATTCTTCTAAGAGTCTCCTGAAGTTGTTCTTTAGTTCTCCGATATCTTTTTGGATGTTCTTTTCCATTAGTTTTCCTCCAAAAAAATAAGAAAGAAGATCATTCGAGGACTACAATTGCCTCCGGGCTCTTTATTCTTACTGCGAGGGCTTCACTTGCTAAAAACGCTACTTCTTCCCCTTCTGGTCCGAGCTCTTTTAGGTCTGCATCTTGGCCAATGACAACGTCAAGAACTGCCGGGGTGTTTGCGAACACGATTACTTTGTTTTCGTCAATGCTTGGAGTTACCAGTATGCCACCCTTGAAAACTTCCTTCAAAACCTCTATGAGCATTCTTCCACCTTTCTCGTGAACCCTTAACAGCTTGGCATATCTCTTTGGATGTATTATTACTCCAAATGGCCCTGCAGAGGCCTTTGATGCTTCTTGGAGAGCGTTCATAAGATCGCTCAGAGCTTCTTCTGTATTATCCCAAGAACCAAGCTTCAGCTTCTTTACACCTTCGTTTGAGAGTATCTCCTTTATTACAAGGGCCTCTTCGTCCTTAACGAGCAGTTCGCCCGCTTTTACCGCTATTGCAGGATCGTAGGTTTTATCGCTTAGTTCTCTCAGTCCAACGTAGAACTTCTTTGTGAGCATCGGAATTGGCTTGTACTCCTGCTTAACTACCTTTACTCCGTCTCTAAAGCTTATAATGTCCACCCTGAATGACTGACCGCTTATCTTTGTTTTTGGAAGTGAGTGGAGAAGTGTTCTCCCCTTTTCAATTGCATCTAGAAGGGCCTCCCTCAAAATCTTGAGATACCCATTTTCTTCCGTTTCATTCTCCTCCAATGGGTCGAGTTCGGTTTTAATTCCTGTTAACTCCTCAACCTCCCCAAATCCACCTTTGAGTTCGTTGATCTGCTCTGGGTCTAAGCTTAACAGAAGAGCCATAAATTCTCCAACATGGGCTTTTTCTTCCCTTGCAACATCCAAGAATACCTTTTTGAACCTTTCATCCTCCGTAAACCTTGCCATCTGTTCATAGAGGTTTATGGCATCAAGTTCAGCTATTGTTGCCAACCTTAGGGCTTCCATAAGTTCTTCCTTAGAATAGGGCCTATCCCTATTTATCAGGGTCGGATTTATTGCCAGCATTTAAACCACCGTTTTAATGTTCGACTTTCATGTTAATAAGGTTTTCCAAAGAAAATAAAAGGGATGTTAATTCAAAACTCACTTCGTTTTCAAAAACTTTGAGACGTAGGGGCTTTCCCCCGGTCTGCTTCTCCTGAAATGGCCGCTCGGCTTTCCGGTTAAGAGCTCCTCGAACCATGCTTCATGTTCTATTTCCTCATGCAGGATAGCAAGTGCAAGGTCATAGGTTCTTGGATCCTTTCCGAGTGTGTAGTTTTTTCCGTTGAGGGGGAAACGAGGGTTGAGATCAACACAGAACCTCATGTGAATTTGATTGAAAATGGTGAAATAGTCGATCTTACCGACCCGGAGATTATCGAACTGATCAAAGAAAAGCTAAGAAAAGAAGTAAAGCTTGTTAACGTTCTAATTAAGGGCGGATGAACCTCTTCAATCAACCTCAAGGCTGAAATCTTGGTAATCCATCCATATGCCCGTCTTCATGAGGGAGTCGTACTGTGCCTTCAAAAGCTCATAGTGTGCCTTTTCAACTTTTGCCAGCTCGTTAAAGATTTTCCTAACGTTTTCATCCTCAGCTCCTTCCGCCGCTTTTTCATAGAACTCCCACGTAAGCTTTTCCTGCTCCATCCCCAGTTCTACAGCTTTAACCTCGCTAAGCTCTCCCTCATACTTCGGGGTAAGCTTTTCCAAAAGTTCCTCGTCAACCTGAGGCATTTCTGGTTTTTGAAGGAGCTTTTCTACAAACTTCTTCTCAAAAACATCCCAGTGTTCAGCCTCTTCCCCCGCCAAAAAGAGGAACATCTTTTTTGCCCTCTCATCCCTTGCCTTTTTGGCCATCTCTATGTAAAATCTTAGCTCCGCTTTTTCAACCTCCAAAGCGAGTGCGAGAGCATTGATTTCCTTCATCCCATCACCTGTTTAAATTTGGTTTTCTGGGGATATTAACTTTTTGATCTCTTCAAGCACTTCTTTCGCGTGCCCTTTGGCTCTAACTTTTATCTTCTTCCAGACTATCTCTCCCTCTGGGTTAAGTATGAAGGTGCTCCTTATTGCTCCCTCATATTCCTTACCGTAAAGTTTCTTCTTTCCCCAGGCTCCAAGAGCTTTGTGGAGCTCGCCATTTGGGTCGCTGAGAAGCTTAACTTTAAGTCCATGCTTCTCTTTGAATTTTCTGTGAGTTTCTGGGGGATCTCGGGAAACTCCTATAACTTGAACTCCAAGTCTTTCGAATTCTTCAATAAGCTCAGTGAACTCCTTTGCCTCTGTTGTACAGCCAGGAGTGTTATCTTTCGGATAAAAATACAGCACAGTGTATTTTCCTTTCACAAACTCCATCAGAGGAGCTTCTTTTCCTCCTTCATCTATAACTTTAATATCGAGATAGCTCATGCGATCACCAAAATTATTAGGGCATCCTAATTCATAAACTTTTCTCACAAGGCTTTTTAAGGAAAGCCGGGTAAAAATTTCCGGGGATATGCCATGAAGATTGTAAAAATTGAAAATCCGCCCTTCTTCAAGGAAGAACTCCTCAGATTTGTCTTCAGAGTCTACCAAGGAACAAATGGAGCTTATCCCGCATTGGAGTGGGTGAAAAACAAACCATCCCCTGATGATTTTGAAGGCTTTAAAAGAGTTTATGGGCCTTTTCTTGAATTTAGGCTTAAGAAAGAGTTTGATGAGCTCTATGCCCTTCGCGACGAGGATGGAAAACTAATAGGCACTGTTGCTTTGGTGTACAATCTTGATGGCAAAGAAGCATGGTGGGTGCCCGAGGAGATAAAGGATGAAAAGACAGGCCTCATAGAGTTCTTTATGGTTGATCCAACATACAAAGGAAAAGGCTATGGCTCAAAGCTTTTGGAATTTGCAGTTGAAAGGCTTAGGGAGCTCGGAAAAGAAGCATATGTGATAACCTTTCCGCATCTTGAGGCTTACTCATACTACCTTAAAAAGGGCTTCAAAAAGCTCATGGATTACAAAGAGTTCGTTGTGCTGAAAAAAGAGAGTTAAAGGACGTAGAGATAAAGTGCAAGCAGTATTTGAAGGGATAAGAGTAAAACTGCAGAGAGCGCTATTAGCTTGTGTGTATTTCTCTTTATCTTCCTCCTCCAGAACAGCCTCCCGCTCATAGCCGCAAAGAGGACGTATGAGTATACAAAAAGCCCAAATCTTCCATGGATTGAGGGCACGCCTCCGGCGATGTATAGCATGTAAGCTACACCAATTGTCAGCAATCCCACAGCGGAATACACAAAGAAATGATGCCACCTTCGTTTATGCTTTCTGGCGTAGTAAATTCCCAAGAGAAAGAAAAGGAGTGAGATAATCTGCATCACTGCGTGTATCTGGAATGGCTCCACTGGAATCACCCGTCGAGCTGTAGCTCCCCATAACCTCTCGCTATGTTGTGCTTGGTCGTGAAGTCATCCACGTCAGCGAGAGCAAAGATGAAGCTTATTTTCTGCCCGGGAGTAAAGGCTTTATCGTACTGGTCGCCCGTGTTGAGTTTCCTTTTGAATTCTATTATCGTAACCCCGTTCTCCTCTTTTCCGGCATACTCAAGGATATCACTACTTCCGCCAAGCTTCTCATCGGGTGGATGCGGGCCATAAGTTCCGGTGGAATAAGCATCGATCACAACGGTGTTGCCGTCTTGAACCCATCCAAAAACCATATCCGCATCCTTCATCTTGTCAGTGGGTTCAAATCCTATAGCCACCCAACCACTAGTCTGCCCCTTAAGGGCCATGTAAAGGTAAGTGCCGTCGTTTCTCCAGTAAACGGTGAGTTTTCCTCCGGCGAGTGAGAGCTCATGGGCGTACTCGTTCTCATCGATGATGCCATTGGCCCTCCATTCTCCGAGCTGAATAGGAGTTCCACTTTGAGCTGTTTGGGTTGTGGAAGGGCTTCCGTTGCCCCCGGTGCAACCGCTTAGAAGCACTATTCCAACAAGGAACAAAACAACAAAACCGAGTTTTTTCAAATCTTTCATGCAGTGTCACCTGATTGTATTTTGTCTAAGTTGTTTTAAGATTTTTTGAGACTTCTCATAGGGGCCCTCGCCGGATACTGCTTGCGCCTAAGGGCGTGAGCCAAGAAGAGTACAACGCCCTCCAAAAGCAGGCGAAAAGCCTCGAAAATCAGGTCAGTGACCTTCAGGGGAAAGTTAACCAGTACGAAGGGCAGATAAGCGACCTCAAGGGACAAATAAATGACTATGAAAAGCAGGTAAACGACCTAAAAGGACAGGTATGAGGCTCTTTGGAGTCTCCTTCGTCTCCATAGTCCAGAGGGCAAGTATGGGATTTGAGAAGGAAGTTGCGGGCCCTTTGAGAAGGTTAAACTGTACTCAGTTTCAAGGATGTGAGGGATTGAAGGAAGCTCTACAATAAGAAAAGAAGGTTAAAAAATCAGAAGTTGAAGTTTATGTCCTTCATGAGCTGGTCGTAGAGTTCCTCTTTATAGACATCGGGGTACTGCATCATGTAGTCGTAGTGCTTCTTAAGGATGTTAAAGTGTTGCCTCTCCATATCGGCAAGCATGTTGAGCAGAACTTTGGTTTTTTCATTTGTTGCATACTTTGCAAGCTCGTTGTAGAGCTTTTCACTCACAAGCTCAGCTTCCATGGCTATCTCGTAAATTTCGTCAAGGTTGATATCTGGTTTTTTAATGGCTTCACTCATTTTTTCTGCAATAACTTTGAACTCTCCCATTATTTCAATTTCGATCTGTTTTGGTTCTTCTTCGCTCCCCTTAAACTTCTCGGCCATTTTCTCCACTATCTGTCTGTGCTTGTCTTCTTCCTTAGCCAGAAACAGGAGCTCGTCTCTAATAATATCGCTCTTTACAAGCGAAGCCATCTTTTCATATGCCTCTTTTGCTTTTATTTCGGCATTTACGGCAATTTCAAAAACTTCCTTATCCGTTATCTTCATAGAAACCACCGGTTATATATTCTCGTTAAAGTTATTAACGTTTTCGGAACTTTGGTGATTCGTTCTTTGGAAAGTTTTTGGAAGGTAAAATTTCAGTTTGGTTAGATAAAACCTTTTATATGTATGTGCAATAGTATATATTGGTGATTACAAATGGACAAACTTGTCCATGACAAAATTTTTGATGAGATATACAGGATTGGCGAAGATGGTGTCCCCGAATTTAAGACCTACGCCGCTGGGGAGTGGGTCTTTGGAGAAAGTTTTTCCGATATTAGGAGCCCTATAGATGGCAGCATTATAGCAAGGGTTTCAAGGCTCAGCAAGGAACAAATCGAGGAAATTCTTTCCACAGTTTATGAAAAAGGAAGAGAAGAAATAAGGAACTATCCCGGAGAAAAGAGAATAGAAAGCTTCTTAAAAGCAGCACAATTAATGAGGGGGGCCTTTGACGACTTCGTAAGAGTTCTAATCCTCGATGCCGGCAAGCCAAAGAGCAATGCAACTGGGGAAACAAAAGCCACCATTGAAAGGCTCGAAAAAACTACCTTTGAGTCAAGGAGAATGCTTGGCGATTACATCCCCGGAGACTGGAGTGAAGAGACCCTCGAGAGTGAGGGAATAGTCAAGAGGGAACCGTATGGAGTTATCTTGGCAATAAGTCCCTTCAATTATCCGCTGTTCATCTCTGCCACAAAGGTAATACCCGCCCTTCTCAGTGGAAATGCAGTGCTGTTAAAACCTGCATCTGCAGATCCTCTTGCGGCACTTCTCTTCATCAGGGTCTTAGAACTTGCGGGCTTCCCTAAGGAGAGCTTTGCCCTCCTAACAATACCCGGAAGATTCATGGATGATGTGGTAAAGGACAATCGTATAAGGGCCATAACCTTCACCGGAAGCACAGAGGTTGGGGAGCACATAATAAAAACCGGCGGCATAAAAGCCTACCACCTTGAGCTTGGCGGCAAAGACCCTGCGATAGTTTTGGATGATGCGGATTTAGAGCTTGCGAGTGAAAAAATCATTAAGGGCATGGTGAGCTACTCCGGTCAGAGATGCGATGCAATAAGGCTCATCTTAGCTCAGGAAGAAATCTATGAAGAGTTAAAAGCAAAGATTCTCGAAAAGCTGAAAGAGATAGAACCCAAAAACCCCTTAGAGGATGAAAACGCTGTAATGGGACCCCTTATTGACAAACATTCTGCGGATTATATTGAAGAGATTTACAAAGACGCCATAGAGAAGGGAGCGAAGCCTTTGACCGGATTCAAAAGGGAGGGCAACTATGTGTGGCCAGTACTCCTTGAAGTGGACAAAGAGAAGGTTAAAGAGCTTAGGGCTTTTCAGGAGGACGTCTTTGGTCCCCTCACCCTACTTATCAAGGTCAAGGATGAAGACGAGGCAGTTGCCATAGCTAATTCTTCCCGCTTTGGACTGGATGCCTCTGTTTTCAGCGAGTGCGAGAGGAGGGCAAGGAAGGTCGCGAGAAAGCTTGAAGTTGGGAGCGTCTTCATCAACGAGTACCCGAGGCATGGCATAGGCTACTACCCCTTTGGAGGCATGAAGGACAGCGGTGTGGGAAGAGAGGGCATAGGCTACTCTGTCGAGCAGCTTACGACGACAAAAACGATAGTCCACAACTTCAAGGGCTACGGTGTCTGGGAGTACCTTTGATTTTCTCCCCTCTTTTGTTTTGAACTGAAAACTTTATAAGTTCGAAGATTTAATCCTTTAATGCAAATTTTAAGGTGATGGCCATGAGCGAGGAGTTGGTTTTCAAAGTTTTAAAAGAAGCAGGAAGACCCTTAAAAAGCGCTGAAATAGCTGAACTGGCTGGAATTGACAAGAAAGAGGTAGATAAAGTCATTAAAAAGCTCAAAAAGGAAGGAAAAATAATTTCTCCGAAGAGATGCTATTATGCTCCCGCCGAGTGATTTCCGTTTATTTTATTAACCCCTAAGCTTTTACATTTTTGGTGGGCAAGATGGAGGAAATGCTCAAACTGGCGGGTCAATTTTACGAGGACGAATACAGAGATTCGGTTCTCTATGCTTCCTTGAGTAGAGGGGAAAAAGACCCAAAGCTGAAAGAAGAATTTTTAAGGCTATCTCATATAGAATCCAATCACGCAAAATTCTGGCACGACTTTTTGGCCAAAAGGGGCAAAAAACCTGAGAAAATAAAGATAGGCAGGCTTGGTTTCTTTTCTGTAAAACTGCTTAGAAAGCTTTTGGGGCCGGGAACCGTTGTTTCTCTGCTTGAAATGGGGGAAAACTCGGCTATTAAAAAGTATTCCAGCTTTCTGACAAAATACAAGCTTAGCGATGAAGAGAGGGAGGCAATTTCTAAAATAATCTTGGATGAACTTGAGCATGAGCGCTTTTTCTATGAGAGCAAGAAGCGCCTTCATGTAGAAAACATAAGGGATTTTGTCCTTGGAATGAACGATGGTCTCGTAGAGCTTTTGGGGGCAGTTACGGGACTTTCGGCAGTTTACATCCACAATCCGAAAATAGTGGGAATTAGCGGCTTGATAGTTGGAGTCGCAGGAGCACTTTCAATGGGGATAGGGGCGTTTATATCCGTCAGGTCTCAGAGGCAGGTGAATGAGAGTGTAAAGCAGAGAATGGAAGTGCTTTTCAAAGTTTCTCCGGAGAGAGCAAAGGAAGAGCTTATAGAGAGGCTTTTGGAGAGCGGTATGCCGGGGGAGGTTGCTAAAGAAGTTGCGGAAAAGCTCTCTTCCAATGAAAACGCAATGATAAATCTTCTTGTGCAAGAAAGCAATGAAAATGAACTCCGTTCGGCCCTTTATACTGGCTTGGCTTATCTAACCGGGGTGGCTTTTCCGGTATTGCCATATTTCATGGCTTCCTCTTCTTTATTAGCCCTACCTTTCTCGATTCTCTTGGCTGGAACTGCTTTGGCCATAGTTGCAAGCGTAATCTCCGTACTTTCGGGAATTTCAATAAAGAAGAAAGTCCTTGAGATGGTCTCTACCGGATTGGGGGCCGCTTTCCTGAGTTATATTTTTGGAAGGCTAATGGAAAACCTTTTCCACATTTCAACTCTCTGAGCTAGCTATGAACACTGGGACTCCAGAGACTTCGCCGACAAGCCCTCTGATTCCATAAACTTTCTCAAAAATTTCAGACCTTAGAATTTCCCTCCCTCCATCCGCTATTATTCTACCATTTTTCATGAAAATAAACCTATCAGCAAAACGTAGAGCTAAGTTAACATCGTGCATAACCGCTATCGGGACTTTGCCCACTTTTGCGAAGTCTTTGGCTATCTCCATAACTTTAAGCTGGTTCTTTGGGTCAAGATTGTTTGTTGGTTCGTCCATGAGTAGTATCTCTGGTTCTTGTGCTAGGGCTCTGGCGATGCTTACCTTTTGCAGCTCTCCTCCACTCTTCTTGAGGATTTCATTAACGATTCTAATGTCCTTTTCTGAAGGATTAAAGCCCATATATAGCCTCCTGCCCAAAAGAACGATATCAAAAACCCTCATAAATCCGGGATTTACGCTCTGTGGAACATACCCTAAGAATCATGAGTATTGTGTTCTCTCTCCATGTTGCCCCTCCTAAATCCCCAAAGCCCCAGTAGACCATCGCCGCCAGTTGGAGTTCGTCCGCAAAGTACTGGACAAGACTTCCAGTCGAAAGATTGATTCTTCCGAATCCTCCAAACTGTTCGGCAAGTGTTTCGTATACTGGTTTGCCCACTAAAAATTCATAAATATCGTTTGCCGTCTTTATGGGGTCTACATCTTTAAAGCTCTCTGGATAAAGGACCTTTCCGATGAAGTAGGCATCTGCAAGGGCAGTTCCTATGCTGGTTGCGTAGCTCTGTACGTTTTAATAAGTCCTCTTGGAGAGATTTAATGAAGGTGATAACCTCCTGAGCTCTTTTTTCTTTTCCAAGGATTTTACCTGCGAGCTGTAAAGATTTAAAGAGCAGTTGTCACTTGTCCATAGCTTAATACAACAACGGGTATTCCCGTTTTTTCTTGGATATCTTGAGCTGTCTTAGCATCTACATAGGTCGTGAAAATTACATCTGGCCTTAGATTAACCAACGCTTCTAAGTTAGGAAGCTTTCCTGGACCCCCGGGCCCAATACTGGGAAGTTCTCCAAGTTCTGGATGTGCTGGAATGTATGCTCTGCCGTATCTGTGAAGTTTTTCAAAATCCTCAACTCCAACGATTTTGTCACTGGCGTTATTCGCTCAACATTGCCAGAACTTTGACTTCTCTTCCAATGAGGTCTTTTACCGTTACTGTTCCTTTGACGCTACTGTTAGGGTAACTTTGGTATGTCACATCTTGGAGCCATTGAGTAATATTGCCTAGTGTCCATCAAACTGAGAATGAACCCTAATTATACCTGAAAGGAGAGAGATACAAGAACTAGTGAACTTTTTGCCAGTTGCTACTCTTGGAGTTATTCTAGAAGCGTTTTGTTTGCTCTTTAATAGTTTTGAGTTAGTAATACTGTCCCTTGGCCTGAATATTACGTGACTTTTTCTAAAGTAAGGGGTAGAAAATTAAATCTAAAACAAATCCGACATTCAACTACTTGCTTTGACAGTATTGTAAGAAGAAGAGATGGGCCTCTATATTTCTATAGTTGCATTTTTCACTTTGATTTTTCCTTTATATATAAGCTTTATTGGATTCTGAATCTTAGTTACTTTGGGATTGCCACTTCCTGCCCTGTATACCCTATAGATACAGTATCTATCACCTTTTTCTTTCATGAAACTCCATTCATTCTCTGATAGCTGGAATGTTCCCTTAGTGGCTGAGGGGGTAGCTTTCACCTCGACAAAAATTTCCCTCTCTTCCTCGATTATTTTAATATCATAAGGCTTGCCGCTTTCGCATTTTTTATTTTCCCATATCACCTCCATAACTACATTACCGTCCCTTTCTAATCTAAAGCCTTGTTCAGTATCTACCACAATAGCATCTGGATATTTTTCCATTAATTCATATTTAATGCATCTTAAAGCATATTCTTCTCCCCATCGTCCAATATCCTCTCTTGTTTTTCTGCTCAAGGTTTCTGCAGGTGAAGCAGTAGTTCCAAGAGGTGATAAAAGATGAATTTCTTCCATAGAAGACTTTTTGTTATGCTCTTCTCCTTCCTCCTTTAGTTGGCTTTGTTTTTGGACATCGTATTCTTCTACCATAACTGGAACTTCCTCTGGAGAAAATTCTGGAGTCCATTCTTTCTCTCTTGTTTTATCTGGAATACCTTTATTACTTTCGATAACACTCTCTCCTCCTGTTGGTTCTGTTAGCAGTTGAGAGGTAATTTCTGTCGATATTGAAGGCGGTGTTTCTTCGCTACCTTCACCCTCTTCTTTAGAAAACGTTTTTTCTGGTTTCTTTTCAGATAATAGTTCTTCTTTCTTTTCTTCTATCTTTTCAGTGTTGAGAACATTTCTTAGAAACTCGGCATCATTCTCAGGTAATTTCCCTATTTTTTGTATCTTTATAATTTCTTCTATTTCCGATATTTCCGATGTATTTATAATAAGCAACAAGAATGAATCAAGACCCTTAACTTCACCGAACACTTTGGAAAATTCTACTGCAAGATCGTTAAGGCTGGCATTGTTTCTTTCAATATACAAGTTCCCATCATGGTAAATACACTTTCTCTCGGTAACTTTATCTATCGTTTCTCCTCCACTAATACCTGTCGAATATTTAACTTTTAGAGTCTCTACGGCATAGACTTTAATCGTTCTAATTTTCTCAAATACTCCCTCTTTTTTGAGTTTTTCATAGATTGCATTTTCTCTCCAATAAAGGTACCGCAAAACATAGGGTATGATAGCCCGAATGCGATCTGTGAGTTCATAATCTTTTGAATATTTGCCTTCTTCAAGCAGCGGTTCAACTTTGGTGCTTTTAGATATATAGCGAAGACCACATGCTCCAATGAAAAATTTGATCTTGTCTATGTGATAGTCCTTAGGCAACCATAGGAAATGTATGTTTTCTTCGTCTTTAAACAGTTCATAAAGTTCATTATCATCATTTATGAAGATATCCCCAAGATTTCTCCTAAATTCGCCTTTATCCGTTAGGAAAATTGCTTCCTGAATAAAGTTCTTCCACCAATCTTCCTGAGATATGGGGTTCTCAACTTTATCGGGATTCAAGTTGCGGTTCAATTCTTCATATATCTTTACTATTGTCTTTTTATCTTCATCCGAGAGTTCAATTTTTCTGGATATAGAGAGCAAAACATTAGCGTAATCTTTAGGAGTGGGTCTTTCACTTATGCCCAATTTCTCAACAAAGAGCTTTTTGAGCTTGGGATAGTATCTCTCCAAATATATTCTATTTTTGCCGAAAATATTGCTTACGTCCCTCCATATAACTTCCTTAGTACTGTAATACTTTTTCTCTGCATTTGGGACAAAAATCAGGGGGTTTTCAGAAAACTCCTTCCTAATATTAGTTGCATCTTCCTCAAAATGCTTATCCAAGAACTCATACAGTTTCTCAAATTTTTCCTTATCCGTGTCCCCCTGCTCAACAAGAGCTTTTAAGTAATTCAGCACACCCCTTACGTTAGCTCGCGTGTTGATACCCAAGGCTTTAATAAGCTCTTCATTTTTAATCTCCACTGCTAAATATGGAACAGTATCACCTAAAAGTTCCCGAATTTCTGGTTTATCCAAGAATACCTCTGAGGGTCTCGCCAAGGTATTTTGTATTGTAGGAAGCTTAATCCTTTCTTTTAACTCCCTAATAAACGAGGAAGGAACTGTCTTATGATGCTCGTAATAATAGAACCAGTAGTAACTCATATTCAAGTATTTTGAATATTCTTTGTCCCAGTATTTGTCCAGTATAGCCAATAAAATTTTCATGTTTTCTGCATTTTCTTTTTCCAATACACTCCTAAACTCTGGGGAGAGCATCCAGTCTCTAATTGTATGCCCTCTAGTTGAATACTCCATTTCCTCTTCTGGTATTCCATGTTCCATTTGGAAAGCACACCGTGTATGGGGATTCCCCACTAATCCACAACTTCCTTCGTAATCCTCAACCCTCGGGACCTCATGAATCCCTATTTTTAAAAAGAACTCCTTCCATTCCCTAATTTTCTCCTTTCTTTTCTCTTCCAGCTCTTTAATCCTCTTTTCTATTTTCTTCACTTCTTTTCTGTGCTTTTTCTTCCATGTTTTGCTCTTATCTTTCAGTTTATTCTCTAACTCAGCAATTTCATCATTGATATGCTTAATATCCTGTTCAAGATAACACGGATGCACAAAACTTACATTAAGACCCTCAAATAACCTCTCCAAGTCATTCTCGTTCCCGTAACTCTTGGGTAGGTATATGTTTTCTGGATGGTCATAACTGTTCCTATTAGTGCGGATAAGAAGCGACTTTTTAAGCCGTTCTAATGGATCTTTCTTTGATTCCAACCACTTTCTATTTCCGTTTAGTCTCCTGTCACTTTCTTCGTAGTATTCGTTTAAGTGGTATTTAATGAACATTACATACCCCGTTAGAATGTCGGGGTCCTTTCCTCTCCACATACCGTTCTCATAGACAGGTAAGATATGGCTCTCAATAATCTCGTAGGGTGTTGCATGCCGAACTCCCAATTTTTCAAGGAACTCAAAAATTTTACCTCTCTCTTCCTTATATTTTAAAATAGTATTGATGATACCCCTCTTAATTATCCTAAGTTCACTCTCAAATCCATAAGTTTTCTCTTTTTCTATCTCTTTTTCTATCGGGAAGAACACGATGCCTTTGTTTATGGAAGTTAACCCCCCGTTCTCCAATCTGATAATGTTCAAACTCCTTAGATTCTCTAATTGCTCCTTAGAGAGATTTTTATTGCTTAAATACTTAAAAAGAAAGACAAACCATTCGTCGCTCTGTTTTTTAAGCCACTCAGTGTTTTCTAAACATCTAATCAGATAGTCAATTGAAAAATCTTCAACTCCTAATCTGCGTAAAATCTCCTTTTTTGCTTTTATTTTGTTTGATACGTATTCTCTTCCAAAGAACTTCTGCAAATCTTCATTGGTTACTATTCTCTTTATTTCTTTATCACCTATTAAAACTTCTGAAGGCTTCTTCCATGTGTTGGCCTCTGTTAAGACGCACTCTTCATCTTTAAGTCGTTTATATATCCCATCCACTATTGGCAAAAAGAACTCATCTTTAACTTCATTGAGGGGAAGATATTCATAAAAGCTGTATTTTAATTTTTCATCTTTCTTAAATTCCCTAACAGCGTCCATAAAAACATCTATAATGGAATTTCTGAGCCAGAGATTCCACATATTATCTTCTTTTATATCTTCCCGAGTTATGGAAAGGATAAAATCAGCTTGGATGATGAATTTAAATCCATATTTTCTGACAGGTAAAAAGGCAAAAACATGTTGCTCCTTTGAATCATCTGGCGAGCCATCTTCTTTTAATGGGAATGCCAAGATTATTTCTGTTTCTTTCACACCCTTTCGTTTGTCTTCAGAAATTTCAGGAGGCACTGTTAGAAGTTTTTTGACAACAAACCACCTCAGTATGGAGATTTTGTTTAATTTGCCTACCTTTTCCACTATTTTAATCTCAACCACGTTGTCTTTTTCAAAACGTTCGAATCTTCTGTATATACCTCTCGTCTGGTCTTCAATTTCAATTATCCTTAACTTTCGGAGGAATAATAGCAAATTAGGATGAATATCATCTAAATATTTAGGAGCTTCTGCCTTTGATTCGTCATTTAGCACCAATATAATGTTTGTCTGAGTGAGATCAACAAAATCAGGAACCTGCTCGATCCACTCTGGAATTAGCATTGTTAGCGGATCCTTTTTGTCGTATTTAAACCTAAACTGAAAGCTATTTGAGAATATCTGAACTTCGTTTGCTACCATAAAAACGGACTTAAATCCTATTCCCTTTTCACCAATGTACCCAAGAGATTTGTTTGTTTTTGTAGAACCTCCAATTTTACACAAAGCCCAGACATTCTCCTCTTTAAACCCAGTCTCATTATTTTGAATTATTAAATAATCTGAGGTTAGAACAAATTTGATTTTTGGAATCACGTCCTTTTCATATTCATTGTCTTCTGCATTTTGAATCAATTCAAAAATAAAATGGGGCTTTTTAGTATGAATATCTTCGGCAAGTTTTGCGGCATCCCTTTTAAACTCATCATTGCGTCGAATGTAATTTTTTACATTCTCAGGTAATCCACTGGAGTCGATACCAATTCCAAATAGTTCCTCTCGAATTTTCCTAATTACATCCTTTGGTTCCATCATTGATTTGCTTTGGGGGTTAATGTTTCCCACAACCCCCTTCCTCCATAGCTTTTGTATTCAGACAGATTTTATAGGACTTGAAAAGCATTTAAAGATTTTGCTTAACTTTGTTGGGATTATCAAAATAATCTGGGACTGTAAAGAAACTTTCCAGCCAGCTCCAAACAGAGGCAAAGGAGAACCTGTATGGAAAATGTTCCAAAATCTCTCGGTTCTTCTCTTTCGAAAAGTCTTGGCTGTCCGCGTTTCTCGGAGGTAGAGCAGTTTAGACACTATACTTGTTCTTGGCTCGAGTCCTCAAGTTTTCGTGTGGATTGCACGTGAATATCAGCAAAGAGAGAACAGATTCAACAACACTCTGCTCACCAAACCCCTCTTGTCTAAACCTCAACCTCTGAAAAGCCCACGGATACCATGGGCCCTTATCAACCACGAACTCGGGCTCACCCTCACAATACTTGAGAGCTTGAGTCAAGAACAAGTAAGTGTCTAAACTGTTTCTCTCCCAGAAATGTAAACAGTAGGACTTCTCGAGTATCCATGTCAACGACAATCCAAACGAAAGATAGCCTTGTGACTCATTATCTGGAATACTGTCATAAAGCTGCTTATTTTTCTGGGGAGATTCCGAGATAATACAGGATTGTGGCCGAGACTTTTAGTCTGAATCTTTTTCTATTTTGCTTTGAAGATTCTTATTTTGACAGTCTCTACTGTTAGGATAACTTGGGTATCACCTCCTGAACCCATTCAGCGATGTTTCAAGGCGGAGCATTAAACCGAGAATGAATCCTGACAAAATTATACCAGAAGGCAAACAGAAAAATAAACCACTGAACCCTCCTCCAGTTCTCAGCTCTGAAATTATTCCAGAAACGCTTTGTCCGCTCCTTCACAGTCCTAAACCAACGCTCAATACTATTCCTTGGCCCGAAAGTTACGTGAACATAAGCCAGCCCAAGGGATTTAAAAGCAGACTTGTACCCTAGCATTATCAATCAGAAAAACAGGCTGACCCTCGCAGGACTTTAAAACAACCAGAATAAAATCTCTAGCAACCCACCAGTTTCTGGTGGCTGTAATCCAGACTGCGAGGATTTCTTTGCTTTCAACATCAATCGCAGCCCAGAGAAATCTTTTCTGTCCATTGATTTTTATTACAGTCTCATCAACTGCGATAAAATTCCTCTGTTTCCTCACTGCGAGGATTTTTGGCTTGTAAATTGCTTCCGCTAGTTTTTGAACTGTTTCGGCTCTTGTGTGGCTGATTTCCAGTATTCTTCCAACTTGCCGGTAACTGAGGCCCTGCAATAATTCTACTGCCCAGATTTTCTTTTCTGCTGGGATTTTGTTCCGGCGAAAAGGTTTTAAGGCTGAAAACAAGCAGTATAGGATGATTTCAGCTCTCATCTCTCCCCCTTTTTCTGAAGAAGTATCAGAAACTTAAACCTAACGCCCCCTCTGCTTATCCTAACAGTATCTAACAGTATGTCGTAAAGTTTATAAATTGGTGTTGGCTTTAGTGTTATTGACGGGGGCGTGGTGTAGCCTGGTCCATCATCGCGGGCTCCAGAGGTGTGAAGACGAGCGGGTTTGCTGATAGGGGATGAGCCTTTGGAGCTCTGACCCGGAGAAACCCGCGGACCGGGGTTCAAATCCCCGCGCCCCCACCAATTTGTTTTGAAAATAAAAACGATTTTGCAGGCTCATTTCTTGCTACTTCATCATAAAAATCAGAAAGGAGAACGTCAATCATCGCCCGCTTTAGGGTTCTTCTTTCACGGTAACGAAGGAGACCATAGTTACGGTTTGTCCAACGCCTTTTATTTCTCTAAGCTTATCAATAACAACCTTTCCAATGTCCTCAGCTGAAGGGGCCCTAACCTTTATCAAGAGATCCCATTCTCCAGCAATTATGTGAACTTCATAAACTTCTTCAATTTGGGCGATCCTTTTGGCAACTTCCCTCTGTGTTAACCCTGAATCGGGTTCATACCTGGCAAGGACGAATGCTGTAGTTCCTAGATTGAGCTTCTTATAATTGGGTTTGATAGTGAACTTCTCTATGATGCCCTCACTTACGAGCTTTTTTATCCTGTAGTGAACCGTTGTCCTTGGGATGCCCAGATTTTTGCTTAGGGTGGCTATATTTTCCCTCGAATTCTCCTTAAGCTCTTTTAACAGTTTTAAATCGATTGTGTCCAACACCTCACTCATGCAAATCCCCCATAATTGTCAAATTTTCAATAAAACATCGGTTTTTATTGTCATTCAATCCTTTTTAAGGTTTTCTTTTAGCCATCGTGCGAACTCCCTCAGAGCAAGCCCCCTGTGGGAGATTTCATTTTTTTCCTCTATTTCCATCTCGGCGAATGTTTTGCTGTGGCCTTCCGGCATGAATATTGGGTCGAACCCAAATCCCTTACTGCCGCGTTTCTCGTTGATTATTTTTCCGTGCACAATTCCCGTAAACATATGGAGCTCCCCATCGTAATACCCTATCACGCTTTTAAAGTATGCTCTTCTGTCTTTAATTCCCTCCATAAGCTTGAGAATTCCTTCGTTCCCTAAGGTTTTGTAAACGTAGGCCGAGTAGACTCCGGGAAACCCCTTTAAACTCTCGATAAAAAGGCCGGAGTCATCTATGAAGAACGGCTCTGTTATGTGATCCTTTAACCACTCTACTCCAAAAGCGACAACATCTTCAAGGGTGTTTGCCTGTATCTCCGGGTATTTTACATTCTTCTGCACAACCTCTACGCCCAGGGGGGAAAGGTATTTTCTAACCTCCTCGACTTTCCCCTTGTTGGACGTTACAAAAACCAGTCGCATTGTTTTCACCCAAAGAGAAAAGAGGTGAAATATTAAAAAGCTAATCTATAGTGTAGCCAATTTTTTCGACAAGTTCCCTTCTTTCTTTCTTCTGTTCGCTGGTCTCAATCTTAGTTGCGGCTTTTCCATCCACTATTCCGAGAACGGAGCGCCCGAGTTCTGTTTCAGCTATTATGACCTGCATGGGGTTTTCACTGGCACCGTAGACCATGGCCACTGCCGGATGATTTTTGATGGTGTTGAGCACGTTTATTGGGAAGGCATTTTTCATGAGTATTACAAAAACGTGGCCCGCTCCAATCTTCAAAGCATTTTTTGCAGCCAGTTCTTCGAGTTCTTTATCGTTCCCGGTGTATCTCGTTAGCTGTGGTTTTGCCTCGTTCATTGCAATTCCAAACTTTATTCCGGGGACTGCAGTGAGAAGAGCCCTTGCCAAGTCGTCAACTGTGAAGATTGAGAAGTTTCCCTGACCGATTATGCACTCTACTCCTTCGGGCTTTTCTACCTCTACAACCTCTATTTTGACCATTCCCATCACCATCTACTACTTAATTTTTCATCACATAAAACTTTTTTGGGCATTATCTCCTAAAGGATGATCCAGTGGACAGCGCTCTTCAGTAATGACCCGTGGATATAAATGGACAGAGTTTGCAGCCTTCTATGTTTTCCTTTCCCACTTTCCAGAATCTCTGCACTCTCAACTATAGAATTCCCCAATAGGCCTAACATTTGTTGGTGATATCCTCCCGGGGTCTTTTTACGAAGGTAACGGTGTTTTATTAATTTACTGTTATTCATTGTCTCTTAATTACAATAAACAACAGTTAAAAAGGAGCCTAATGCACCTTTTTGTCGGGTATTGCTTTCTCTCCTTCAATCCAAAACACACCTTCATCGGTCACTTCTTTTTTCCATATCGGAACCCTCTTCTTTACTTCATCCACCGCCCACATGCAGGCTTCAAAAGCTTCTTTTCTGTGCTTTCCAGCGGCCACTATAAGAATCGTGTTCTCTCCAACTTCAAGCTCTCCATACCGGTGCCATATGAGCATATCCAGTATTGGGAATTTTTTCAGTGCCTCCTCTCGAATTCTCTTCATCTCTTCTATCGCCATCTCTTCGTAGGCTTCATAAATGAGCTTTTTAACCCTCCTACCGTGGCTTTCGTCTCTAACTCTTCCGAGAAATATCGCGATTCCTCCACTTTTTGGAGACGAAACCAGCTCAATGGCTTCAGCAATGTCAAAATCCTCGGGTTTTTTAAAGAGTTTAATCTTCAAGGTCTATCACCTCAAAGGAATTGTGCATTAAATCAACGATAAGCAGTTTATTTGCCAGTACTTCACCCTTCCCGGTTATGAGCTTTACAACCTCCGCCGCTTGTATGGTTCCTATAACTCCAGCTGTTGCCCCCAAAATTGGGAACTTTTCTTTCTTTTTTGGAGGAGTGGGAAAAATATCCCTGAGACTTTTTGTTTTTCCCGGAATAATGGTGGTTACCTGCCCGTAAAGGCCCTCAACGGCTCCATGAACAAGGGGAATTCCACTTTTATGGGCAAACTCATCCAGAAGGTATCTCGTCTCGAAGTTGTCCAGGCAATCAACAATAACATCGACGTTTTTGAGAACCTCTTTTACGTTCTCTCTTGTGAGCTTTCCAGCAAAGGTCTCTATTTTCACACTGGAATTAAAGCGCTCAAGCTTCCATTTAGCTGATAGTGGCTTTGGGTTCTTCCCCAAGTCTTCTTCCCAGTGAAGAATCTGCCTGTTTAAGTTGCTCAGTTCTGGGAGTTGCTCATCTATGAGCAGGAGGTTTACTCCCGCAGCCGCCAAATAATAAGCGACGGGGCTTCCAAGCCCTCCCACACCTACAACGGCCACCTTGCTCTTCTTGAGCTTTTCCTGCCCTTCAACCCCGAAAATCCTGATCTGTCTGTCGTATCTTTCCATTTCTTTTTCCGTTAGCATGTTATCCACCACTCGTGGGTGGGAATAAAGCTACAATGTCACCATCTTTTAGTTCCTCATCGAAAGAAGCGTATCTGCCGTTTCTTGAGATGTTCACATCTGCGCTGTCATCGTAGTCCTCGCCGAAAACCTCCCCTTTAAACTCAGGATGGAGTTCTTTTATCTTCTCAACAAGGTCTCTTATCTTACTTCCGTCCGGAAGATCAATTTCCTCCTCTCCCTTTCCAGCTAGCTCCCTAAAGCGGGCAAAATACCTTACTTTCACCTTCATCCTCTCACCATCCAAAATTACCAGCGTGGTTTATAAAAGGTTTGTCATAAAACAAAAGTGCCTACCACGGAACGCTTTTCCACTTCAGCTTATACGCCAAAACGTTGGCCCCCCAATGGATGAAGGGAGTTACAAGGAAAAGGAACAACACCTGCCCAGTCGTGAGAGTTTTTACTGGATAGGCTAAAACCAGTGCAGAGACTAAAAAGCCCCATTGGTCGAGACCAACTGCCGGATAACCTCTTTCCATACCTATTCTCCTCTTAACAAAGCTCCCGATCAGATCTCCGAGAAGAGCCCCAAAGGAGAGTGCAAAAGCAAGTTTTAAGGCAATCGGAAACGAGCCATAAAAATCGGGCCGGATTTGATACTGAATAATCCCTATTAAAACTCCCGTAAAAAGTCCTCCGAAAAAGCCCCTCCAGGTTTTCCCATCGCCAAGAATTCTTCTTCCATCGACAAAACTCTTTCCAAAGTCCATTGGTATTTTGCCTTTGAAGATTACCGGGGAGGCATTTGCAAAATACGCTGGGAGAATGTACCAAAAAGCCTCGAGCAGTTCATTCATTTAACCACCGGCCTAATTAACTTGGGCTTGTTTTTAAGGGTTTTCACTATTTAGCTTTTCTTCGAGGCACTCAAGAAGGGCTTTAAGGGCTTTTTCATCCTCATGTTTCAGAAATATGTTTAAGATTTTTTCCGTAATCGCGTTTCTTTGAAGGGCAAATTCTATCCTCTGCCGTATTTTTTCTGCCTCCTCGCTTTTATCGTTTTCCACTTCCTTCAAAGCCTTCAAAAGGTTTTCTCTGGTCTGCCTTACGTCTTCTTCTATTTTTTTATAGTAGGCCTCTTTCCTCCACTCCCGAATATTGTTTATTGCCTTATAATATGCCCTCTTGTCCCTTGGCTTTTTGAGCCTTTTTACAAGCCCGATGTTTTCCAGCAACTTTAATGCAGTGCTCACATGAGAAAGCGAGTATCCCGTTCTCTCCGCAATCTCTCCCAGGCTTAAAGGCTCGTCTTCAAAGAAGAGAACTCCATAGATATATCCGTAGAGCTCGCTCAATCCAAATTTCCTTGCGGTATTTGCGAAATGCTCCATCATGATCCTCTTAGCCTCCTCAACACCCATGCCTTCACCTCCTATCTCCACAATGTTTTTAAAATTTGAAGGCTATAAATCTTTCGGAAAATTCCGAAAGTTCAAAAGTTCAGAGGTGGGAGAATGCTCAAGAGGCTCGCGAGGGTAATAGTGAGATACAGGGTGGCGTTTTCATTGGTAGCTCTATTCTTGCTAGTTCTCTCCGTATACGGGGTACAGCTGCTGGAATTCGAAAGTGACCTCACTAAACAGCTTCCCCAAGATTTACCGGCAGTGAGAGATTATTTGACACTCCAAAATGAATTTCAAAGTGGGGATTCTGCTCTTATAATTGTCAAGGTGGCATCTATTGAAGAGGGAGGGGTTTACGATATTCGGGATCCCGAGGTTATAAAGTCAATCTACGAGCTCGAGGAGCGTTTAAGGGAGCACGAATATGTAACGGACACGACAAGCATTGCTGATATTTTTATTCAAATTCTTGGCAGATTGCCTGAGAACGAAGAAGAAGTTAGATTTGTTTTGAATACTCTCCCCCCAGAAGCCCTGCAGGGGTTGATAAGCTCCGATTACAGAACGACCATTGTAATAGCCGCTCTTACTGCGGGCTCTGGATCTCAAGCGGTGCAGAGGGTTTATGAGGACATTGAGAGGGATATAAATGAGGTACGCTTCCCAAAAAATGTGGAGGTTATTCAAACCGGAACAATTGGAATCACGTATAGAATCTTGGCAATGCTTCAAGGTGATCTAAACAGGACAATGGCAATTGCCTTCCTCTTCGTGGCGTTTCTGCTGATCTATTTTTACAAATCCGTTTTTAGGGCAATGCTTCCCCTTATACCTCTGGTATTTGGCGTAACAATGACCCTTGGTTTTATGGGACTGCTTGGGATTCCAATAGACATGGTAACTACCGTAGTTGGGGCAATGATAGTTGGAATGGGGATTGATTATGGAGTTCACGTAACCAACCGTTATTTTGAGGAAAGGAAAAAGGGTAGAGGTATTGAAGAGGCTGCAGAAGAAGCCGTGGCAGAGACGGGGAAGGCCCTATTGGGAGCAGCTCTAACGACTATAGCGGGATTTTTTGCACTGGCCTTTTCTCTCCTCCCCTCTCTTCAAAGGCTAAGCTTTGTCTTGATAATGGGCCTCAGCTTAGCAGCAATAAATGCGGTTGTAATAACCCCCTCACTTATAATCCTCTACGAGGATATTATGAAGAAAATCACAGGCAAACACGAAGTTCCGGAGATAAGGGCTCATTCGGGTTTTATTGCTAAGTCCTTTAACACCCTTGGCAGGATCATTAAGGGACATCCAAAAACAACTCTGCTTATTGTATCTCTGATTACCCTCGTGTTTCTCTATGGTTTAACTCAGGTGACAACGGAGGTCAGACTTGAGAAAATGATTCCCGAAGGCATACCAGAAATTGAGGCCATGAAGAATGTTAGATATGAATTCGGAGGCCAGGACGAGCTGGATTTAATAGTGAAGGCAGACGATGTAAGGGACCCAACAATAGTGAGGGACATATACCGCTTTGAGCAGGAGATACTTGCAGATTCTCATTACAACAATGTCTTTGAGACCAACAGCATAGCGGATGTAGTTGTCAGAAAATACGGTTACATTCCCGAAGACAAGGAAAAAATAAAGGAGGCCATAAAAGAGGGTAGAGCTCCCATAAATGAGGACTACTCGATGACTCTGATTCAGCTAAGGGGTAACTTCGGTGGAGTTAGGCCGGATGACTTTAGGGCTATTATGCGCTACTTTGAAGAGCAGGCAAAAAACGCTGATTTTCCCCCGGGAGTTGAGATAAGACCCGCTGGAGATTTGTACCTAAACTACGTTTTAGATGGCCTTACAAATCAAGAGCTCGGCAAAATATCCACCTATGGTAGCGTTCTTGTTGTGCTGGTAGTTATACTGCTCTTCAGAAGGCCGTTAGTTTCGATTGCGATGATACTCCCCATGTTCCTTGGTGCCCTTTGGACCGTTGGCTACATGGGGCTCGCGGGCATACCTTTCACTCAAACTTTAGCTGGGGTTATCTCGATGATAGTTGGTCTTGGAGTTGACTACGGAATGCACCTCACCCACAGGTTTTTGGAAGAACTTAGGGAGGGCAATCCGTATCCCTTAATCTCTGCTGTCGAAGGAGTTGGCCCCGGGATCTTGGTTGGGGCTTTAACTACGGCTGGAGGATTTTTAGCTTTGCTTAGTGGAGAGCTCACCGCAATACACGACTTTGGAAAAACTCTAGCGGTTGGAATCTTCGCTTCAATGTTTGCCGCTTTTACGGTAACACCTGCTTTGCTCCAGCTGTTTTATGGAAAAAAGATAAGGGGTGAGGAAAAATGAGAAAATACCTCGGACCTATACTGGTGCTGCTGATTGTCATGGGGGGTTTTAATCTTGTTATGGCTGAGGAAGAGCTTCTCTTTGAGGGTTATCTCAACAAAGGCGACTCAATACTCGTAGGACCGCTTGTGGTTGTCCTCCAGGATGTCCAGAAGGACTACGTAGAGAACGGGTACAAGGCCATGATACTCATCATAAAGGACAACAAGGTACTCAACATGAACTATACCTCGTTTAAAGTCCCCAACCCAGAAAAAATACAAAAGCTTCTCACAAATACTACCTTCCTCTACGCAATGGCAGAAACTCTCGGCTACAACACAACAAATCTCATAGAGTTAGCTCAATTCTATCTGTGGCTCAGCAGTGCCTCCCAAGAGGAGATTGTGGATGCGGTGTTCAAAACCGTCGAAGAGCATCCCGAACTGGGTATCTCGAAAGAAGACCTTCTTATGACGGTCACTTATCCCAATATAAGCCTCATAGGTGAAAACGAGACCATAGAAGTTGAGGTTGATGGGGAGAAAGTGGCTATTACAGCCCTTCAGATTTATCCAAACGGTGCAAGAATAAGCATAAGCGGCCCTTCTGAATGGAAAGCCTCGATGATACCGGCATACCTTACGGCGTGGGCTGAAACTCCGAAGAAAGTTAGGCCGGGTGATGAAATAACCGTTAAAGTGCACATAAAGAATGAAGGGGCGTTAAAGGCAAGGTTTATCACGGTGGTTGTGTCCCCGACACCGGTTTCATTGGCTCCTTCCGGTGGAGGGGCAGGTGAGGTAATAGCCCAAGTTGCATCCCAGAGCGGAGTTGTGCAGAGTGTTCTTTTGCCGGTTGATAGCGCGGTGAAGTACGTAGAATATCTTGACGGAAAAGAGGAGAAAGTAATTGAGTTCAAATTCAAGGTAAATGAAAACATCGCTCCCGGTATTTATCCCCTCTACATTTCACTTGCATATTACGTGCAGAGAGGAGAGAATTTGCAAATGTTGCAAGGTTTTGATTATTTCTCCATAACCGTAATTCGAGAGGGGGAAGCAACTTTTGAGATAGAGAACATCGAAAAACCCGAAGCAGTTCACCCGGGAGAGGATTTTGAGGTAACCATTGGTCTTAGAAACCTTGGTTTCGAGCCGGCAAAAGAGGTGCTTGTTGATCTCTCTCCCTCTTTGGAATTCCAAAATGGGGCGATATTAATCGATAACACAACAAAGCAGCACTTTACCTACATAGTGGGAACCAACAAGGTCATGGAGTATAAGTTCAGGCTGCACGTGAGTGAAGATGCCTCCACAGGAAGCTATCCGATGAGGCTGAAGGTTACCTACTACAGCGGTGATTCAAAAGAGCAGAGGGAGCAGACCTTTGACTTTTCAATTCAAGTTGTGAGAAGAAATCAAGCCTTTATCGAGATTGAGAGTGTTGAAATGGATCCAAAGGCAATAGAGCCTGGAGATGAGTTTGTGCTCAAGGTAAAGGTGAAAAACGTAGGCGAAGAGAGGGCAAGGGCTTTTTCCTTCAGAATAGAGCCGAGCGAAGTGAGTGTGCCCGGAGATGTTACAAAAGTCGATCTCTCTTTCCTCCAGAACCTTCCGATACAGGGAAGCCAGAGTATGAGCGAAAACCTTCAAGTTGCCATAAACCAAATAATGGAGCAGCTCGCTAGGGAGAACATCGATGCTTTCCTGCCCATTGGAGAGGATAACGTAAAGTACTTACCCGAGTTAGTTCCGGGAGAAGAGAAGATTCTGGAGTTTCACTTAAAGGCAAATGAAAGGCTCGAAAACGGTATTTATCCCCTAAAGGTTTCGCTGGAGTATCTTAGCACACCAAATGACGAAAAACTAACGGAAGACAGGTTAATTGGCATACCAATTCTCGGCAGGGAGCATATAATAATTTCAAAGGTTTCAACGTCTCCGAGCAGGGTTTTGGCTGGAACAAACAACGTGGAGATAAACTTTGAAGTGGAGAACATAGGCAGTGGAGGTGCTCGTTACGTAATCCTAAAACCAATGCCCGAGGATCCATTCGAATTAAGTGAGACGAGCGAGCAGATAATAAACATAGGCACTCTAAGACAAGGGGACTCAGCAAAAGCTAGCTTCAAAGTAAACGTTAGAGAGGGGGCAAAAGGCGGAACCTACGAAATCCCGATAAAGATGGAATACAAAGACTCATCGGGCAATGTTAGAGAGGACACAATCAAGATACCAGTAATAGTGAATGAAAAACCAAAGATAACCGTTGAGAAGGTCAGTTTTGACAAAACACCCACGCAGGGTGAGGAGGTGCTTGTGTACATAAGGGTCAAAAACATCGGTGGAGAGCAGGCCGAAAACGTGATAATAGAAGGCGTTGTGAAAGCCGATCAGCCCTTCACACTCTCAAAGAGATCCGATTACATTGGAACTCTTGACCCGGGCAAAGAAGGGGAAGGTGTTTTGGAGCTGAGCATTGCAAACAACGCCATTCCCAAAGATTACACGATTCAGGTAAGGATCAGGGCAGTTGGTGATAAAGAGAGCGGAGACGACAACGTGTACGTCTTCGAGGAATCAATTACAATTCCCGTTAAGGAAAATATAAAGACAAAAAGGAATCTGAGAACCGTTGGGGTGTTTGTCGGGATTCTAGCTCTGGTAGTAATCTTATGGACGTACTGGAGAGGGAAAAAAGGTGGCAAACCCTTTTAAGCTTTCAATTTTTTCAATTTTTAGGTGAAAGCTATGGGCATAGGCAAGATACTTGGGGTTATAGGACTCATCGTGTTTCTTTGGGTAGCTTACTTGGGCTATACGCTAATTACTCTAACCCCCCAAATAAGAGCCGAGTGGGGATATGTTGATGAGAACACTATTGAACTTGACGCAGCAGTATATTTTGGGAAATCCCTCCCGATTTCGATAAATATTAAGGAAGCGGATTTATACTGGGCAGGAATAAAGGTGGGCACGCTAAAAGACCTGAAAATTGGATTCTTAAAGGACAGTGCGAGGGGAGTGCTTGTTCTTAAAAACAGAGAGATAGTTGAAGCCCTAAAGGAGCACATAAGAAACGGGGAGCAGAGTGATATCAAGATAGAGGTGAGAGGTTCAATATTTGGCATTCCAATCATTGGGGGAAGTTTTTCACAGCCACTCAAGACTGACCTGCTCTCCTACATTGGCAATATAACGATAGAAAGCTCCGGGGACTTAATCAAAACTCCCGCAATAGAGGGAATGCCATCTAAATGGGGAGAAATAAACGAGAATAGCATTGAGATTCTAAGCGATCTAAAGCTTTACAACCCCAATCCTTTCCCCCTGCCCCTTTTTGGGGTTAAATATTACATAGATGCCAATGGGTACCAAGTAGCACAGGGAGAGCTCCTTGAGAAAGTCATAATCCCAGCAAACGGCAGGGGCACGGCAAAAATAAGAACGGTAGTTGACACGAACGTTCTTCCAGAGGTAATTGCAGAGCACATAAAGAGAGGGGAGAGGAGCGAGGTAACGCTGAAGCTCACTCTAAGTGTGAAGGTGCTCAACCAGGAAATGGAGATGCCGCTCCCAGAAATCAAGAAGAGAGTTGAGACGAACATAATTGAACAGCTGAACCTGGCTTTGGGTTGACCTAAACCTTTAAATTTTCCCTTCTATTTTTCCTTGAGGTGGGAGGATGAGAATGATCGAAATTCACAATCATCTAAACAAAATCTGGGGCGAGATTTTTGAGTTAAACGAGGTGCTGAGGGAAAAGCTTAGGCCCCTTGGCTTTAAGGTTGAGCCTGTGGAGGAAGTTTTCAATGCCTACATTTTTCTTGAGGGCGAGTGGAGGGAAATGCTCTATCCTCATCCCGCCTTTGAGATAAAACCCCAGGGAGAAGTGGGGGCAACGATTCAGAGCTTTTACTTCGTGTTTGCGATTCCTAAGGAAAAAATAACCAAAGAATTTGTCGTTGAGTTTCTCAAGAAATTCCCGCAAAGCTATATTTACGGGACGGAAAACTTTTTGGAGGACATCTACAATCACAACACCCCCAGAAACCCCGATGAAGTTTATGGAGAAATAGAAAAAAGTCAAGAACAGGTTTTTCAGTTTGAGGTCGAGGCCAAAGATAGCCAAGATATTGAAAACAAGCTCCTCGAATTTATAGAACTGGCAAAACGATATGAGACCCTTGAGATTTAGGTGATTTCATGTACAAGGAAGCTTTTCCAGAAGAGTTACAGAGGTACTACTACAACCTTTTTGGGAGTGAAGCGGAGGAGATAATGAAAAAGCTAAGGGAGCCGGTAGAGAAGTACTACATAAGGGTCAACACACTCAAGATAAGCAGGCAGAAGCTCATGGAAGAGCTTAGAAAAGAAGGGCTAAAACCAAAAAGAAGTCCATATCTTGAGGAAGGCATCTATTTTGAAAGGGAAGGTCCGAATTTTTCCGACGACTATGAACCTAAGTTGCCAGAAGTCATTGCAAATAAATTTGCAGCGGAGAGCGTTTACCAGGGGGCTCAGCTCTATGCTCCCGGCGTATTAAAGGCCGATAAAGGGATAAAAGAGGGAGATGAAGTCCAGATCAGGGATCCAAAAGGACTTCTCGTGGGCATAGGGATTGCACGGATGAGCGCCAAGGAGATGGTGGTTGCCACAAGGGGAATAGCCGTTGAAGTAACCCTCCCCAAATTCAAACTACCGAGTCTGAATGAGTTGAAGGCCTATGAGAAGGGCTATTTCTATGCGCAAAGCCTTCCTTCCATGGTTGTTGCCCATATTCTGGAACCACAGGAAGAAGACCTTATAATTGATATGGCAGCTGCCCCGGGTGGAAAAACTTCTCACATAGCACAGCTCCTTGAAAACAGGGGGGAGATAATAGCAATAGACAAATCAAAAAACAGACTTGCCAAAATGGAGAAAGAGCTCAAGAGACTCGGGGTAAAAAATGTTAAGCTCCTTCAAATGGACTCAAGAAATCTGCCGGATCTTGGGATTAAGGCCGACAAAATCCTTCTGGATGCTCCGTGCACGGCTCTGGGAGTGAGGCCAAAGCTCTGGGAAGGCAAAACGCCAAAGGAAATTGAAGCGACGGCAAGGTACCAGAGGCATTTCATAAACGCCGCAATAAATAGCCTTAGAAGAGGGGGGATACTTGTTTACTCCACATGCACCTTAAGCTACGAGGAAAATGAGGGAAATGTGCAGTATATGCTAAAGAAGGGGCTAAAACTTGAGGAGCAGAAAATTTTTATAGGCTCACCCGGATTGGGGATAAAGGAGGTACAACGCTTTTATCCCCATAAGCACCTCACCCAAGGCTTCTTCATTGCAAAGCTAAGGAAGGTGAGCTGATGAAGAAAAGGAACTCCCTCATGATCTTTGTTGGGATTGGGGTTATAATGGCACTTATATGGTGGGCCGGAATAGAGGAGACGTTGAAGCTTGTGATGGAAGCCAAGCCCGAATACTTTCTCTTGGCATTGCTTATGCAAATTCTTGCAACCCTTGCATGGGCTTTTAGGTGGGGAATATTTCTAAAAAGAGCCGGAGTGAAGGTTCGGATAAGGGACGTTATAATTGCCACCATAGTGGGAATATTTGCAAACAATCTAACCCCCGGTGCTAGAGCCGGAGGAGAGCCGGCTAGAATGTACGTGATAACCAAAAAGTCCAACAGCGGTTATGGCCAGGTTTTTGCAACCATAATGGCCGATAGGATTCTGGATGTCATTCCCGTTCTGCTTTTCACCCTTGTCGCATTCAAATATGCTCTCTCATTAAGGATAAAGCTCTTGCTGTCTGTTCTTTCCATCTCAACACTGGTGCTCCTTTTGATAGTGATTATAAGCCTTATGATTTCTTTGAATGAGACTCTGGCTTTTAGGGTGCTTAATAAAATAGCAGGGGTTATAAAGCGTATATTCCCAGAAAAATTTGCGGGGGTAGAGGAGACGCTTGAAGAAAAGCTCAAAAAATCTATAATAGATTTCAGGAAAACTTTCGTGGAGCTTTCCAAAGACCCCGTTGTGCTGGGCAAGACGTTGTTCTATTCTTTAGCCCTCTGGGTTTTCATGCTGCTCAGAACCTATTTTGTCTTTGAGAGCATCGGATACCATCTTGAGCTCCAAAAAATCTTAATTGTTCAAATGGCCGGCATTGCCCTGGGAATGATAAGTATCCTCCCCGGAGGAGTGGGAATAACGGAGGCAGTTAACTCTGCCCTCTATCTCAGCTTGAGGATCAATAAGAGTTTAGCAGTCACTGCAACCATCTTAGATAGGTTTATATCCTTCTGGCTCCCAACAATTATTGGGGGAGGATTGAGCGCTTATCTCGGCACAAAGCTAGGCAAGGACAGAGCGTGAGATCATGAAGTTTGGAATCGCCGCTCGAAGAGATCGTGAGGAGGCTTTGAAGCTTGCATATAGGGTATACGACTTTCTCAAGGTAAGTGGTTATGATGTTTACGTTGATGAAGAGGCCCATGAGAATTTTCCACATTTTTCTCCCGACGATGTAATCCCCCTTGAGAGAATGGACGTTGACATGATGATAGTCATTGGAGGAGATGGAAGTGTTCTAAGGGTCGAGCACAAAATTCCTAAGGATATCCCCATTTTGGCAATAAACATGGGGACTTTGGGATTTTTGGCAGAGGTTGAACCTGCAGAAACTTTTTTCGCTATTTCCAGAGTTCTTGAGGGGGACTATTTTATAGATGAGAGGATGAAAATCAGAACTTTTGTTGAGGGGTTGAAAATCCCCGATGCGCTTAACGACGTTGTGGTTTTAACCGGAATTCCGGGTAAGATAACCCACCTCAAATACTACATCGACGGGGAGCTTGCCGAGGAGATAAGGGCCGATGGGTTGATAATATCAACTCCTACAGGCTCAACGGCTTACGCCCTTTCAGCTGGAGGCCCTTTAGTTGATCCTCGGTTGCATGCTATTCTCCTAGTCCCCCTAGCTCCAGTCGCCCTTACCGCAAGACCCCTTGTTGTCCCGGACTCTTCATCAATTGAGATAGAGGTATTGACGGAAAGGGAAATTATCCTCACCGTTGATGGACAGTTCTATACCCAACTTCCACCCCATTCGAGAATAAGAATTGAGAAGTCCCCGAGAAAAACAAGGTTCGTGAGGTTCTCGAAAAGAATCTACCCAAAATACACGTTGAAGATAAAGAAGAAGTTTTAAGCTACCAGGTTACCTCCACCTCGTCGGTTCTAAACTTTTGCTTGACTATCGTCTCTTCAAGGCTAAACTTTATGCCGGCCTTGAACATCCTCAGGCCGGTATAGGCTATCATCGCCCCGTTGTCCCGGCATAGGTCATAAGGCGGCACGAAGAATTTCACACCTCTATCCTCGCACATTATCCTAAGCATTTCCCTCAAGCGGTTATTGGCGGCAACTCCTCCCACAAGGACTACTTCCTCTTTTCCTGTATGCGCTACAGCCCTTTCGGTAACCTCAACCAAAGCTGCAAAGGCCGTTTCTTGGAAAGAATACGCCAAATCTTCAACCCTATACTTCCCAGTCTTGTATTTTCTAACGGCCTCCGTTAAAATTCCGGAGAAGCTTAAATCCATGCCCTTAACGGCATAGGGGAGCTCAATGTATTTTTCCCCTTTCTGAGCGAGCTTTTCTATCTTTGGCCCTCCAGGAAATCCCAAACCGAGCTCTCTGGCAAACGTATCTATGGCGTTCCCTATGCCTATGTCGAGGGTTTCTCCAAAAACCCTGTATCTCCCGCCCTCCAAAGCCAGCACTTGAGTGTTGCCCCCGCTTACGTAAAGACCAACAGGGTCTTTTACTCCGAACATCTTTGTAATTTCCACGTGGGCGATGCAGTGATTGACTCCAACAATTGGTTTGTTGTATCCTATAGCTAAGGCCCTTGCGGCAGTTGCCACAACCCTCAAAGCCGGCCCTAAACCCGGCCCCTGGGAGAAAGCAATTAAATCTACATCCCCTATGCTAATCTTAGCCTCTTTGAGGGCTTTTTTTAGAAGGGGTCTTAAGAGTTTTGCATGGTGTTCAGCGGCTTCCTTCGGGTGTATGCCACCTTTTTCGGTTGTGAGAGTGTCAAATACGTTGGCGAGAACTTTATCTTCCGTCACAATCCCTATGCCAAGTGTATGTGCCGTTCCCTCTATCCCTAACGCTATCATCAAAAGAGATATTTGGAGAGGGTTTAAAAGTGTTGTTCATTAAAGAGCTTTCAATTCTTTTGAAGTCTTATTGGAACATTGAGAGTTGGGATAGTGTGAACAGGAAGGCTACAGGGCTTTCAATTCTTTTGAAGTCTTATTGGAACGGAGGTCTACCCGGACAGAATTGTCATCCGCAAGCCGGGGACTTTCAATTCTTTTGAAGTCTTATTGGAACACGAAATATACGCAACTGAGACAGTATACCCATTGCCCTTTCAATTCTTTTGAAGTCTTATTGGAACTAGAGCTCATATGTGTGCTGGGCGGGGAGGCTAAAGCCGTCCTTTCAATTCTTTTGAAGTCTTATTGGAACGTTATGTCAACAAAGTTGATACCCGTAGTCGTGACAGTCTTTCAATTCTTTTGAAGTCTTATTGGAACTAGATTACGCAGTAAGGGACGACATTCGACATGCCCTACTTTCAATTCTTTTGAAGTCTTATTGGAACACCCTTAACCTAAAAGTCCCACAGACAGTAGCAGTCCTCTTTCAATTCTTTTGAAGTCTTATTGGAACCAACTTGACTGCCCACAAGCTTTTGCCGGAGCAAAAGCTTTCAATTCTTTTGAAGTCTTATTGGAACCAGTCCCGGCCACGTTCTTTACATGCACTGCTCCGTCTTTCAATTCTTTTGAAGTCTTATTGGAACTTGAAAATGCATTGTCAGAAGTTACATTATATGTGAGAGACTTTCAATTCTTTTGAAGTCTTATTGGAACAGGGGTGAATTTTCCTTGAAATTCCTTACAAAGTAATTAGATGGCTTGAATCTTATAAGCTTTTCGTCAAAGGGTTGATAAAACTCCCCTCAAAAAGCTCGAATCCGGGCCCTCAGAAAAGACTCCGAAACACTCGCTCGCCTGAACTTACTCTTTTTCTCCCATGTCCAGTCTTGTCCACGAGACTTCCAGAGACAGAACGAAGGCTAAAATTAAAAATAGGCTAATAAAAACACTTTAAATTAAAAATGGTCGAATTCCCGCGAGGAGAGGACATTAAATAATTCCTGAGAAGCCTTCGCTCAAAAACTCGAAAAAATTTCGTTACAAAAACCTCAAAATATCATAACTCCTTGTTCGATAATAACCTTCAGTTACTAAAAACACCCAAAGCAACCTTGGAGGCTAAAAATCAAAATACGAACGGAAAAAGCTGAAAAATTCAAAAATATCAGTTTACATCGTGATATAATGATATTCGAAGATTATTCTGTTTTATAAATCTTCTTCTCGAAGGTAACGAAGTCCGTCCATGCCGCATGTGCCAGAAAGTTTGCCTCCATAACGTCTGGCTTCCCGTTCTTGAAAGCTCCCTCTTTGTAGGTGTAGCCAACGATTTCACCCACGAACCACGTGTGATCCCCGTAATCCCTAGCATCCACCACCTTGCATTCTATGTTCGCCAACGCCTCCTTTATGCTTGGTGTTTTTATTTTAGTGGAGTTAACTAAGGTTATGCTCATCTCCTTAAGCTTTGATGGCCCGCTTTTTGTTCCCGCTATCCAGACGTCTCGAAGCATTTCCAAACTTGGAACGCTGATGACAAACTCCTTGTATTTGGAGATCAACCTATGGGAGTATCTTTTTGGAGAAACGGCTACCCCTATTAAGGTAGGCCTGTGAGAAAGAACGGTCACCCAGTCGGCTGCCATGACGTTTGTTTCTTCTCCCTGTCCTGAAACTATTAAATAAGTTCTCATCGGGTAAATTAAGTGGTACATCCCTCTCACCCCCTATCTCTATTCCCTTTGTTCTTTAAAAGCCCTTCTTAAGCTGAGCCAGTAGAGGGCTTTGGCTGCCCTTTCTGGCGTTGAGAAGTTTTTGAATCCGTGGGCATTTAAAATCTTCACCCCTTCCCTCACGAGTTCTCCTGCCATGAAGTTAACCACAATCGGCTTGTTGCACTTGGCATCTATGATGGCTTTTGCTATCTCCTCACTCGGCATAAATATCGGCGGAACGCAGATAACGAGTAAGCTGTCAACGTTCTTATCTTTACAAACCACCTCTATCGCTTTTTTGTACCTCTCGTAGTCTGCATCTGCTATTAGGTCAACTGGATTTTTTGTTGAGCACTGTGGAGGCAGGAATTTTTTGAGCTCCCCTATGGTTTCCTCTTCAAGCTTTGCAATCTCCAACCCCAGCTTCTCGGCCTTGTCAGTGGCCAAAACCCCGGGACCGCCGGAATTTGTTATTATGGCTATCCTCTTCCCCCCACTCTCGTACATCTCAAAGATTTTTGCCGCATCAAAGAGCTCCTCCATCTCTTCAACTTCTATTGCCCCGAACTGCATAAAAACACCTTTGTAAATTTCGTAACTGCCTGCCAAACTTCCGGTATGGCTTTGGGCTGCTTTGCTGCCGCTTTTACTTTTTCCAGCCTTGAGAATTATCACGGGTTTTTTGGAAGTGGCGTATTTCAAAGCTTCTACAAACTTCTTCCCATCTTTTACCCCTTCAATGTAGAGGGCTATTACTTTGGTGTTCTCATCGTCGGCAAAGTACCTCAAGAAGTCGCTCTCCGTTAAATCTGCCGCATTGCCGTAAGAAACAAAGGCAGAGAATCCTATGCCTTCCTCATTTCCCATAGCCAGGGCTGCACCGCCGAAGGCTCCGCTTTGGGAGATTAAGGCCAGGCCCCCCTTCCTGACCCTGACCTCAAAGGAACCGAAGAACTCCGCATGAACTCCAAAAATTCCGGCACAGTTGGGCCCAATGATTCTTACTCCCTTCTCTCGAGCCTTTTCAACGAGTTCCCTCTCAAGCTCAACATTGCCTGTCTCACTAAATCCAGCACTTATAACCACCGCCCCTTTAATCCTACCTCCGATTTCCTCAATTAGAGAGGGGACGAGCTTTGCGGGAATCGCTATTATAGCAACGTCAACATCTTTTTCAAGCTTTTCTGCAATTCTAAGTTTCCTCCCAGCCACTTCGACTTCTCCCCCTTTGGGATTCACGGGGATAATCTCTCCCTTAAAGCCCCCTTCAACTGTATTCTTCAGTATCTCGTAAGCTATCGCGCCCTTCTTGAAAGAGCCGAAAACTGCTACCGATGAAGGATAAAAGAAAAAGTCCATCGGGTCACCTCCGCTTTGCTAACAGAGGGAATAAAGCTATTAACAAAACAAATCCTGGGCCGCAGATACCTTTTTTCTGCTCTACAACGATAATAACGCTTTTACCATCTGTTTTCTGGTCCTTGATTCCTAAACTGGCTGGGGCTTTGACGTCTACTTTATCGAACTTAAATGGTAAAGTTATATTTGCGCTCCAGATTTTCTTGGTGAGGCTTTCTTTGTAATCCACCTTTGGCTTCGCTTTACCCCATACAATCACTTTATTGCCTTCGATTTTGGAGTTTATCTCTTGAATGTCCATGGTTTTGTTGAACTCTTCCCTAATTTTTGTTTCGTGGTAGCTGGTAGCATTGGCTCCCTCAAAAGTTGCATTAAACTGCACAAGTCCGCTTAGGGGGTTGTAATAGAGTTGAATGCCCTTCATAGTCTTTGCCAGAAATTCATCAAAAGGAATGAACTTGGTGGTGTTCTCTGATGTTTTGTTCATGATGGCTTCATAGACGGAGGAATCAAAGGTAATCACGACTATTGGAAGGTAGTAGCCGTTTTCCCATGATGCAACGTTCTCCACAAGCTCCTTTGGTTTTGGGGCGAGGGTTATGAGATAAGCTTCTTTTGGAAGAACAATTGTGAGTTTTCTCCAGCTGTACTCAAAAACTCTATTTTTGAACAAAAACTGCATAGGCCCATAAACTGAGCTCTGCAGTGTCTGGTTTTCTTCCACGAGGTAGTTGTATATTTTAAAAGTTACAACGGCAGTCCAGTTCTTCCCGAGTTTTACGGGACCTTCCTCAGGCACCACCACCAATGCTTCCCGGGTTTGCTTCTCCACTTCCCTCTTAAAATTGCCGTATACCAATGAGTAAACAAAGTCGTGGAATTCTTTTTCTGCCTTCTCCGGGTTCGTCTGGGAAAGATTTTCGAAGTAGTTTATATAGAATGGATCTTTGAGCTGGGCGTTGATCTTAACCAAAGCCGTTCCGCTGGGGTAGATGGTCATGTAGATGTCAATGTTGAAGAGGTGTTGATTTTCATAAGCGTAAACCTGAGAAAACGATGCTAACAGCATAAAGGGGATTAGAATCCACGCACCTCTCTTCATTTCGATCACCTCCAAAACTTTTTCAAATAGCAATACAAAAATTTATTGGTTCATCAGACAAAGAGGGATAACGATGAGGAAGTATAGAAAGGTTGTGGTTGGTGGGACCTTTGATAGGCTTCATTTGGGCCATAAAGCCTTGCTTAAGAAAGCCTTTGAAGTGGGCAAGTATGTATACATTGGTTTGACTTCCGACGAAATGATAAGGGCCAAGCCCTATGCTGAAAAGATACTTCCGTATGAGGTTAGACTGCGGGATTTGCTAAAGTTTTTTGAAATAAATGGATACACAAACTACCGAATAATAAAAATACACACTGCAATAGGCTTTGCAGATAGAATAAAGAGTCTGGAAGCAATAGTTGTTAGCGAAGAAACGTACAAAGGTGCCCTTTTGGTGAACAGAGCAAGAAGGGAAATAGGTCTGAAACCTCTTGACATTGTTACCATAAAGCTAATCAAAAGCAAGCTTGGAGATAAAATAAGCTCTTCCTTAATAAGGGCTGGCCTTATAGATCCTTTCGGGAACCCAAAGAGGTGATAAAATGAGGGTGGTCACAATTGGGGCTGGGCTTGGAGGACTCCTGACAAGTGCTTTTTTAGCCAAGGCAGGTCATGAAGTAACAATTCTGGAAAAAGCTCCTTTTGTTGGTGGTAGGTTCACAAACTTAAACTACAAAGGCTTTCAATTGTCTACCGGTGCCCTTCACATGGTTCCCCACGGAGAAAACGGTCCCCTAGCCCATCTGCTGAAGCTTTTGAATGCCAACGTGGAAATAGTGAACTCAAACCCAAAGGGCAAGTTCTTTCTGGAGGGAAGCCTTTACCACTACAGAGAGGGGTGGAAGTATCTTTCCCTCAAAGAGAAGGCCAAAGCGATGAAGCTCCTTGCGGAGATAAAGGCCAATAGACTTCCAAGTGGCGAAGATGCAAACATGAACTCCTGGGAGTGGCTCAAAGAAAAAATTGGGGATAACGAGTTCGTTTATCTTTTCATAAAGAGCTTCCTTGGCTGGGCGGTCAGCCTAACTCCGGAAGAAGTTCCGGCAATGGAGCTGGCTAAGGAAATAAAGGCAACTTTGAAGTGGGGAGGTCCGGGGCTAATAAAGGGCGGATGTAAGGCTGTAACAGAAGAGCTTGCGAGGATTGTAAGAGAGAACGGAGGAAAGATAATAACCAGAAAGAAGGCTGTTGAGGTGGATGATGACAAAGTGCTAACGGCAGACGGTGAAGAATACCCCTACGATGTGCTCATCTCAAACATCGGAATAAAGGAAACGGTGGAGCTTTTTGGACGGGACAAATTTGAGAGGGAGTATCTGAAAAAAGTTGATGCTCTAAAGCCTGCTGAAGGAATTAAAATCAACGTAGCCTTAAGGGGAGAGCCCAGAATAGGCAACACGGTTGTCTTTACCCTAGATACTCAAAGAATAAACGGCTACAACGAGCCTTCTGCCTTGACTCCAGGGCTTGCAAGAGAAGGCTATACCCTCATAATGACGCATCAAGCCCTAAGGGGCAAAGACGTAAAGAAAGAGCAAAAACTTGGCCTTGAGGATCTTTATTATCTCTTCCCGGAGCTTGACAAAGAAGGAGAGGTTCTAATGGTTCAAACCTATTTAGATGGAAATCCCGTTAACAGAGTAGCCTCCGGAATGCATCTTGACTTTCCGCTCGAAAACGTCTACATAGTGGGGGATGCTAACAAAGGGGAAGGGGGCATAGAGGTAGAGGGAATAGCGCTCGGAGTTATGAAAACCCTTGAAAACCTTGGCATTGGAAGGTTTGGCGAGTGGTATCTCTAACCAAAACAGCAAAGAGAGCCTTTGGAAATCTTTAAATTTGCAAGCTCTTTCAATTATTTTTCGAAGTTTTTTCTAAAAGAACTATTTTATGACTAAGAAACCCTTTTAATTCGCTAAGGTCTAACTTTATACACCGGTGCTGGAGGGAGTAATATGAGGAAGAGGGTTGTCATAGCTTTGGGCGGGAACGCTATTCTGCAGAGAGGACAAAAGGGAACTTATGAAGAGCAAATGGAGAACGTGAGAAAAACCGCAAAGCAAATCGTTGATATCATCCTTGATAACGATTATGAAGTTGTAATAACTCACGGCAATGGTCCTCAAGTTGGAGCTATTCTCCTTCAACAGGATGCTGGAGAGCATACGTATGGTATCCCCGCTCAGCCCATGGACGTTTGCGGTGCAATGAGTCAGGGGCAGATTGGTTACATGATACAGCAGGCGGTAGTTAATGAGCTCAGGAAGAGGGGCATAAACAAGCCGGTGGCAACGATAGTTACCCAGACGATTGTTGACAAGAACGATCCGGCATTCCAGAATCCCTCAAAACCTGTGGGACCGTTTTATGACGAAGAAACTGCCAAAAAGCTCGCCAGAGAGAAGGGCTGGGTTGTCATAGAGGACTCTGGGAGGGGATGGAGGAGAGTCGTTCCTTCACCGGATCCGATTGGGCATGTTGAAGCTCCAATAATCCAAGACCTCGTTGAGAAGGGCTTCGTAGTAATAGCCTCCGGTGGCGGTGGGATTCCGGTTATTGAGGAGAATGGAGAATTTAAAGGTGTAGAAGCGGTAATTGACAAGGATCTGGCTGGAGAAAAGCTTGCCGAAGAGGTTAATGCTGACATCTTTATGATACTCACCGACGTCAACGGTGCTGCCATTAACTACGGCAAGCCAAACGAGCAGTGGCTCGGAAAAGTTACCGTTGACGAGCTCAAGAAGTACTACGAGGAAGGGCACTTCAAGAAGGGCAGTATGGGCCCAAAGGTTCTTGCTGCGATAAGGTTCATCGAATGGGGTGGAGAGAGAGCGGTAATCGCCTCTTTGGACAAAGCCGTCGAGGCTTTGGAAGGAAAAACCGGTACTCAAGTTGTTAAGTGATCCCCTCCCTTCTTCCTTCACGGCAGGCTCGGAACGTAAGGGCCTTAATTTTATTTACCAAATGTTTTAAAAATATTAAGTTACAATAATTTTGTAGAAGCCTAGGGGGTGGACTCATGGATCCGCTGAGTGGATTCATAGGCTCATTGATATGGTGGATACTGTTCTTCTACCTACTCATGGGGCCTCAGATTCAATATCGCCAATTGCAGATTGCCAGGGCAAAATTGCTGGAAAGGCTGGCAAGAAAGAGGAATTCCACAGTAATAACAATGATTCACAGGCAAGAAAGTATAGGTTTCTTTGGGATTCCCGTGTACAAGTTTATAAGCATTGAGGACAGCGAAGAGATATTGAGGGCAATAAGGATGGCTCCAAAGGATAAGCCAATTGATCTGATCATCCACACGCCGGGAGGATTGGTACTGGCAGCAACGCAAATAGCAAAGGCCTTGAAGGATCATCCAGCCGAGACAAGGGTAATAGTGCCCCACTACGCAATGAGTGGCGGGACTTTAATAGCCCTTGCAGCTGACAAGATCATAATGGATCCCCATGCTGTTTTGGGACCGGTTGATCCTCAGCTGGGTCAATACCCGGCTTCGAGCATAATAAGGGCAGTTGAACAAAAAGGTGCAGAGAAAGTTGATGACCAAACCCTCATACTTGCTGATGTGGCAAAGAAGGCAATAAATCAAGTTCAGGAGTTTGTGTACAATCTCTTGAAGGACAAATACGGTGAAGAAAAGGCCAGAGAATTAGCCCAAATACTAACCGAGGGAAGATGGACTCACGACTACCCGATTACAGTTGAGCATGCAAAAGAACTCGGCCTTCATGTTGAAACAAACGTTCCAGAGGAGGTCTATGCCTTAATGGAGCTCTACAAACAACCGGTAAAGCAAAGGGGGACTGTGGAGTTCATGCCTTATCCGGTAAAGCAACAAGGGAAGGATTAGCTGGGCAAATTTTTTATTTATTTACATCCTTTTTGAAAAGTTAGGCGGTGGTTCCCAGTTCCGGTGAATAATTTCGCATCTCAGCCAAAAAGTTTTTATTTGGTTTTTGCATCCCTTTAGTTAGGCTTAAATCAGGGTGAGATTATGATCAACTATTCTAAAATGGAGGAAGGGGAAGAGACCATGCAAGTGAAAGTGGATCCAGAGGAAATTAAGAGGATAAAAGCCGAAATAGAGGCTTTAGAAAGAGAGAAAAAAGAGATACAGGAGAGATTGGAACAGCTCCAGAAGGAGCTGAATATTTGGATACAAAAAAGGGATGAGAAGAATAAAGAAGTAAGGCAGTTAAGGGAGAAAGCAAGAGAGTATAAAATAAAAAGGGATGAAATCAACCAGCAGATTCAAGAGCTTAAAAAGAACAGAGAAGAAATAAACGCCAAGCTTGATCTTCTTTATCAGGAAGCCATGGAGTACAGGGCGAAGAGGGACGAATACAGACAGCTGAGAAGATTAAAGATGCCAAAGGAAAAGATAGAGGAGAGAATTGAAAAGCTTGAATGGGAACTGCAGACCAATCCAAACATAACTCCCGAGAGGGAAAAACAAATAGTTGACCAAATTCAGGTTTTGGCTACAGAGCTTGAGATTCTCCAGCAAGCTGAGAGATTCCATAAGAAACTCCAAGAAACGAGGAAGAAGATCGAAAGCTTGAAGAAGGCAAGAAGGGCAATTGGAATGGAAATACAGAAGCTCGCAAATCAGAGCCAGCAGTTCCATGAGCAGATGCTAAAGGCTTACCAGCAGGCGGATGAGATCAAAAAAGAGGCCGACGAGTACCACAAGAAAGTACTTGAGCTCAGGGAAAAGATCAGGGAAGTTAGGATGGATCTCAGAGAGGTAGAGAGGAAGATATTTGAGTTTGATCAGAAGCACAAGGAGCTTATAGCCTATAAGATGGTCGCAAAGATGAGGGCAAAGAAAGATGCCACATTTGAAAAGGCAGTTGAAGCCCTTGAAAAGTTCAAGCGCGGTGAAAAGCTTACTTTGGATGAGCTCTTGCTGCTCCAGAGATACAATCTGGTGTGAAGCATGGAAATTATAAAACACGAGGGTCCGGGGAGGCTTGGGTTAGTCAAAATTAAAGAAAAAACTTTCAAAACGCCTGCTTTAGCGGGAGTAGATTTTACCCTTTCGCCGTTCAATTCTTACTTCTATCCAAAAGATTTTGGGGAATATGATTTCAACCTTGCCCCTTCAATCCCCCTCAGCTTTTATACTCCAAGGGAAATAGTAGAAAAAGCCTTGAGCAGGCTGTATGACGTTGATTACTCAAAATTCAACGCCCTTTATGTCCCGGTCGTGGGGAACCTTGAATACATCGACGAGTTTCTGGAAAATGTCCTTTCCCAGTACTCTTTTGATGCCCTTTACATAGGAAACGCGAAAATCTTTGTAAAGGACTACCGGAGGTTTGTTCAAGCCATCAGGCTTATCAGAGAAAAAGATCCAAATCTGCTTCTCATCACTGACCTTGAACCGTTTTTCTATCCTTTAGCGGTTTATCTCGGTATTGACGCCTTCGATACCCGTTCCTTGAAGCTCTACGATTTCCACAAGAAGGGCTTTACACAGTTCTCTCCGATACTGTGGGATGAGAAAGAGAATTCTCTTGAATTTGCTAAGGAGGTTATAAAACTTGTTAAAAAGGCTCTTGAGGAAGGAAAGCTCCGCTATCTGGTTGAGAACTTTTTCTACACTCAAGCTCACGCCGGAATATTGAGGATAGCTGATAAAGAAAATTGGGACTATCTTGAAAAATACACCCCAATACAGAGGGACACCGTTTACTTCATAAGCGATGCCTCCCAGAACAGGCCGGAAGTGGTGAGGTGGAGGCAAAGGGTAGTCGAGAGATTTAATCCCCCTGAAAACGCTGAAGTGCTCTTCCTCTTCCCATGCTCAGCTAAAAAGCCCTATTCTCACTCGCGCTCTCACACGCTTTACAGAAAAGCCCTCAAAGAAGCCCTTGGAAATGGAATATACAGGATACACGAGCTTATTTTAACTTCTCCTTTTGGAGTCGTGCCGAGAGAGTGGGAGTGGCTGGCCAAATACGACATTGTGGTTACCGGCCATTGGAGTGAAGAGGAAATAAACTCCGCGGCTGAGCTTTTAGCCAAGGTTCTGGAGAAATACCCCAAGAGGATTCCGATAATAGCTCATTTGGATGAAGCCTATGTAGAGGTCGCAAAGAGAGCCAGCGAGATTAGCGGGAGGGATATAATATTCACTCCGGTTAAAAACGGCACAACAAGTAAGGAAAGCCTGGAGGGCTTAACGAAGACGATAAAAGAACTTGGCCTTGAATTGGTTGCTGAAAAAGAAGATAGAACTTACCGCTTCTACGAGAACATTAGGAAGGTGTTTGACTTCTACTTTGGCCTTGGTGCTGGAGGGGCTGTTCTTCCCGGGGATGCGAGAATCATAGGCTCCAAGATGCTCCGCATTCTCATAGGCAACGAACAAACCGGAACTTACCAGGACGGTGTGATAAGTGTGACACCATTTGGCATGCAGCGCATTTATGATGCAACGAAGAGCTATTACGTGAAGATTGACTTCGATCTCAGGGGAGACGTTTTTGCCGTTGGGGTTAACGAAGCAGATTACAAAATACGCCCGGATGATATCGTTGGAATTGTAAGGGATGAGAAAGTAGTTGGCGTTGGAAAGGCCATTCTGAGCGGAGAGGAAATGGTGAAAGCAAAGAGGGGCATTGCGGTGAAGGTTAGGAAGAAATTATGAAAAACTCTTTAAACAATTTTTAAACTACTTCTGATGATGGGCAATGAAAGGTCTGACTTTCACTGCGATTGCATTTATCCTTTTTCTCGCCATGCCCGTAGCTGGAGACTATAATGGGGCCGAGAGTTTGAACTTCAAAGTGTACGCCCTCTCAAACGATTCTGCAATAGTATCTGCCAGCTACACCCCCTACGCACCTGGCATGTGTCCCGGTGGTTGTGGGTGTGCCCTTGTGCCAGTTGGGTTTTGTTGCCTACTTGCTAACTTTCTGATAAATGAAGATAACGTTACATTCCTTGGGTTTTCGGATGAGCTTCAGATACACAAGTATTCGGGAAGCTATTATATCTTCGCATTCGCTCATGGCGTGTCCAACGATACCCTCATGGTATACCGCTTTTCCACCGGAGAAATCGAGATTGTAGAGAACATATCCACCAACTGGCTCTACGGTGACTTTGCGGTCTCTATGCCCTACTTCGCAGTGAGACTGGACAGGGAGAAAGTTCTTGTGTATGAGATTACTATGGGGAAAAGCAGGATACTGACAATAGATGAAGTCGAAAACGGTAGCATCCCGGGGATAAAAGTAGAGAAACACAAGAACACTTATTATCTCTCTGGAAGGGCACCTTTAGGGCCAGAGAGCGGAGTTCGCGGAGAACTTGATAGGGAGAAAATTTCCTTTGAGGGTTTCTCGATTCCAACGTGGGCTGTAGAAAACTACACGATAAGCCCCATAGAAATGAACCATTTATATGCGTTCAGGCTTGAGGGCTCTTATTTGATCGCTCCGGTCTCTTTAATGCATTACTTCGCACCCTGTGAGAACAGTACGGGTGAAGTTGTCAAATTCGGAAACGACTCAAGTACAGATTTTTCACCTGACGTTTACGTATTCATATATCAAGACAGAAAAGTCAGGCCTGTTCAACTTCTCAGATTGGACTACGAGCGCTTAGAACCGGAAATAAAACTCCTAAACTGGATCACAATTAATGATGAAGCTGATAAGATATGTGGTATAGGGGTGGTGCTTTTGGTTACCCTCTTACCTCTACTCCGAAAAAACTTTTAACACACTAACTCAATACACCACCATGCCCAAGTATTTCAAGCGAGGAGTAAAGAGGGAGCATCATTTCCTCAAGGGAATTGAGAAGCCACTTGAGGAGATAGCCAGCATTCCGGAGGTTAAGAAAGTAATCCCGGGGAGAATATATGCCAGCGACTCAAGAGGCTTCGAGATAAAGGTGACAAGAGAAACCCACGCAGGATTAAAGCTCGTCGCGAAGAGTAATGGAAGCGTTCAAGAGGTCTTCCTAGTTGTGGACAGAGGGCACAGAGAACTGGTTTGGAAGAAGATAGAAGAGCTCGCAGAGGAGTGGAGAAAGGGCTGAAGGTTTAAGGGTTTTTGCTGTTCAGCTATTCAGAGCTCCCTTTTCCCCTCGAAGAATTCAATGAGCTCATCATCGCTTATATCTTCTTCATATCCGAGCTCCTTTTTCTGAAGCTCTATTAAGCCTGGGGTAAGCAAAAGCTTTCCTTCCAGCTTTGGCACCGCGTAGTGGAGCGTTATCTCGCTGAACTCATCGAGCTTTATGGTTGGATGCTCTTCATATTCTATTTCCTCCAGCCTTCTTCCCTCCGCTATGAGTTTTGCAACTATCGCCGAACCGTCTATCGAGAACTGAACTTTCCCAATATTCCTTGCCTTAGCCCCCTCGATCCTTGAGGTTATGAACTTCCTCGTCTTTCCTGTGAACTCGAAGTCCCCGAGAATACCTCCTACAACTATAATCGTGTCCTCTTTTATATCCTCCGGTTTGAGCTCCTCCTCAGCAAAGGGGTCAAGGATTATCATCTTTGAGCGATCAAACGGAAACTCGGTGACACTTTGTGAAATAACTCCACCGAGTTTGGCAAGCTCTTCTCTCTCCTCCGGCAAAACGTTTGTGAAGATGAGCTTATCCCCCCACCACTCGCTTGCGTGCTTATACTCAAGCAGAACCCACTCTCCAAGCTTTTCAAGATGCTCTATTATTAAATACGCCATTTTTCTCACCAAGAAGTCTCTGGTGGGGCCGCCGGGATTTGAACCCGGGTCTCCGGCTCCCGAAGCCGGAAGGATAGACCAAGCTACCCCACGGCCCCCCGGCCTAATTTTCAAGCATCTGGTTATAAATCTTTCCCAACTCTCTTAGCAAAAGATATAAATTCTGGCCTGCATAACTGGAGAGGATGCCAATGATATCAATAATAGTGCCCACATACAACGAGCGGGAAAACTTGGAGGAGCTGTTTGAGCGGATAGCGAAAGCTTTAGAGGGAGAAGAGTTTGAAATAATAGTTGTGGACGACGATTCTCCGGACAGAACTTGGGAAAGGGCAGAGGAGCTTGCAAAAAAATATCCCGTGAAGGTTATAAGAAGAACAAACGAGAGGGGGCTTTCCTCTGCTGTTATCAGGGGGTTTAAGGAGGCTAAGGGATATATCTTTGTGGTTATGGATGCTGACTTGCAGCATCCCCCAGAAGTTATCCCTGAGTTAATTGAAGCTATTGAGAGTGGGGCCGATATAGCTATAGCGAGCAGATATGTGAGAGGAGGAAAAGTTGAAAACTGGTACTGGTGGAGAAAACTCATCTCAAAAGGAGCAATAATGATAGGCAGAGTTGCTCTGCCAAAGATAAGGGGGATTAGAGATCCCGTAAGTGGATTCTTTGCCCTTAGGAGAGAAGTTGTTGAGGGGGTTGAGCTCAACCCGATAGGCTTCAAAATTCTCCTTGAGATTCTTATAAAGGGGAGGTATTCAAAAGCCGTGGAGATTCCCTTTACATTCGGGTTGAGAAGTTCCGGGGAAAGTAAGCTAAGCAACAAGCAAATATTAAACTATCTGCGCCATCTCTACAGGCTTATGAAATGGGAAGGCGAGATAGACAGACTCGTTAAATTCTCCGTAGTTGGTTTAAGCGGTGTTGTCGTAAATGAGGGCTCTCTTCTTGGCTTTGTAGAGTTTTTGGGGTGGGACAAGAGGATAGCGGTAATCCCGGCGACTGAGCTTTCCATACTGAACAATTTTGTATGGAACGACCTCTGGACGTTTAAAGATTTAAAAAGAAAGCCGATCCACATACGCCTACTAAACTTTCATCTTGCCGCACTTACGGGAGCTTTAGTTCAGTGGAGCATCTACTTAGTTCTTTTGTATCTGGGTGTTAACTATCTAATGGCGAATCTGTTTGGCATAGGAGCCTCTTTCATTGTTAGGTTTCTCTTCAACCGGAACATCACATGGGCGTAATTGTTAAATACCTTTTTTGTAAAAATCGTGGGGGGAATTGGATGGAGAACTCTTCAGGTGGATTCTACAGGAGAATTTCTACTGGCGTAAAAGGACTTGATAAGCTTATTGGTGGTGGATTAATCCCGGGGAGAGTTTATGTCGTCACAGGCCCCCCGGGAAGTGGTAAAACAACTTTCGGAATTCAGTTCCTTGTTGAAGGTGCAAAAAATAATGAGAAAGGAGTTTACATCTCCCTTGTTGATGACTCGAAGACCATAATCCAGGATATGCTCCACTATAAGTTCAATCTGCTTTCCTACCTTAGGAGCAAAAAAATAGTGATATACGATCTCAGCTCTACAATTACAAAGGGCAATACAAAGCCCACTTGGGGGGAAGTTCTTGAGGAATTAAAGAGGATCATCTTACATGAAAATGCAAAAAGGGTTGTTATAGATTCCTTCACTCCCTTGGAGCTTATGGTAAGGGATCCAGAAAACAAAAGAAGGGAGATAGTCAGGCTGATAAAACTCCTTTCTACCATGGACATTACAGCACTTATAATAACTGAGATGATGGAGTCCGACAAGTACACGGATGACTATTACGTGGCAAGTGGAGTTATAGTGATGCACCACTTTATGAGGCAGTTTCAAATGATAAGAGCAATTCAAATACTTAAAATGAGGGGAACTGCTCATGATAACAATCTGAAAAAAATAAGATTCACCGAAAATGGGATAGAGGTTTACAATGAAGCCCCATGGTGAGTCTCATGAAAAAAGAAGACCTGATAAAAGAGGCATACCGATTTGGATACTTTGTAGGCTACAAGGGTCACACGGAATGGGTGTCGTGGATAGCTGGAAAGAAAGGAGAAATCTACAGACAGGCTGAGGAGTTGGGAATATATAAGGAGGTAAAAGCTGCCTATGAGAGAGGTCTTCAAGATGGAAAAGAGAGGCGAATGAAGGAAGTGGCTCTGGGATTGGGAAAGCTTGAAGATGAAATCCTGCCAGAAAAGGTAAAGACTGAAAACCTTCAGAGAGAGGAGGAAATTGAAATTGAATTTTCCCGATTTTCAAAGACCCCAAAAATTGTTGAACCTCCTGAAATACTTGCACTCATGAAGGCAGTTGAGACTCCCAAAATTTTATCTCCACCCAAAATGATAAGTAAAGAGGAGTAAACTTTATCGGAAGTTTTGTTCTATTTTTGTCGGTGTTATCGATGAGGGAGTTCTTGAAAGAAGCCGAGGTTTTTAACCCGGAAAACGTTGTGGATTACATCTCAGAGATAAGCAAGTTCCATAGAATCCAAGGCTCCAAGGAGCTGGTTGAAGCTGCCAGATACATAACCGAAGAATTAAGGATAAATGGCATAAAAGCGGAACTGCTTGGAGATTCCTATGACGGGGAGAAGTGGCACTTAACCCTTTCCTCTCCAATTGCCTGGGATCTTGTATACGGGGAGGTTGAGATAGATGGAAATAGGATAACCACATCTAAAACACCCCTCCTCGTGATGGCACACTCACCGGCAGGAGAGGCGGAAGGGGAGGTTGTAGCCATAGAAAGGGAAGAAGACTGGGAAAAGGCAAAGGGCAAGATAGTTATTGTGAGTGAGAAGTGGCATGAAAACTACAGAAAAGCGAATGAAAAAGGGGCTATTGCGTTTATAGCCTACAGAAAGGGAACGGGCAAGGCCTTCCCTTACATCGGACTATTTTTGACCAAGAGGGACTTAGAATGGGCAAAAATTCCCGCAGTTGCTTTAAGCGAAGAGCTTGCAAATGCCGTTCTCCGGAAATTGAAGAAGGGCGAAAAGGTAACGGCAAAAATCAGGGTTGACACTTTAATCTCCGAGAGTCAGATTCTTCCGATTGTTTACGCAGAGGTGGGGAAGCCTCCGTATGTTCTGTTCACAGCTCACATATGCCATCCAAAGCCGGGCGCAAACGACAATGCAAGCGGAGCAGCAATGTTGATTGAGCTGGCTAAAGCACTTAATACTCTTTATGATGAGTCATTCCGCTTTGGATTTGCTTTTCTCTGGATTCCAGAGCATTATGGAACGCAGGCTTTTATAGAGAAATATGCAAGGCTCGACGATTACTACGTGGCAATAAACCTTGACATGGTTGGAGGAAGTGAAGACAGAGCTAACTCGACGATAATGATAATTAGAACGCCATTGTCAAGGTTTTCAGTTGTTTCCGGAATTCTGGAGTATTATATTGCTCTTGCAAATTCTGAAGGAGAGAGCTTTGGAGGGAGCCCTCTGCCAAAAATGAAGGCCAAAAGTTATCCTTACGAGCCTGGAAGCGATCATGATGTATTCAACTTCTTTGGAATTCCAAGCGTAATGCCCATAACCTGGCCCGACAGGTTTTATCACTCAAGCGAGGACAGTGTTGAGAAGATAAGCAAAGAAAGCCTTGAAATAATAGGAAGGGCGGTACTAGCTACTGCCCTAGCCCTTGCAAAAGGAAAGAGAGAGGAACTTGAGAGATTCGCCAGAGGTTTTACAATGAAGTATCTCGGAGAGCTCAGCATTGAAGGGGATCTTGAAGTGGCAGAAAAGTTGGTTATGCTTGGGCTGTCGAGGGATTCTAAGTTCCTGGGGCTAAACATGGGACACGAGTTTGCCTTTGAACCTTGGCTAAAGTGGACTAAAAAAGGCATTATACATCCAAGATCGATAAAGCAGATTGACGAGAAGAAGGGGGAAGAGCTGGGAAAAATATTGGAAGACAGAAAAATAAGTGTTCTGCTCCATGAGCTGTTAATGCTTGGGGAGATAATGCCAAAAGAAGAGGCATTTAAGGCTCTGGAAGAGGAGTACGGGAAGTTTGAGAAAGAAAAGCTGGAGAAAGCGGTTGAGATATTAAGAGCTTTAGATATCATCGTTTTTTAGTTCTTTCTCAATTTCATTTATCTTTTTGACAACATTTTCCTTAAGTTTTGCCAGAAGCTCAGAAGGTGAGACTGCGGAATAAACATAGCCAAGCCAGCCTCTTTGAATGAGCTCCCTCTTAAGAACTCCCCTCTTGTACAAGTTGAGGACGTGTTCCCTAACACTTCTCTCGCTTATTCCAAGCTCCTCTTTTATTTCAGTTATCCTCATGGGGGCTTTCTTTTCCAAGAGCAGACGGTATATCCTAAGTTCGTTTTTCTTGAATCCCAATGTCCTCAAGAGTCCCTCGATCTTATCGTACACATCCCCCATCTTTCTCTCACACCTATGAACATTTAGCTTCATACATTTTAAGCCTTACGGTTTAGCTCAATCTTACCAATATAGGTTCCGTCTCCAAGAAAAGCCTCTCCCGATGAAGAATCTTTCAAAAATGGAATCATTTTTATGCCCTCCCTCACATCGAACCCTTCTATGTAGGGATTTACCGTGGGCAAAATCAGAAAATCCCCAACTTTAAAGAAGCACTTGACTTTTCTAATGTTCCCTCCAATCCTCAAGCTGATCGCAGGGTGAATGTGCCCCAGAAAAGCTTTCTCAAACTCAACTTCCGGAAGGTTCTGGTGTCCATGGAGGAAAAGTATATCATCAAGGAGAAAATGACTGACTACATTTACATTTCTGAATTCCTTTGTAACTTCTTCTATCTTTCCATCGTGGTTTCCCTTTGTTATGACAATGCTATATTCCGCAATCTCAGAAAAGAATTCCATCAGGAGCTTTTTGACAAATCTACTCATTCCGAGGGGCTCTTTTATGTCTCCTAGAATAATCACCAGCTCCGGATCTTTCTCTTTTATAAACTCCGCAAGGTTTTTTTCGAACTTTGTTCTTACCCTTAGTCCCCTCGAAAGTTCAAAAGCTATGTGGGGATCCGCAAGAACAAGGGTCCTTCCGAAAGATGTTTTCAATTCAAGGGAGAGGCTGTCATAGGAGAAGTTCTTCATGATAATCACGTAAAAGAGATATAAAGATTGAAGAAAAATCAGATTATACCTCTCTCCTTCTTTCTCTGCCTCTTTAGTCTCCTGATTCTCTTTTTAATCCATTTCCACCTCATTCTTCCCTTCTTTTTCCATTTCCTTGGTCTCCTCTTCATGATCATCACCCCGATAATCGTTCCAGACTAAGCTCACTTTGCTTGGTTTTTAAGCTTTTCCATCAAAAGGGATTAGAAAATAGCAAAGACAAAAAGAACAAAATAAAGGAGATTAAGGGAAAATCTGGTCAAGCAGAGATTTGTCTCTTGTCAGGGCCTTATAAATAGTTATCGCACCCCTATATCGCTGTAATGAACAATAAAAAGCTTCTTGGTGAGATTGTGATATCTAAAGAGGAAATTCTCGGCTTTAGGGTTATTCCAGCAATTTTAGACTTTTTAAAACTCTTAAAAATTGTGTAATTTTAATTTTTCTTTCTACAGCTCTTGGCTTGGACAAAAAGGGTGTTCGTTAAGTTATTAACCGCCAAAATCCTAAAACATTAAGGAGGGATTGAAATGAAAGTCGGATTTGTTCAGATGGAGCCAAAGCTTTTGGATCTTAATGCCAACCTCAGCAAAGCTGAAAAATTAATTGGGGAGGCCGCAAGACAAGGTGCAAAGCTCATTGTTCTTCCAGAGCTTTTTGACACGGGTTACAATTTTGAAACGAAAGAAGAAGTGGAGGAGATAGCCCAGCAGATTCCAGATGGAGAAACAACCCAATTTCTTGTTGAGCAGGCAAGGGAGCATGAAGCGTTCATAGTCGCTGGAACCGCTGAGAAAGATGAGAGGGGGAGACTCTACAATTCCGCTGTCATTGTGGGACCAATAGGATGGGGTTACATTGGAAAATACCGCAAGGTTCACCTTTTCTACAGGGAGAAGCTTTTCTTTGAGCCTGGAAACCTCGGCTTTCACGTCTTCAACATAGGTATTGCAAAAGTGGGAATTATGATATGCTTTGACTGGTTCTTCCCGGAGTCAATGAGAACGCTTGCCCTTAAGGGAGCTGACATAGTTGCACATCCGGCCAATCTGGTTCTTCCCTATGCTCCAAGAGCGATGCCAATAAGGAGCCTCGAAAACAGGGTGTTCAGCATAACGGCAAACAGAATCGGGGAGGAGAGGGGGTTAAGGTTCATAGGCATGAGCCAGATAAACTCACCGAAGGCTGAAATCCTGCTCAGGGCAAGCGAGGATAAGGAGGAAGTTGGGGTTGTTGAGATAAACATCGAGGAGGCAAGGGACAAGAAGCTTAACGAGCTCAATGACATCTTCAAAGATAGAAGGCCTGAATACTATGCTATTTGAGTTCTTATATCTTGATTCTCAGCGACAAAAGGTTAAAATAAATTGGGTCTATAAAGTAAAAACGGAATGATGAGTCTGGAGCCCCCTGATTTGTGAGGAAGTTTCGCGGGGCTGACCGTTATGATAAAAAGGATACTATGCAAAGACCTCTATGAAGAAATAGAACGGCTTGAGCGCTCTGTTGTTGAGCTGGAGGAACAGATAATTGAGTTAAAGGCCCAGCTCAACATGAAAGCCAAGGAGGCAACGAGCCTCTATATCGAGAACCAAAGCCTGAGACACAAAATAGAAATGCTGGAAAAAACTCACAAGCAGCTCATTGAGATGCTTAAAAAAATGAAAATTCCCTTTGTTGTCATAAATGAAGATGAGTTTGAAGACGTGGAGATAGACAAATAATTTCAAAACAATCTGTGAACACTTCTTCAGACAAAGACTTTTTAATATGAAAAGCAACTTTTAGGTTAGACTTAAGGATGGTGATGATCATGGACATGAGTACGAGGATGTTTAAGGAAGAAGGCTGGATAAGAAAAACCTGCAAGGTCTGTGGAAAGCCTTTCTGGACGCTTGACCCAGATAGAGAAACCTGTGGGGATCCTCCATGTGATGAGTACGAATTCATAGGGAACCCGGGTATTCCAAAGAAGTATACCCTCGATGAGATGCGTGAGAAGTTCCTGAGCTTTTTCGAGAGAAGGGGACACGGAAGAGTAAAACGCTATCCCGTTTTACCCAGATGGAGAGACGATGTGCTCCTCGTTGGGGCATCAATTATGGACTTTCAGCCGTGGGTCATAAGCGGTGAAGCCGATCCCCCGGCAAATCCGCTCACGATAAGCCAGCCATCAATAAGGTTTACCGACATAGACAACGTTGGAATAACTGGCAGGCACTTCACGATATTTGAAATGATGGCACACCATGCTTTCAACTATCCGGGTAAACCGATTTACTGGATGGATGAGACCGTTGAATATGCCTACGAATTTTTCACCAAGGATTTGGGGATGAAAGGAGAGGATATAACCTTCAAGGAGAACCCCTGGGCTGGTGGAGGAAACGCTGGTCCGGCTTTTGAGGTGCTCTACCGCGGTTTAGAAGTTGCCACCTTGGTGTTCATGCAGTATAAGCTAGCCCCTTCAGACGCTGATCCCTCTCAGGTTGTTGAGATTAAGGGAGATAAGTATGTCCCGATGGATACAAGGGTAGTTGATACTGGATACGGCCTTGAGAGGCTTGTGTGGATGAGCCAAGGCACTCCAACGGCATATGATGCAGTGCTGGGCTATGTTATTGAGCCCCTTAAAAAGATGGCTGGAATTGAAAAAATAGACAACAGAATCCTCATGGAAAACTCAAAATTAGCGGGAATGTTTGATATTGAAGATATGGGTGATTTGAGAGTATTGAGGGAGACAGTTGCAAAGAGAGTTGGAATTGATGCAGATGAACTTACGAGGCTTGTAAGGCCTTATGAACTGATATACGCAATAGCCGACCACACAAAAGCCCTAACGTTCATGCTCGCTGATGGTGTTGTTCCCTCTAACGTTAAAGCTGGTTACCTTGCCAGACTGCTTATAAGAAAGAGCATAAGACACCTCAGGGAATTGGGTTTGGAGATTCCTCTCAGCGAGATAGTTGCAATGCACATCAAAGAGCTACATAGAACATTCCCAGAGTTCAAGGAAATGGAGGATGTCGTTCTTGATATTGTCGACGTTGAAGAAAAGAAATACGCAGAGACCCTAAACAGAGGGAGCGGATTGGTCAAGAGAGAAATCGAGAAGCTTAAAAAACAAGGCATTAACGAACTCCCCCTCGAGAAGCTTATCCTCTTCTACGAAAGCCACGGCTTAACACCTGAGATCGTCAGGGAGATTGCGGAGAAAGAAGGCATAAAGGTCAAGGTTCCGGACAACTTCTACAGCTTAGTTGCCAAAGAGGCTGAAAAGACTGCCAAAAAAGAGGAGGAAAAAAAGGTGGTGGACTTTGAGCTCGTTCAAAACTTGCCAGATACGAGAACCCTCTACTATGAAGATCCGTTTATGAAGGAGTTTGATGCAAAAGTGCTTAGGGTAATAGACGACTGGGTGGTTTTGGATCAGACCGCATTTTATCCCGAAGGTGGAGGTCAGCCGTGTGATTTGGGCGAGCTCAACGGGATTAAAGTGCTCGATGTCCAGAAGGTTGGCAAAGTAATCCTCCACAAGGTGGAGAAGCCTGAAGCTTTCAAAGAAGGAGACACCGTTCACGGAAAAATTGACTGGCAGAGGAGAATACAGCACATGAGGCACCACACCGGTACTCACGTCCTCATGGGAGCCCTTGTCAGGGTTCTCGGAAAACACGTCTGGCAGGCCGGTTCACAATTAAGCACCGATTGGGCTAGGCTGGATATAGCTCACTACAAGCGCATCAGTGAGGATGAGCTCAAGGAGATAGAACTCTTGGCTAACAGGGTTGTAATGGAAGACAGGGAAGTAAAATGGGAATGGCTGCCAAGAACCGAGGCGGAGCAAAAGTATGGCTTTAGGCTTTATCAGGGAGGAGTGGTGCCGGGAAGGATAATCAGAATTTTGAACATTAAAGACTGGGATGTGCAGGCATGCGGTGGTACCCACTTACCCAGAACGGGCCTAATAGGTCCAATAAAGATACTTAGGACGGAGAGAATACAGGATGGAGTTGAGAGGATAATATTCACATGTGGTGAGGCAACTGTCAAGGAATGGCAAAAGGAAAGGGAGATATTAAGCAAAACGAGTGACGTATTTAAAGTTTCTCCAGAGAAACTGCCGGAGACCGCAGAGAGGTTCTTTGAAGAATGGAAGCAAGCAAGGAAAGAAGTGGAGAAGCTCAACAAAGAACTTGCGAAGCTTTTAGTCTATGAGCTCGAGGGCAAAGTTGAGAAAATAGGAGAGATTGAGTTCATTGGGGCGGTGGTTGAGGGTGATATAGACCATCTGAGAGAAGCGGCTTTGAGTCTCAAGAAACCAAAAAGGGTTGTTGCTTTGATAAGTGAAGACAGCAAAGCCGTTGTGGTCAGCGTTGGTGATGAAATACCACACAAAGCCGGTGATTTGATAAGGATAATCACAAAGGTTGCAGGCGGAGGCGGTGGAGGTAAGAAAGACCTCGCCCAAGGAAAGATAAAGAACGTTCTGAAGGCTAAGGAATCTCTGGAGGAGCTTAAAAAAGCCCTTTAATTTTTTCAAATTTTTGGAGGGTTCAAGATTAAAATAAAAGCTCTCACTGAAGAATTAAGTAAAACTGTGGAGGAAATGGGTTTTAAAGCCGTTAAAGAGTTTTCCACAGTGGATAACGCAAGAATAGACCTTGCAATTTTGAGAGGAGAAGAGAAAATTCTGGCAATTGAGTTTGAGAACTCCTACAAATGGATAAAGCAGAGGATTCTCTACAATGCAATAAAGGCCCATCGTGCCGGCTTTAAGCACCTCTGGGTGGTTTATCCCTTCAAGAGTAAACCCCTAAAGAACAGCTGGGTAAAGGGGTATCTCAAAGAGCTCGGAGTGGAAGTTGAGGTTGTTTCCCCGGAAAACATTGGAGATATGGCAAAAGAATTTTTGACCTTATTATAAACCTGTGGGATTGTCAATGTAGGCAGTCTTGACCCCAAATTTCTCTCTTAGGATGGGCATTAAGGCTTTAACGCCGAGGGTTTCTGTGGCATAATGTCCTGCCGCTATAACGGTTAGTCTCCCTTCTTTGGCTGCGTGATAGTCATCGTGCAAAAATTCTCCGGTTATGAAGAGGTCAACACCTCTCTCTATTGCCTCCGGTATAGCAAACCCTCCCCTGCCGCTAACCACGGCAACGCTTTTTATTTCATCTACTCCAAATTCATAGGCTTTTACATACTCGGTCTTCAGCTTTTCCACGAGTATCTGGGCAACTAGAGGCAGAGGCTTTGGTTCCTCAAATTCCGAAATGTATCCAATGCTTATTCCGTTGTACTCTCCAAAGGGCTCCTCTGGCTCCAGACCTAAGAGCTTCAAAAGCTGTGCATTGTTTCCTACTTCAAGGTGAACATCTAAGGGCAAATGGGCGGCGTAGAGGTTCATCTCATTTTCAAGAAGAAACTTAAGCCTTTTCTGCACAAGCCCCCTTACGTACTCTATCCCTCCCCATATTAGGCCATGATGTACTATCAGCATATCCGCTCCCAGAGCTCTGGCTTTAACAAAGGTATCCATGCAGGCATCAACTGCAAAGGCAATCTTTTCTACCTCCTCTTTTCCCTCAACCTGCAGTCCATTTCGGGATTTATCGGGAAAAGAATTTATGCTTAAATACTCATCAAGGAACGCGACAACTTTCTCCCTTTCCACCATTTTTGTTCACCGAAGTCATTACTCTTCGATGCTTAAAACATTTTCAGGTGAAGACTTTTAAATGCCCGTACTATCTTAATGAACGTGATGGGAATGGAAGAAAAATATAGAAAAGCCTGCGAGGAAATTGCAAGGGCGGTAATTTCAGGCGAGATTAAGGATAGGAGAGAGCTCAATAGGTTTAAGGTTAAAATCGCCGCTAAGTACCATCTCTCAAGAATTCCTACCAATTCCGACATTCTTAGGGTAATGAAGAAAGAAGAGAGGGAGAGGTTCAAGGACTTTCTCAAGAAGAAGCCAACAAGAACCATAAGTGGAGTGGCCGTTGTGGCGATGATGACGAAGCCGTTTCCATGCCCCCATGGAAGGTGCATTTACTGCCCCGGGGGCCCAAGTGAGGGCTCCCCTCAAAGCTACACCGGAAAAGAGCCTTCTGCTTTGAGAGCTCTTCAGAATGCTTATCATCCCTACCTCATAATGATGAACCGCTTGAAGCAGCTCTATGATATCGGTCATGACATAGATAAAGTTGAGGTCATTATACAGGGCGGAACTTTTCCTGCTGTTGATTTGGACTATCAAGAGTGGTTCATAAAAGAGGCATTCAAAGCCATGAACGATTTTCCCTACTTTAAGGATATCGAGAACCTTGAAGAGAAAATTAGAAAGGCAGTTCTTTTTGGTGAAATTGACGAAGACCCTCTCTTCAAAAAAGCATGGGAGAGAACTCACTCAAAGCGCTACTATTACCTTGAGGAAGAGCAGAGAAAGAACGAGAAGGCAAAGGTCAGAATGGTGGGATTAACCATTGAAACAAGGCCGGATTGGGCTATGGAAAGACAAATCGATAGAATGCTTAAGCTCGGCACAACAAGAGTGGAGCTTGGAGTTCAAACGGTCTTCAACTTCATCTATGAGAGAGTAAAGAGGGGGCACACAGTTGAAGACACCGTAAAAGCCACTCAGCTTCTCAAAGATGCCGGTCTTAAGATAAACTACCACATGATGCCGGGCTTACCGGGAAGCAACTTTGAGAGAGACTTAAAGGCCTTCAAGATAATCTTTGAAGATGAACGCTTCAGGCCCGATATGCTCAAAATTTACCCAACCCTAGTCACGAGGGATACGCTCCTCTACAGATGGTATAAGGAAGGGAAATACAGGCCTTACACAACCGAAGAAGCCGTCGAGCTGCTTGTTGAAGTGTACAAACTCCTTCCAAAATGGGTTAGAGTCATGAGGATTCAGAGAGATATTCCAGTTCAGCTTGTTGAAGCTGGTGTGAAGCATTCCAATCTCGGCCAGCTGGTGTTCAATGAGCTCATAAAGAGGGGCATAAGGCCGAGGGAGATTCGCTTTAGGGAAGTTGGACATCAGATTCAGAAATTTGGGGTTCAACCAGAGGTTGAGCACATTAAGTTGCTGAGAGAGGATTATAAGGCAAGCGAAGGAGAAGAGATATTCCTGAGCTTTGAGGACGTGAAGAACGATATTTTAATCGGCTTCATCAGGCTTAGAATCCCAAGTGAAAAAGCTCATAGAAAAGAGATAAACTGCTGTCCTTCCGCTATAGTGAGGGAACTCCACGTTTACGGACCTTTGGTTCCAATAGGTGGGAAGCCAAAGTACGAGTGGCAGCACAGGGGTTACGGAAGGGAGCTCTTAGCTGAGGCGGAGAGGGTAGCGAGAGAAGAGTTCGACGTAAAGAAGATGCTCATCATAAGCGGCGTTGGCGTTAGAGAGTACTACAGAAAGTTCGGCTACAGAAAGGACGGCCCATATGTGAGCAAGAGGCTTGAGAAGAGCTATGCAAACTTTGTGGAAAGCAAAGAGTTTGATGCGCATTTGAACACCTGAGCTAAACGTTGTGTATTTTTACTTTGTTTTGTTGTTTGCTGTTTTTTCTTTTGTCTTTTGATTTTTTCCAATGGTAAATTTTATATACTTTGAGTGCTTAATTATTTGTGAAAATTTCCTCATACTTGGGGGGGGCGAATGAGGAAGAAGTTAAGCTTGCTTGTGGTTTTGTTGTTGGTTGGAGCGTACGCAGCTTACGCAGTAAGCCAGCCCAAACCCCCAGAAGTTAAAGGTTGTGTGAATCCATTTAGAGAAGTCAAGCCTGTGGAAAAAGCTCCGGAGAACTGGTCTTCAGTGCGTGTTTTTAACAAAATCCTCGTTAGCAAGGACCTTAGGAGTTTGGCAAAGCCTTGGGAAGTTGACTATAAGAGCGTCAGAATAGTAAGGCACATTGTAGATTATAACGGCGAGAGGATTGAAATGCTTGCCATGGGAATCCCATTAAAAGACGGCAAGCACGTAATAGGTTATTATGAATTCTCAAAACCAGTACAAGGAATCAAGACAAGAAGCTACCTGTTTGGCGTAAATGAAACTCTTGTAAAAACTCAAGCATTAAGTACCAACGGACAAGTGACTATTCTCAGCTCCTGTCCTCACGAATGCTCCAGTGATGCAGACTGTGGTATTCTCGAAGCATGCTATGAAATTTGCTGTGAACAGAGCTCACCAGATCCAGATTGTGTATTTTGGTGTTGTGATCTTTGTGGTCCAGCTTGTCTCCTTGGACCGGTTGCTTGCCTTTCGTGTTCTCTTGGATTGTGTCCATGGTGTTACTACGATATTTGTAGGGATTGCCTAGAGGAAGGTTCAATATGTCAATCAGTAGCTCCATAGGAGGGATTTGAATGTCTGCTAACATAACGTCAAAGACTTTGATCCTCAGAATGTTGTTTTTCTTTTTCCTTATTACTGCATGTCTTTTCGTAATGTTTATGATTGACGGAAGAAGTGTTGCAGAATTCGTGAGCTTCTTGAAATTTTTCGCACCACTTTCTGCAGTACTGTTGGGCATGTTTATCATCATTTACGTGATTCTGGAGAGAAAAACAAGCTTTCATAATTCAGTAAGGATGTTAATTGCAGGCATCATAAGTTACATTGCTACTCTTGGGACAATAGACTTTTTGTACGGACTTGATTTGCAAGATGTCATATTGGGGGCCCTGTGGGTGGTATTATTAGGAGTCGTCGCAATATATGAAACCGTCGTCGATTACTATCGCCATAAAGCAGGTAATCAGAATTAGAAACGGAGGAGGTCTAAGATGAAGAAAACGGGTGTAGAGGAGAGAGGGTTAGCATTTATTCCGCTCTTTTTGTATGTTACCTTAACTCTAATTTTCCTGAGGAATGAACCATTTTCGGAAATTTTCTTGTTTATCGTAGTGGGAGTTATTTCCTATGCTTTTGCAGTTAAATTCAAGTCACTTGCTCCATTTGCTATAGTTATCTGGTACCTTTTAATGGCAATGATAAAATATCTTGCAGGGACACTGACCGATAAAGATTTGCTAGTTTTTGCAATGAGTATAGCTTTTTGGATACCTATATCGCTAATAATATATTTTGTTTTTGTAAATCGGCCATCTAAAACTAATGGTTGAGGTGATGAAAATGTATTCAACGTGGGCTTTCACCAAAGGCTTGGGGTTAGAGGGATGCTATGGAGCGTGTGCTAGAGGAGATGTATGGGCATGTGGTACGTGTCTTAGTGGAAATGTAGCCAGTTGTTTAGCCTGTCTTCTTGCTGCTGGAATTTTCCCATAGGCATGTTGTGAGGAATGGGAACAGAAATGTGGACAAAGAATCTTAATTCCTGGACCTTAAGGTGGTGGTGAGATGGAGAAGGAGAAGTTTTTAAATTACCTCTCATACTTTATTCTTTTGGTCGGCATATCCCTAATTTTGTTATCAATTTATGTGGAATGGAACAAGCTCCTGCTTAGATACTACGGAATTGTAGCACTCACAGCTGGAGCAGTAAGTGTTGTTTGGAGAGCCTTGAAAAACAGCACCATAGTGAAAGTCCTCAAATAAGGACAATAAATGGGAAACCCACAATTGGAGTCATTAGTGAGTGAAGTGAATGAGGAGGGAGATCGTATTGAGAAAGTCTGATATTTCCATAATTTTTGCTTCCATTTTGGAGTTCTTTTGGGTGGAGTGGCATTAGTAACTGGATATGCTAAGTATCCCTTCGTAATATTGTACTTTATGCTAGTTTTGATGTTATTGCCTGCGATTTTAAAGAAAAACCCGCCTGTAAGCACGGCTGGAATTCTTTTGAGCATTCTCTTGGCTTATTTTGCAGTTGAAAGCATCAAAGGCCTCAATGTATCAACGTTATTTTTAGTGGCATTTGAACTTGGCCTAATTGGTATGTACATTGAAATGATCTGGAGAATTTCATAACTTTTCAAAAAGGCGTTTAACATTTGGGACTTCCGAGAACTGGAATTCCTTGAGTTTTACCTGAGAAGGGGTATACATAGCCATGAGAACTGCCAAGATTACCACCACGATAGAAAGCGCTTTCATACATCTGTTTTCCGAGAGATTTAAAAGTTTCGGGAAGAGCTTTTTATGAGGGATTAAAAAGTGAGATTCAAGCCAAAACCATTGAAGAGCGATGTGAAGTTTGAGTGCAAATTCTGCCTCGACTGCTGTAGAGGGAGGTTTATCTACTTAACCTTGCATGACATAAAGAACATAATGAGAAGGGGGCATGATCCACAGGAATTTATCCTTCTAACTGGTGAAGGGGGAAAAATACGCTTTGTCTTGGCCTATAGAGAATGGGATCTTGGGTGTGTTTTCCACGATCCAGAAACTGGAAAGTGTAAAATTCACAATTACAATCCCTTAATTTGTCAGATCTATCCCTTCATGGTCTCCCACAAGCCGCTTGGCATTGAAGGTGAAGAACCTTTTGAGTACAATGGAGAAAAGCTCTGGCTCTACTACGACGAGAGCTGTCCGGGGATTGGGGAAGGGAAAGAGGTCATAACGAAGGAGAAAATAGCAGAACTCGGAATAAAGTTCCAGAAAGAATTTGAAAAAACTGATTTGGATGGCTTAGGCATTCTTTTGAACGGTGAAAACAATGGAACTTAGGTACAGAAGGGCTTCCTCTTGGGAGTTTGATTTGATAATGAAGGAAGCTGAAAAGTTCGGGGAGTTAAAACACGAGTTCTTTGGGATAGTCGAGGGAAAGTTTAGGGATGTCTATGCGGTAAACGAGGAAGTTTGGAGAGAAATAGAAAACCTAAAGGTAAAGCCCTACGCATTTGGAACGTTTGTGGGCACAATAAAGGTTGACAAAAACCTTGTTGAGAAATTTTGCCCAAATATTGAGTTCTTCTATTTTGTGGATATTAAGAAGAACTATGCGGTTCTAAAGCCAAAAACTGCGTTTCTTTTCACAACCGGCAAAGACGTGCCGAAAAAAGGGGTTAAGGAATACAACTGGCAGGGGAGCAAAAAGCTTGTTATCCTAAATGAAGAAGGTTTAATCCTTGGACTCGGCATTATAAATCCAGAGAGCGAAAAGAAGTTCATTAAAAACATTGCAGACATTGGGGAATTCATAAGGCGGCACAAGTAGTGTTTTTGTAGTTTTTGATACTGTTAGGATAAGCGGAGGGGGCGTTAGGTTTAAGTTGCCAGCAACACTTCAGAAAAAGAAAGGGGGAAGATGCAGGCTGAAACCATTAGTTTGTTTTTCTGTTTGCTTTCTGGTATAATTTTGTTAGGGTTCATTTTAGGTTTGGTCGGCCGCCTATTATTTGCTTTTTCTTAGGAAAACCAGCAAGAAAACTACTATAACCACAGCCACAAGACTACCCAAAATATCCATGATTAAAGAATTGTTGCTCTTTGGTCTCTCAGACAATACTGAAATCATTTCTGGGGTTATGTCGCTAAATTTGTCATTTTTAAAGAAATATATCTTGTTCTCATCAAATACAATCCATCCCCCACAACAAAGCGCTACCCTGTATCCATGGTTTTTAAGGGCATTCGGAAGCTCAATGCTATCTCTTGAGGTAAGGTCAAATATATGGCTAGAGTTAAACAGAAAAACTGAATTTTCCCCAGAAGCTACAAGCATGCTTCCAGGCTCAACTTTTGGTGCTGAAAACCCTTTCGATTCCTTCATGTTGATCACTCTAAGGTAGTTGTTTCTGACTTTTAGGGAACTAACTTGAACAAGTGAAAAACCCCTGAGTTCAAATAGATTGAGCAAGATGTAGGTTCCCATGTTGATGGGAATTCTTGAAAGAATGTAACTCCTATTCGAGGTAGTTAGCGGATAAAGCATCGCATAGTCTTCAAATGCATGTATCTTAATGAAATCGGTGCCGTTAAACAGCCATACAATGAATCTCAAATCGTTATGTGAATCTCTACCAAGAAGCATCGGCTTTCCAATCCACACCTTTGGAGGATATGGCCCTTCTCCCAACTCTCTTTTTTCTAGTCTCCGATTGTAGATTAAAACCAGTGAAGAGTTCCTGATAGTGAATACTCGAACCCATCCTCCATCTGAAGATACCACGAGAAAAGTTTTACCGTCATCAACAGCTAACCCCACCGAATATATACCGGTTTTACTGAAGTTGTACTCTCCGAGCACTTTTCCATTCTCGTCAACTAAAGATTCCCCAATGAGCCAAGCGTTAAGCGCAGGGATCCAGACTTCCCGCCCAGTGACATTAAGGGGTACTAGGTTTTCATCTTTCAGGATGTAGTCTTTAAACTTGAAAGTGCATTCTCCAGTGTTGGGATCATTATGGGGACCCGCTTCTATAAAAGTTAGAAGATACTCTCTGCCATTCCACTTAATCTCTAAGTCATTATCCGTGCATAAGCTACCTCCATTAAAAGTTCTAATAAGCTTAAGGACACCATCCTGGTATGTGTAAAGACTAACAGTTCCCCGCCTTCCTTTTTGGAGGAGCCAGTACTTGCCGTTCCAGTGTCTCACTAAATATGATGTAGTGAAATTAAGTGGCTCCACTTCAAAGGAGTGACCGTTGTAAGTTAGAGCATAAAGTTTATTCGATGTTGTGTTGAGAACCACGAATGCTACCTTGTCTCCAATAGAATAGGCGTTTATGATTTTCAAATTGTCAGTATAACCAGTCAATACTGGAATAGAGTCGATAAGCAGAAGGAAAAGAATAGAAACAAAGACAGTGCCTTTTACCACTCGGGACATTGATTCCTCACCTCATCAACATTGTTTATATTAGCATTGTAGTAATATGCTCTCTGTGGCCAAATATCTCCAACCACCGAATTCTTTTGTGCTGTAACATAGTCACATGCTTTATTTATTAAGTCTGGATATGAGTTGATAGTCCCATCCACTTCCATTTCTATATATCCGTTAGGAATACTCCATACCCAATTCCTCTAACTCCTCTGGTTTTACTCTTGTCAATGAGAACTGGAACCACAACAAGATAATCGATTCCTTTCAGTATCGAATCTATCCATCTTCCAAGAGATGCTCCATCTTGGTATCCATCGTTGTAGGAATATCCACTAAACGGAATATTCCCATATAATAAGTTTCCATTTTCATCTTTTGCAGCAGAATGCAGAGCTATTGCATAGGTAAATCCTCTGTCTTTCAGCTGAGATGGTGTTCCTGCGGAGGAAAATGTTTCATAATTCCCATCTTGAGCTTTAAAGTACCACAATCCATATGTGGCCACAATATCACCTCAATAAGTAGTTATATGATAGTACTAAAAATGATACTGTTAGGATAAGCAGTGGGACATCAGGTTTAAGTTTCTGACACTACTTCAGAAAAAGAAGGACCGTAGTTATCCTAACAGACAGTATGCTAGTTTTTAACGTAAACTTTAAATATCTTCAACATATAATTCCAATTGGTAACTAAAATCACTATTCTTTCTAACCCGCTTAAATCAGATAAAGATCCATTACGGGGGTGAGAAAGTGATTAAGAGAGTAAAAACAGGTATTCCGGGGATGGATGAGATACTTCATGGAGGAATTCCGGAGAGAAACGTAGTTTTGCTCAGCGGAGGCCCGGGAACAGGAAAGACAATATTCAGCCAGCAGTTCTTATGGAATGGTCTGCAAATGGATGAACCCGGGATTTACGTAGCTCTTGAGGAGCATCCAGTCCAAGTGAGGCAAAATATGGCTCAGTTTGGATGGGACGTCAAGCCGTATGAAGAGCAAGGAATGTTTGCCATGGTAGACGCCTTCACAGCTGGAATCGGGAAATCTAAGGAATATGAGAAGTATATAGTCCATGATTTAACCGATATTAGGGAGTTCGTCGATGTGTTAAGGCAGGCTATAAAAGACATCAACGCCAAGAGGGTCGTTGTTGATTCTGTCACAACGCTCTACATAAACAAGCCCGCCATGGCTAGAAGCATAATCCTTCAGCTCAAGAGGGTCTTAGCTGGTACCGGATGTACAAGTATATTTGTGAGCCAGATTAGCGTTGGGGAAAGGGGATTTGGAGGGCCTGGAGTAGAGCACGGTGTTGATGGTATTGTAAGGCTCGATCTTGATGAAATCGATGGCGAGCTTAAACGCTCCCTCATAGTGTGGAAGATGAGAGGAACTAGTCATTCAATGAGGAGGCATCCATTTGAGATAACCGACAAGGGAATAACAGTTTATGCGGACAAGGTTCTGAAGAGAGGTGGAATCGTGGAGATTTGAGGGGGTGATAGCGATGACAGTTGAGATCCCCCTTAACCCCGTTGGAAGGCAGGAGATTCACCAATTGGAGAGCATTCTTCTCTTTGCAACGCTCTTTAGGCCGGAGGTTATTGAGCTAATCAAGGATCCAGCGGAGAGATTAACTTGGGTCGACAGCTTGGCAGTTGCAGCTGGAGCAATTGCGAGAGAGAAAGCGGGAATGACAACAAGCGAGATTGCGAGGGAACTTGGTAGAACCGAGCAGACAATAAGAAAACACCTCAAGGGAGAAAGCAAAGCGGGACAACTTGTTAGAGAAACCTACGAGCTGATAAAGCAAGGAAAGCTCGACGAGCTAATCAAAACTATTGAAATGATTGAAAAGGGTGGCTTAAAGGAGGTTATTGCTAAGGAGGAGTATGAAAGGCTTATGCAAGAGTATGAAAAGCTCAGGATTGAATACGAAAAGGTCAGAGAAGAACTTGAAAAGATGAAGCAAACTGTAGACCTTGAAAGCCTGGAAAAGGCAAGAGAGGAGATAGAGAAACTCAAGAAAGAACTTGAAACAGCAAAAGCGGAACTCGAAAAAGTCAGGAAGGAAAAGAAAGAGCTTGAAAAAGAGCTCGCAGAGGCTAAAGTAAAAATCATGGAGCTGCAGAGCAAAGCTATCGAAGAAACCAGAATCAAAGAACTTGAAGAGAAGCTCAAAGCAAAGGAGGAAGAAATCAGCAGATTAGAGAGGCTGGTTGATGAGGTAACCCGTGAAAAGCTGGAGCTTGAGAAGAAAGTTGAAGAATTCAAAGGACTTGCCGATGAGTGGAGAAAAGAAAAAGAGGAACTTGAAAGAAAAGCCAATGAGCTTTTAAAAGAGAACAATGAGCTCAAACAGAGAATTGAGGAGCTTGAGACGTACAAGATCAGGTTTGAGAACCTCAGAGATAAGATAGAGAAAATAAAGATAGAGCTCGAAAAACTCCTGGAGTGATTATCTCTCGCTCCTTCTGTCTAATTTTTCTTCCCATGTTAGAATCATGTGGGTGAATGTGCCCTCTTCCTCTTTGATGCCCCTTTTGACTTCTGAGACGTGAGCGTACTGAGCTTTGAACTTCTCAAGAATGTAATCAACAGCCTTCTCTGGATCTGCCTTCTCGCCACATGTGTAGACATCCAGTGCCGCGTATCCTTCCTCCGGCCATGTGTGAACGGAAATATGGCTCTCGGCAACAATAACAACTCCGCTAACTCCAGTCGGTGAGAACCTAAAAAAGTAGCTCGCCTTAACTTCCATGTTTCCTACTTTTGCTGCCTCTAAGAAAATCTCTCTTATCTTGTTTGGGTCTTTTAGAACCTCTGGATCGCATCCTGAGGCTTCAACCACGTAGTGATATCCAATGGTGTCCACGAGCATCACCTACTTTAGTTATCCACCTCAGGTTTTAAAACTTGTTCTTTATAATGGCCATTGAATAGATTTTTAAATGCTACGGTGGAGTATCTAAAAAGACTAATGCAGTACATTAAAAATCCATAGAGGTGAACACAATGCTCGAAAATATCCTCAAAAAACTTGCAACTGCAGACCCTAAAAAAATGATAACTTATCCATTGATTGTTTTTCTCGTGGCACTTTTAATATTGGTGATCCATTTTCCAACCCTCGGGACAGATCTTAAGGGAGGAGTGGTTATAAGCATTCATGGAGGAAATGCAAATGCAAAGGACGTTGAGAGCTTATTGAAGGCGGAAAACTTTGATGTGACGGTTAGGGAAATTAAGAGCATTACTGGGGACACAAGAGTGGAAGTAAGGGCGTCCACCGGTGTTAACGTACAAAGAATAATCGAACTCATAAAGTCAAAATATCCCGGTGCAGCAATTTCACAGACCCAATTTGGGCCCAGTTTATCAAAAACGGCTCAAGAACAAAGTTTGAAAGCAGTTTCTCTAGCCTTTCTGGGGATGGCCGTTGTTGTGTTTTTGTTCTTTAGGGTTTTGGTACCTTCGTTGACCGTAATATTCTCGGCTCTTTCAGACATGGTAATAGCACTCGCCTTGATGAGCATCTTTGGTTTGGAACTAACTCAAGCCACAATCGCTGCTCTGTTAATGCTTATAGGTTATTCCGTTGACAGCAACATACTCCTCACCACCAAGCTTCTGAGAAGAAAGGAAGACACCGTAGAGGAGGCTTATTTTTCAGCTGTCTCTACGGGCTTTACTATGAGCACAACCACGTTGGGAGCTTTAGCTTCATTGTGGGTAATCTCCCAAGCAGAAGTCATAGATGCGATAGCCGTTGTACTGATTTTTGGATTGCTGGCTGATTTCATGAACACATGGATACTCAATGCTGGAGTGCTAAGATGGTACATACAAAGGGGTGAGAGAAGATGAATCTAAAGAAGCTCCTCTTGAACGGCAGAGTGCTTTTGCTTATACTTGTTGTTGTGGGGTCTATTTTAACAATAATCGCCCAGGGGATTACCTATGGTTTGGACATAAGTGGAGGCGTTGAAATAACTGTACAGCTTGAAAAACCTGTTGATAAGTCAACTATGGAGGAGGTTAGGATTTCCCTTGAGAATAGATTGAACACCCTTGGAGTTAAAGATATCACGTTAGAGCCATGGGGAGATCAAATAATAAAAGTAAGAGTTGCCAATGTCACGGAAGAGGAGGCAAACAGCATTATAGACACCATAAACCGTCAGGGTGTTTTCTACGCTGAATTCAATGGCGTCATATTTGCAACTGGCGCTGACATAAAGAGGGTGGATCAGGTAAGCTACGAGCCTAGAGAGGGAGCTTGGATTGTTCCATTTTCAATATCTAAAGAAGCCGCGGAAAAGTTTGCACAGTTAGCACTGGGAAAAGTAGGTTATCCCGTGGATATCTTTCTCGACCCGCCGGTAAATTCAACTTTGATAGTCTCACAAGAGATATACACACTAATGAACTCAAATGAATTTCAGTTTGTGCCTGATGCAAAGCCTTTACCGCAGAGACTTAAGGAAGCCTTTAATATTGACGTAGTCCCATACAAAAATCAGAGTGCCGAGGAAATAGCCAAGCTTGCCCAAGGGAAAGAGAAGGTCATCCTTGTTGGCGTTAATGAAGGGCTAGAATCAACCTTGAATAACTTGGGAATAAAAGTTGAAAAGAGAGAACCAAGGGCTGGAGAGGCTGCAGACGAATTTATAAGGAGGATGTTGGGTCTTTATGGGCCGTATAGACTTCAAGAAGGGCTCACCACCGGAGAACCACACACCGAATTGGCAATTTCAATTGGGGGGTCTAAAGAAGACATTGCGGCAATGAGACAGGCTCAGGTCGTTTCAGTGGTGTTGAGGAGTGGATCACTTCCGGTGAAGGTTTTTGTAGAGGGAGTCAACTACATCCCTCCTACCTTGGGAGAGCAGTTTAGAAAGCAAGTAGTACAAGCTGGAATAGTGGCTTTGCTGGTGGTTGGACTAATAGTCTATCTCCACTACAGAAAGGCGAAGATAGCTATTCCAGTAGTGCTTACAAGTTTGAGTGAGGTCATTGCGATTTTGGGAGTTGCAGCATTGATAAGATGGAACCTCGATTTGCCAAGTATAGCGGGTATAATAGCAGCCATAGGTACTGGAGTTGACCAGCAAATAGTCATAACAGACGAGCTCTTGGGTGGAAGAAAGAGAGAAAAAATCACAAAGAGGAGTGGAGTACTGAAAAGAATGGGAAGGGCGTTCTTCGTTATCTGGGCATCAGCAACCACCACAATAGTCGCAATGAGCTTTCTCTTCAAGTTCTTTGTAGGTGGACTTAGGGGCTTTGCCTTCACCACAATACTTGGAGTGCTCATTGGAATATTGATAACAAGGCCAGCGTATGCTGAAATCGCAAAAGTGCTCCTCAGCGAGGAGAGGTGAAAGTGGATGTTTATTGTAATAATGGGTGCCGGAAGGGTTGGATACCTTGTGGCCAAGATGCTGGAGAATGAGGGGCATGACGTTACAATAATTGACATAGACAAAGAGAGAGCCAAAGAGCTCTCTTTCCTTATTAACGGTCTTGTAATCGAAGGGGATGCTACAGACCATAAGACCTTAGAAGAGGCCAACGTGAAGCAGGCAGATGCTTTTGCGGCATTAACTGGAAGGGATGATGCGAACATATTGGCGTGCATTCTCGCAAAGCATCTGAATCCCGAGATAAAGACAGTTCTCAGGATAAGCAAACCGAAAAATAAGGAGGTATTTGAGAGAGTCGAAGATTTGAAAAAATACTTTGATGTAGTTATAAGCCCGGAGGAAATAGCAGCCAACTACATATTTAGGAGTTTAACAACCCCAGGCTTTGATAGGGTTTTGTTCCCCAGAGAAGGGGCAGAAATCGTTAAGTTCCGTCTGGATGATGAGAGTGAAATCTCAGAAAAGTCAGTAAAAGACCTCAACCTGCCGAAAGACTCTCTCATAGTGGCCATATACGACGAAAAGGGGAACTTAACAATCCCGTCAGGGGATACGAAACTTCCTAAAAAGGGTGAAGTGGTTGTTTTTGCCAAAAATTCAGTTCTAAACGAAATCAAAAAAATCTTTGAACAGAAGAAAAGCAGCGGAGAGCAAAGTTGAATTATATCTAAATTAGTCCTTGAATCTCTTTTATTGTTTTATCATTTATGCAAAAATTTTCATCTTTTCTGTCCCCCTTTGTGCACCTTTGAGCATAAATTATTTAAAGCGTTTACTTAACACTACTTTTGTACCGGTTACTTTCACTAAATTCATCGGAGGGCTTCTCATGGAAATGATCATTAAAGAAATTGTGGACGCCGAGAAAGAAGCCGAAGAAAGAATTGAAAAGGCAAAAGAAGATGCAAAGATAATAATAAACCGTGCAAAGGAAGAGGCTAAAAAAATTGAGGAGGAAATTCTAAAAGAAGCCCAAGAAAAGGCGAACTCCCTTATAGAAGCAAAAAGATCAGAAGGAGAACAGGAAGCAAAGAAGATTT